>JBHICV010000098.1:0-9208 GCA_046759765.1 Acidimicrobiia bacterium
CCGGGAAGGAGGCCGCACCGTCGGCGCCGGACGAGTAACCAAAATCCTCAAATGAACACGGCACAGTTCATGTCAATCGCCGCGTCGGAAAATGACGCGTGCATTGACACGAAACCGCTAACCACAAACGAGCAAAGCGAGTAATGGCCTCTGATAAGCGCCCGCCGATCACCCTGGCCTGCCAGGTTTGTAAGCGGCGCAACTACGTAACGACCAAGAACAAAACCAACAGCCGCGAGCGCCTCGAGCTATCCAAGTACTGCCCATGGTGCCGTCGACACACGGACCATCGGGAGACCCGCTGAGGAGGCGCTCGATCGTCCTCCGCCTTTCGGTGGCCGGTGGTACCGTGAGCGGGGATCCAGCGGGCGGAGGCTTGCGGGGTCTGAAAGCGGGAGCGGGCTTCCGGGCCCGCTCCGGCGCGTAGAGCCGAAGTGCTCGACGATCTTCTCGATAAACCCTTTGGTCCTTACCGCTTCCGGACTGGACGAGAGCGGGTCACGGAGTTCATAGCCACCACCACCGACGATCCCGACCGCTGGACCGGAGCCGCTCCGCCGGCCTTCGTTGCCGCCGGTCTCTTCGCTGCGGCTGCGCCGTTTCTCAATCATCCCGACGTCACGGCCGAGGCGCAGTCGATACTGCACGGCGAGCAGGCCTTTCGGTGGTTTGGACCTCTGCCGCTGGGCGCCGACCTGGCCGTCACGGCCCGATTGAGAAAGCTCCGAAGGCGGGGCAAGACGGCGTTTGTTTGGCTCACTACCGCCCTCGGACCCGAGGAAGCACTCGCCGCAGAGGCAGACTCCATGTTTCTCCTTTCTGCCGAGGATCCGGAGCCGGGACTTGAGTCCGCCGAACCAGAGCCGTCCGAGCGGGGGCAATCAGATCGGCCCGCGGCGATCGAGCTTCCCGCCGAGGGCGGAGAGTTACCCACCATGGCGAAATCCGCCAGCCGTATGGAGCTGGTTCGCTACGCGGCGGCAACTGGTGACTGGAATCCGATCCACTGGGATCACCAGTCGGCGGTGCGTGCTGGCCTGCCAGGAGTCATATGCCATGGCCTCTTGATGGCGGCATGGGTCATTCAGGGGGCCACACGAACGGTAACCGGCAGTGTGCCTCTCGCGGCATGCCGGATACGGTTCCGAGCACCGCTGCTACCCGCCACCCAGGCGGCGGTCGAGGGTCGTGTCAAGGAGGTCAGAGCTGGCGGAGCCACCCTGGCGATGAGATTGACATCCACGAGAATCGAGCACGTGGCAGCTACCGTGAACGTCAGGTCTGGGTAACGATGTGGCCGAGCCACGGGTCGAATCACACGAGGTAGCGCGGCTCGTTGACCTTGCAAGACAAGGAGATCGAGACGCATTCGGAATGCTGGTGCACTTGCACCAGAACGAGGTGTATACGTTGGCTCTGCGTTTGACGGCCAATCCAGATATGGCGGCAGACGTCGCCCAGGAGGCTTTCGTCCGCGCCTGGCGGGCCATTCCGCGCTTCCGGGGTGATGCCGCCTTCTCGACCTGGCTTCACCGAATAACCGTCAATGTGGCTTGGACGCTCCGCAAGCGTAAGAAGCGTCATGAATCCCAACCGCTAACAGAGGCGATGGACCTGGCCGACACCCACGAACATCTGGCGCCGGAACGGGCAGGGGAGCTTCTGGAACTCCGCCAGTCCATCAAGGTTGCCCTCGCCCGGCTCCCCGCCGGCCAGCGGGCCGTCGTCGTCCTCAAGGACGTCTACGGCTGGTCGCACGCTGAGGTCGGAGAGGCGCTCGGAATATCGGTGGCGGCGGCCAAGGTGCGTCTGCATCGGGGTCACAAGTTGCTCCGTAAGTACCTGGAGGTCGAGCGTGAGAGCTGAGGCCGTCGCTTCGGTGACCACCACCGCCACCAGGACCCGCGAAGCCGTCAGATGTCGGAGCGTGCGCGCACGCCTGCCCGGCGAGTTGCTGAATACCTGGCCGCTCTCGCCGGTTGCCCGTCGACACCTCGAGGCTTGTCTTACGTGCCAGGCGCAGGCAGCTCGCTACCGAGCCATTCTCCGTGCCCTGCGTTCACTGAGAGACGACATCGAGGAGGCCCCGGCGCGGTTGTTGGAGCAGGTCCTCATCTCTCATGACGTGGTCGAGCGCGAGCGCAGTAACCCTCGGGTTGCCATCGCGGCTTCGGCCCTCGCGGCCTCCGTGGTAGCGGCCGCCGCGGTCGCGGTGGTGCGGTGGGTCCGCTCAGGCGCAATCTGAGGGTCTGGGCTGAAACCGTCACCGTTTAGACTGACTTAACAGCGTCCGTATACTGCAGTCCGGATTCGAAGCCCCTAGGGGTGTAGCTCGAAGTTGGTTAGAGCGCCGGTCTCCAAAACCGGAGGTTGGGGGTTCGAGTCCCTCCACCCCTGCCAGGATTTGACATGACCGACCGTATGAACAGAGAGATGCGCAGGCTCGCCGAGCGTGAGGAACGGCGCGCCAAACAAAAGGGCCAGAAGCGTCCGGCCGGCAAACCCCGACCGCAAGCCGAGGAAGAGAAGAAGAGTCTCTTTGCTCGGATCGTTCAGTTCCTGCGCGAGGTGAGGGCCGAGCTTCGCCGCGTGGTTTGGCCGACGCGCCAGCAGATGGTCGCCTTTACGACCGTCACCCTCATTACGACAAGCGCGCTCACGCTGTATGTCCTGGCACTCGACCTGTTCTTCAAACGTGGAGTGCTCGACCTCCTCAACTTGTCATGACAGAGACCACGGAGATCGAGTCAGAGGCCACCGACCTCGAGACCGATGACGCGCCGGCCGCCGACGTAGCGCCGCCGGTCGACGGCGAGGCCGACGAGGCTCCCGCCGAACAGGCCGAGGAAGCCGAAGACACCCAGGTCGAGCTGCAGCCAGAGGAGACCAGCCCCTACGACCGTCCCGGATCTTGGTACGTGATCCACTCGTACTCCGGATATGAGAACAAGGTCAAGGCCAATCTCGAGACCCGGGTCAGGTCGATGCACCTCGAGGACCGGATCTTCGAGGTCGTTATCCCGATGGAGCCTGTGGTCGAGATCAAGGGCGGCCGCAAAGTCACGGTCGACAAGAAGATGTTCCCCGGCTACATCCTCACCCGGCTCTACCTGGACGACGACACGTGGTACGCGGTGCGGAACACACCGGGAGTGACCGGGTTCGTCGGTTCGGGTACGAAGCCGACTCCTTTGGCTCGCCGCGAGGTGGAGCGGTTCCTGGGCGTAAGAGGCAAGGAAGAGGCCAAGAAGGCCCCCGAGTACAAACCCGAGTGGGAAATCGGCGAGGCCATCCAGGTTGTCGCCGGCCCGTTCGCGGAATTCAATGGCGTCATCGAGGACATCAACGTCGATCAGTCCAAGGTGACTGTCCTAGTGAACATCTTCGGGCGCGATACACCTGTCGTTCTCGACTTCGGCGACATCCAAAAGAACTAGCCGTCAGCTGTTAGCCGTCAGCCATCAGTGAAACCAAGACCCGTGGACTGAGAACAGAACCTGTGGAGGACAACCATGAATACCATCATCCAAGAACTGAAAACTGATAGCTGAAAGGCTGATAGCTGTTCTCATGGGACGCAAGAAACTAGCCACGCTGTTGAAGCTCCAGATCCCGGCCGGTCAGGCGAGCCCCGCTCCGCCGGTCGGTCCTGCGCTGGGCCAGCACGGCGTGAACATCATGGACTTCGTCCAAGCCTATAACCAGGCCACATCGGACCAGATCGGCACCATCGTCCCAGTCGAGATTTCGATCTACGAAGACCGGTCGTTCACGTTTGTGACCAAGACTCCTCCGGCAGCTGTGCTCCTGCGTCAGGCGGCGCGTGTCGAGAAGGGCGCGGCGGAGCCCAGCAAAGAGGTGGTGGGAACGGTCACCAGCGCTCAAGTCCGTGAGATCGCCGAGACCAAGATGCCGGACCTGAACGCCAACGACATCGAGGCGGCGATGAAGATCGTCGAAGGCGCCGCTCGCTCGATGGGAATCGAAGTGGTCGGCTAGCGACGAAACCACTGGGAGAGCAGCCACCGAGCTGCTCGTTAGTACCAAGGAGGACCGGATGGCCAAACGAGGCAAGAAGTATCAAGAGGCGCAACAGCGCTTCGATCGCAACGCCGCTTACGACGCGCGGGAGGCAGTCGACCTGGTCAAAGCGCTGAGCTATGCCAAATTCGACGAGACGGTCGAGGCCAGCTTCAGGCTCGGCATCGACCCCCGCCAGGCGGAGCAAGCCGTGCGGGGTACCGTTGGCCTTCCTCACGGGACCGGAAAGGCCGTCCGTATCGCGGTCTTCGCGGAAGGCGAGCAGGCCCGGCAGGCTTCCGACGCGGGAGCCGACATCGTTGGAGGCAAAGAGCTCATCGAGGAGATTGCGGAAGGCGGTGACCTCGACTTCGAAGTGGCCATCGCGGCGCCGAACCTCATGTCGGAGGTGGGGAAACTCGGGCGAATCCTCGGTCCTCGGGGCCTGATGCCGAATCCTAAGAGCGGAACTGTTACTCAGGACGTGGCCAGGGCAACCGCGGACTTCAAAGCCGGGAGGATCGAATACCGCAACGACCGCTACGGCAACGTGGCTGTGCCGATCGGGAAGGTGTCATTCGGCCAGGATCAACTTCTCGAGAACCTGGCAACCATCACCCTCGAGATAACCAAGGCCCGACCTGCCTCCGCCAAGGGTCGATATATCCACAACCTGGCGCTTTCGTCGACGATGGGTCCAGGAGTCACGGTGGACGTCGGTTCTGTCGACGATCTAGTCAAAATGGCGAGCTAGGAAAACCAGCCGTCAGGAATCAGCCGTCAGCTGCTCTCCCGCTAACCACCTCCCGCAAAGCTGGAGGGGGGAGCGGGGCGGAGCCCCCCAAATGGGGGGGACGTGGCCCGAAGGGCCGTAGCGGGTCCCTGAAAACCGACGACTGAGAACTCACAGGTCGTACCCCTGTCGGATCAGCGCTTTCGCTCCTTCCCGATAGGTGAGACCGGACAGCTCCGTTTGATTGTCAACCAAGAAGGCAGCCACTTCCTCGGGAGCTGTGTACGAGTACGACCGAAGCGCCCAACCGATCGCTTTACGGATGAAGAATTCCCTCTCGTCGGCACGCGCGAGACAGAACGAGAACAGCCGATCCTGGTCCGTCCCCTCCTTGTGGTCGATCTGACAAATGATGGCGGTCCTTCTCATCCAGAGATCCGAGTCGTCGATCCATGGCTCGACGACCTGCCACGCCGGCTCGCCGCGCAGCACCCCTCCCACCAGCTTGATGGCTACTTCATCGACGAGATCCCACCACGCACCCTGTCGAACAAGGCTCTCGTACAGGGGCAACTCGCTAGCACGGATGAAATCGGGGAAGGCTCGTGCATAGGCGAGGGCTGCGTACTTCTCTTCACGATGCTCCAGGTTCCAGAGGGCCGACACCCCGGCTCTGTAGGCAGCTCGATCGGTTGGAGGGAAGAGACGGAGCATCTCCGCAACGACCGGAGTTCGACCGGGCTTTTTGATCCCGTAGAAGGGCATGTCGGTCTTCAGGTAGGCAGCCATCCCGAGCGCTGCCGTCGGATCCGCCCGAGCCGAGAGCTCGGTTGCCACGTATCTAGTCAGGCCCGCGGTGTCGAGGCTCACGGACAGCTACCACGTACAAGGGGGGCCTTCAGTGGAACGCCGTGGCCCTCCTGCCGGGCCTGGGCTGGGCTTCCATCCGGTCGCCCGATGTCCCCGAAGCCTCTCAACGGCGTCGGCAGGGTAGGGGCTGCGCTAACGCCGGAGTGACCCCGGTGCCCGAGCCAGCGCCCGCTCGGGGGAGGATGCTGTCTCCTACCCGCCGAAGGCCCCCCTATCTCAGACCGGGTCTAAGTGTGGGACAACGACGGCTTGTTGTCCAGTGGATTCTCACGTTGGAATGCGCGGCTGTTACCCTGCCGGCCGGCCAGAGACCGCCGGTGCCCAGTTGGGGCTCAATGGGTAAAACAGCCCGCCTGCGCAGGTCCGTCCTCACGATGGTTCCTCGCTGCGGCGGGGAGCCAGTTTGTTGAGGAGGAATGCCATGCCGAGACCTGACAAGGTCCAGGCAGTCGAGGACATCAAGGCCCGAATCGAAGCCGCCGAGGCGACTTTCCTGGCCGAGTATCGCGGTCTCACAGTCGGTGAGCAGCAGGAGCTTCGTCGAAGGCTCCGCGAAGCCCAGTCCGAGTTTTCCGTTGTCAAGATGTCGCTCGCTCGGCTCGCCGTCATCAAGCTCGGTCACGATGAGCTTCAGGAATGGCTCATGGGTCCGACGGCGATCGCATTCGCTACTGACGACCCGGTTCTCACCGCCAAGGCCTTGCGCGACTTCTCGGAGGACCATGAGCAGCTGGTCCTCAAGGCAGGCCTGCTGGGCGGACAGATCATCGAGCCCGAACAAGTCCAGTCGCTGGCCCGGATCGAGTCGCGCGATGTCCTGCTCGCCAAAGTCGTTGGCACAGGAAGGGCATCGTTGGTTCAGCTAGCCGGCCTGCTGTCGGCCCTCATCCGCGACGCAGCCTCGATGTTCCGGCAACTTGCAGATCAGCTCGAGGCGGCAGAGGAAGATGCGGAGCCTGCGCCGACCACAGACGAGCCCGAAGAGCCCGAGACATCGGAGAAGGCGACAGAGGGTGCCGACGAGGAAGAGGCAACCGACGAAGAGGCTGAGGCCAAAGGGGACGGGGAGAGCCCCGACACGGAGGCAGAGGGCGATGTCTCTGAAGCTGCGGAGGACGACCCGCCGGAGGCCGGGGCGGCCGTCGCCTCAGGAGAACAAGAAGAACAAGAAAAACAGGCAGAAACAGAGGAAGAGGAGTAGCAGATGGCCAAGCTGTCAAGCGACGAGCTTTTGGACGTGTTCAAGGAGATGACGGTGCTCGAGCTGAAGGAGTTCCTCGACGCCTTTGAAGAGGAGTTCGGCGTAACGGCCGCCGCTCCGGTGGCTGTCGCCGCTGGTCCGGTAGCGACGGGCGCCCCTGAAACTGCCGAAGAGGAAAAGGATGAGTTTGACATCGTCCTCCTGGCCGCGGGCGAGAAGAAGATCCAGGTCATCAAGGAAGTCCGGGCGTTGACGAGCCTGGGCCTGAAGGAAGCCAAAACGCTGGTCGATGAGGCGCCCAACCCGGTTCTGGAAGGCGTGAGCAAGGAGGACGCCGAGAAGGCGAAGGCACAACTCGAAGAGGCCGGCGCCGAAGTGGAGATGAAGTAGCGCCTTCGGCGCAGTAATCAGTTACCAGTAATCAGTGATCAGTAGGAAGCGCTCCGAACTGAAAACTGATGACTGAAGACTGAAAACTCTTCTTACCCTTGACCCCGCAGGCGAAACCGGAGTATGATCCGATCAAACGACGGCTGGGCCGTCTAGGTTTGCTCAAACTTTCTTTTTGAAAGCCGGGTTGGCGCGTGCTATCCTGGCTTGTTGCCGTCCCCTAGTCCAGTAGCCCTGCAACTTTCCCGGTAAAAGGAGCACCGTTGGCCGCGTCGCGCGTCGCTGAAAGACTGTCGTTTGCCAAGATTCCCGAAGTACTTCCTCTACCTGGCCTGCTAGCCGTACAACACGAGTCGTTCACCTGGTTCCTCGAAGAGGGGCTGAAAGAGATATTCAACGAGATCTCGCCCATCGAGGACTTCACGGGTTCGCTCGCCCTCGAGTTGGCAGATCACCGGTTCGGTGATCCGACGATCACCATCGAGGAAGCCCGCGAACGCGACGCCAACTACTCCCGACCTCTGTTCGTTACCGCCCGCTTCATCAACCGCGGCACCGGTGAGATCAAGGAGCAGCAGGTTTTCCTGGGTGACTTTCCCCAGATGACCTCCAACGGAACTTTCATCATCAACGGAACTGAGCGGGTAGTCGTCAGCCAGCTGGTTCGCTCACCCGGCGTTTACTTCGACCAATCGATCGACAAGACGTCCGACCGCGATGTCTTCTCGGCGAAGGTAATCCCGGGGCGAGGAGCATGGCTGGAGTTCGACACCGACAAGCGTGACACCATCGGAGTAAGGGTCGACCGTAAGCGGCGCCAATACGTGAGCGCATTCCTTCGCGCACTCGGCCTCGCCGAAGCCGACGAGGAGATACTTGACCTTTTCGACGGCGCCGAATCGGTCCGTAACTCGCTGGAGCGCGACACGGCACCTGACAAGGAAGAGGCGCTTCTTGACCTCTACCGCAAGCTGCGGCCCGGAGAGCCAACGACCGTTGAGTCCGCCCGCGGGCTGATACAAACCCTCTTCTTCAACCCCAAGCGCTACGACCTGACCCGGGTCGGCCGATACAAGCTCAATCAGAAGTTCGATCGTCCCGAGCCAAACCTCGACC
Source organism: Acidimicrobiia bacterium (assembly GCA_046759765.1). Classification (GTDB taxonomy): domain Bacteria; phylum Actinomycetota; class Acidimicrobiia; order Spongiisociales; family CAZKJJ01; genus JBHICV01. The sequence goes on from JBHICV010000098.1 coordinate 8,331, forward strand.
GCTATCGCGAGGATGAGTTAGGCCTCCTCTCGAAGGAGGACATCCTCGACACGATCCGCTATCTCGTGAACCTCCACGCGGGGGTAAAAGGACACCGGACGGACGACATAGATCACTTCGGCAGCCGCCGCATACGTACGGTGGGCGAACTCGTTCAGAACCAGGTTCGGGTGGGCTTGACGAGGCTAGAGCGGGTCGTCAAGGAGCGGATGACGACTCAGGATCCCGAGTCGATCACTCCACAGACCCTGATCAACATTCGCCCCGTCGTGGCTGCAATCAAGGAGTTCTTCGGAACCAGTCAGCTCAGCCAGTTCATGGACCAGCCCAACCCGCTGGCCGGATTGACTCACCGCCGCCGCCTCTCCGCCTTGGGTCCCGGAGGGCTCTCCCGCGAGCGCGCCGGCTTCGAGGTCCGGGACGTTCACCCATCTCACTACGGGCGGATGTGTCCGATCGAGACCCCGGAGGGTCCGAATATCGGCCTGATCGGATCCTTGGCCACGTACGCCCAGGTGAACCCCTTCGGCTTCATCGAGACCCCCTACCGCAAGGTCGAAGGCGGCAAAGTCAAAAGGAAGATCGAGTTCCTGACGGCCTCCGAAGAAGAGAAGTTTGTGATCGCCCAGGCCAACGCCGAGCTGAAGGACGACGGTTCGTTCGCTCACCGCCGGGTACTGGTGCGGCGCGCCGGAGGTGAAGTCGACTTCGTTCCGCCCAAGGAAGTCGACTACATGGACGTCTCGCCCAAGCAGATCGTTTCAGTGGCCACCTCTCTGATTCCGTTCTTGGAGCACGACGACGCCAACCGGGCCCTGATGGGCTCCAACATGCAACGCCAGGCTGTTCCCCTCCTCAAGTCTGAGGCGCCGCTCGTC
>JBHICV010000099.1:0-9195 GCA_046759765.1 Acidimicrobiia bacterium
ATCGCCGGGTCGTACTGCGTGTCCTTGATGACCAGCTCGACCTGACGCCCATCGGCTATGCCACCTTCTGCGTTGACCTTGTCCCAGAAGGCAATACTGGCGTTGACGATCGGCGCCACGAGCACGTCAAAGACACCCGACGACTGGTCGGCGAGCAGGCCGACCTTGATCGTGGTGTCGTCCACGCCGATGTCCGTTAGCAGCTCTGCCGCCGGTGGCTCGGTGGCGGGCGGCTGCGTCGCCGGCGGCTGCGTGGCAGGGGGCTGCGTCGTCGTTTCTGCCTCCCCGCCGCAGGCGGCGGCGACTACCGCTAGGCCGATCAAAGCAGGCAGCCACTTACGTTTGGATCTCACTTGAATTCCTCCTTGCTCACCTGTCACATCAGGTGCGAACGCTCGAAGCCTAACCACGAGCCTGTCGCACATGCATGCCCGATCAATACGAGAACGGCCATGCCTTGAAGTAGTTGCGGATCCTGATCCAGATCCCAAACAAACCCAGGGGCTCGAAGATCAGGAAGAGGATGATGAAGAGCCCGTATAGCGCAATGTTGAGCTGGAAGAGGCTTAGCCCCGACCCTCCCGGCTGTAGCGAGATCAGACCGAAGTCGTCGCCCTGGGTGATGAGGAGATCGGCGATCGGTTTGAGCGGTCCTCCCTCGTTCACCTGACCGACCAAGAACTCGGTGAGCTCTTCGACGACCTTCGGCAGCCCGATCAAGAAGGCGCTCCCGAGGATCGCTCCGGTGGTCAAGCTGGCACCTCCGATGAGGATGATGGCGATCATCTGGACTGACAAGAAGAGGTTCCAGAACTCCGGGATGATGATCCTGAAGAAAGAGGCCAGCAGTGCCCCGGCGACTCCGGCAAAGAAGGAAGACATGGCGAACGCTACGGCCTTGTGCCTTGCCTCCGAAACGCCCATGATCTCGGCGGCGATGTCTCGGTCTCGAATGGCCATGAAGGCTCGGCCTAGCCGCGTTCGGGAAAGATTCTTGGCCACGAGAGCGAAGAGGATGAGGAGCAGCAGGATCGGATAGAAGGCCTTGGCCCGAGCGCTGAGCTCGATTCCGAGCCAGGTGCCCTCGGTCGAAAAGTCGATGAGCGCCTCCTCCTCCTTCCAGACTCGAACTGCCAGGTCGGGCCAGTCCCGCCCCAGCCCCGGTCCTCCCGTAATGAATCCCAAGGTCCGGAAGAAGTGCTCGCCGATGAAGACGAGGCCCAGCGTCACGAAAGCGAGGTAGAGGCCACGGACCCGAAGAGCGGCTGGAGCAATGATCGCCCCGATAAGAGCCGGAACTAGCCCGGCGGCGGGGAGCCAGATCCAGATCGGCAATCCCAGGCCCCACAGGCTGTCGGTTCCCTGGCCTCCCAGAATGACGGCGGTGTAGGCCCCGACTCCCATGAAGAAGGCGTGACCGAGCGAAACCTGTCCGGCGAGACCCGTCAGCAGGGTGAGACCTAGCGCCCCGATACAGAAGATCATGGCTCTGACCAGCACGTTCAACCATTCGTCCTCGCCCAGAAACGACAACCCCGGAATCACCTGGAGGGGGATCAGCAACATGAGGACCAGGAGTGCGGCGAGTGCGAGCTTCTGCGTCCCCGTGGGGAAGATGGCCTGATCGGCTTCGTAGCTCGTGTAGAGGAGCGGCCGACCTCTCATACGCGTCTGATCTCCTCCGTGCCGAAGATCCCGTAAGGCCGAATGAACAGCACGACCAACATGAGGAGATAAGGCACGATCGTCGAGAAGCCCACCCCCAGGACATCGGAGAAGGGCAGCAGGTACACCGCGGCAAAGACCTCGATCGTTCCGACTCCAAACCCGGCCACGACCGCACCGACAATGGAGTCGAGACCTCCGATGACGATCACCGGGAAGGCTCTCAAGGCGACGAAGGCCGTCGCCACCGTTGCCCCCGAGCCGCGGGGGGGAACGGAGACGAAAACTCCTGCCACCGCCGCCAGGGCCGCACCGATCATCCAGGCGATGCCGAAGACCTTCCCCACGGAGATGCCCTGGGCCATGGCGGTCTCCTGATCGAATGCGGTCGCCCGCATGGCGATGCCAGTACGGGACCGGAAGAACAGCGCCACACCTACCAGCAGCAAGACGGCGGTGAGCACCGTCGCAACCTGAGTATGGGGGATCGGAACGTTCCCCCAGCGGAAAACGTCCGCGACCAGGTCGTCGCCGAAGGGCGCTTTCAGAGGGCGGATCCCGGTGCCGATCAGATCGTTGGTAACGGTCCGAAGGATCGCGTCGATGCCCAGGGTGATGATGGCCACCGAGAACAGCGGCTGACCGATCATGGGGCGGATGAACACCAGCTCGAGCAGTAGACCCACGAAGGCCGCCGCCACAATCCCCAGGATGGCCGAGGCAGCCCACTGAACCCCAATTGGGAGAAAGGTCAGATATTGGCCTGGAAAGTTGAGCACGACGGCGAAGTACACGACTAGATATGCCCCAAGCGCGGCCAGCGCGCCGTGAGCGAAGTTGACGACCTGGGTGGCCTTGAAGATGATTACGAATCCGAGTGCCAGCAGCGCGTAGATCGCCCCGAGACCGAGACCTGATATGAGCGTGGCGAGGATCTTCTCGAGGCCGGTTGGGGGTCCGGCTTGAGCCAGGACCAGGGACAGCTGGTCCATCTAGTACATCGACTCCACAAGGTCCGAGAACGTGTCTTCCATCGAGCTCCGCTTCAGCTTCTGCGTGGCTGTCAGCTCGCCGTCCTCATGGTCCAGCTCCTTGGGAATCATGCGGAATTTCTTTATCCCCTCTACCCGCGCGAATCTCTCATTGGTCCGGTCGATCTCGCCCTGGATCAACTCGAGGACCTCGGGCTTCTCGGTGAGATCCCGGTAGGTGGTGTAGGGAATCCCCTTGCGTAGGGCCCAGTTGCCCACCGTGTCGTATTCGATCCCGATCAGCGCGGTCACGTATTTGCGCCGATCGCCGACCACCATGGCTTCCTTGATGTAGGGCGAGGTCTTGAGACTGTTCTCGATCTCGGAAGGGGCGATGTTCTTGCCACCCGAGGTGATGATGATGTCCTTCATTCGGTCGACGATCTTCACATGGGTGCCATCGACCCAAACGCCCACATCCCCAGTGCGCAGAAAGCCATCATCGGTGAAGCTCTCCGCCGTCCTTTTGGGCTTGTTCCAGTAGCCCTTGAACAGCCCGGGATGTCGCAACTGGATTTCGCCCGTTTCCCCATCGATCCGAAGCTCGGTTCCCCTATACGGCTCCCCAATGGTCCCCAGCTTCATTCTTCCGGGGAAGTTGGCGGTGCCGACAGCGGTACTTTCGGTCAGGCCGTACAGCTCGTAAACCGGCACGCCGAGTCCAATGAAGAACTCCAGCACCTCGGGAGCGATGGGAGCGGCGGCGGACCCGGCCCAGCGACATCTGCGCAGACCGATTCGTTCCTGAAGAGGTCGAAACACCGGGTAGTACAACAGGGTGTAGAGCAACCGGCTCGTGAGAGTATGGTTACCGTCGTTGGTGATCTTGTCCCGTCCGATGCGCCGGGCGGCCTTCCCTCCCAGACCGAACCAGAACTTCTTGAAAAAGCTGGCGTCCTGCGCCTTGATTTGGACCGTGGCGGCCATCTTCTCCCAGATTCGGGGCACGGCGAAGAAGATGGTCGGTTGAACCTCGCGGAGGTTCTCCTGCACTGTCTCAATCGACTCGGCGAAGTTCAATACGACACCCTTCCCGACCATGTGAAAGGTCGAGAACGTCCGCTCGGCAATGTGACACAACGGCAGATAGGTCAAAACCATGTCGTCGGGGTTCGGTGGATCTATGCCCTGCTGTTTCCCGTCCACAACCTGGTCGATATCGAACGAGGCGTTCTCGTGGGTCAGCATTGCCCCTTTGGGAGGTCCGGTCGTGCCGGAGGTGTAGGCAAGAGCCATCAGCTCATCGGGCTGCGCCTCGGCCATCAACCGCTCAACCGCTCCGGGATGCTGCTGGCGGTGTTCCCGGCCCAGGTCGAGAAAGTGATCCCAGAACATGAGGCGGGGATCGCTATAGGTACGGACACCCCGCGGTTCCACGTACAGGATCCTCTCCACCGTCGGGAACGCCTCGGGCCTCAACGCGAGGACCTTGTCAACCTGCTCTTGATCCTCCGCAAAGTGGACCTTGGCACCGGAGTCGTTGAGGAGGTACTCGACTTCCGCGGTCGGATTCGTGGGATACGCCCCAACCGTGATACCTCTGATTGCCACCGTGGCCAGATCCAAGATGATCCACTCCGGTCGATCCTCTGAATGGATCGAGACCCGGTCCCCGACGTCGACTCCCAGCGCCAGCAAACCATGAGCCGCGTCGAGAACGAGCTCCCAAGTCCGCTCCCAGGTGTACTCCTGCCAGATACCGAGGTCCTTCTCCCGCATGGCAATGGCGTGTGGCGTCCGCTGGGCCCAGTCGCGGGCCCGCCAAGCAACTGTGCGGGTGGCATCGGTGAGATCGGGAACTCGAGCGGTCTCCGCAACGGTGGTCATCGTCTACCTCCTAGGTAGCTGCAAGGACCAGAGCCGTACCCTATAGCGTCGTCTAGGTCCACGCCGGGGATCAGGGGTTCTCACGCCCCCGGAGCCCACTCGGCACCTTCGGGCCAGTGTTCCTTCTTCCAGATCGGCGCCCGGACCTTGAGCTCGTCGATGACGAACCTCGCTGCCTCGAACGCCTCCGCCCGATGTACGGAGGACACGGTCACCGATACCGAGGGCTCGGAGAGCTGCACGTCGCCCACGCGGTGCTCGACCGATAAGGCGATCAACTCCCACTTGTCGGTGGCCTCGTCGACGATTTCGGTAATGCTTCCTTCTACCTCTTCCTGGTAGGCCTCATAGGTCAGATGGGAGACATCCGTCTTTCCCGGCGAGTGGTCTCTAACGGTTCCGAGGAACTGAACGATGGCTCCCGCAGTGGGATCGGCGACCCAGTCTCGATGGGCGTCGGGATCGATGCGCTCCGAGCTGACCCGGACTTGTGTCCGTACAGCTTGGGTACCCATACAATGACAGTCTATGGACCCCTACCGGCCACCGCGCACCCCGGCGAATCCGCCCTCAGCTGAGGACATTCCTTCCGCTGACGAGCCCGCTGTCGTTGTGGCGCCGGTCTCTCGACCCGCGCGATTGCCGCGGCTGGCGGGACCTCTGCTCGGAGGTGTCGCCGGCGCGGCATTGACCCTCGCCGTTCTAGCCGCCGGGGGGGTCTTTGAGGATCCCGTGATTCCGGAGCCCCCTCCGCCGGGCACAACGGTGATCAGAGAAGTGGTGGAACGTCCGGTGATTGCTTCCATAGCCGACAACCACGTCTCGGCCATCGCCGACAAAGTTCTCCCCTCCATAGTGAGCGTGAATGTCGGGAGAGAGGGGTCGGGAGGTTTCGCTTCCGCGGGTTCGGGCTCCGGAGTCGTATACCGCGAGGACGGCTACATCATCACCAACAACCACGTCGTAGAGGTCGGACCGGACGTCCAGGTCACTTTCCCCGACGGCCGGATCTACCCGGCCACCGTCGAGGGAAGGGATCCGCTCACCGACTTGGCCGTGCTCAAGGTGGGCACGGTTTCTGTGGTTCCCATCACCGTCGCAGAGCTCTCTTCCCTGTCGATCGGAGATCTGGCGGTGGCAGTGGGCAACCCGCTCGGACTTCGAGGTCGGCCGTCAGTGACGTCGGGCATCATCTCTGCCTTTGAGCGCGCTATGCAGGTCGACAGCGGGCTTCAGCTCTTCGGTCTCATCCAGACAGATGCTGCGATCACCCGTGGCTCCAGTGGCGGTGCTCTCTTGAACGAACAGGGAGAGCTGATTGGCATCACCACCGCGATCGGCACCAGCGGGATCGCCGCCGAAGGACTGGGGTTCGCCATTCCCGTGGATGTGGTTCAGCAGGTGGCCGACGACCTTATTGCCACTGGTTCGGTGCGCCACGCCTTCCTCGGTATCAAGGGACAACCCGCCTTTGAAGAGACGCCAGACGGGGCGTCGATTCCTCAGGGGGCGGAAATACAGAATCTCGAAACCGGATCAGCGATCGGCGAGGCCGGAGCTCAAGTGGGTGACATCATCACCTCGTTCGACGGGCAGCCGATCGAGACAATGGACCAGCTGGTGGCGGTGCTACGCAACTACCGGGCGGACCAGATCGTTGACGTCACCATCCTTAGAGGGTCGCAGGTAATCGATCTGAGCGTAACGCTGGACCTGCGACCCAACGGTCTGTGATGTCGGACGAAGACCTATTTGCACGGCTGTTCGAGCTGTTCAACCAGCCGGGACCGGTCAACTGGTCCCTAGCAGCCGAAGCGGCCAAGAGCATCGCCGGCGAGGCGGATCCCGTTGATCCCTGGCTGGCCGAGGAATACCAAGAGCTCACCCGGGTCGCCCAGATGACTATCTCGGACGCCGCACCACTCCCGGTTCTCTCGCGGGACGCGGTTCCGGTCGACCGCAGGGGGTGGGCCCTCGAGAACATCCGTGGTTTCCGGTACCTCGTCGAACCGCTGGCGTCGAAGATGGAGATGGGCGACGTAGGCGAGGGCGCGGATGCTTTGGAGGCGATACTCAGACCGATGGCGCCGGCGCTGCTTGGACTCCAGGTGGGCGTCCTGGTCGGATTCCTGAGCCATCGTGTCCTGGGCCAGTTCGACATCGGTCTGCCTTCCGCGGAGGCCAGCCGGCTCTTTCTCATCGTTCCCAACATCGAAGGGTTCGCCATTTCCAACGACCTCGAGCCACGCCAGGTCAGGTTGTGGGTTGCTCTTCATGAGGTCACACACGACGCAGAGTTCGGCCGCGACTGGGTCCGCCCGCGGTTTATCGAGCTAATCGAGCAATACCTGGACGGAATCGAGCTGGACGTTGAGGGCTTGACGCGCCTCCAGACACTGCAAGACCCCGCCGCCCTCGAGGAGCTCCTCGATGAGCCGGGCGGTCTGCCGGGATGGATCGTGTCCGACGAGCAGAAGCCGATTCTGGAGAAGATCCAGGCCTTCATGGCGGTCATGGAGGGATATAGCGACTGGCTCATGGATCGTGCCGCTCCGGATCTGCTGCCAGATCTCGCCCGGATGAGAGCGGCGATCGAGCGTCGGCGAGCTGAGCCGGCAGAGGGCGAGCAGATCCTCAACCGGCTGCTGGGGCTCGACCTCAAGATGCAGCAATACGAACTGGGCTCGAAGTTCTGCACCCAAGTGGAGAGTCGCTGGGGACGAGACGCTCTCGATCGCCTCTGGGAGCATCCCGACCACCTCCCGAGTCTGACCGAGCTGGAGGACCCGCTGGCCTGGGCGGCGAGAGTGCTGCTCGAGGACATGATCTGAGCGTTGGGGCGTAGGGTTTCGGACATGTCGTTGGTCGTTACGTGCACGATGTGCGGGCTCGTCAACGACGGCAAGGCCAAGACGTGCGTTCAGTGCGGCTCCAAGCTTTCCAACCTCCGCTTCTACCGACCCCACCTCGAGCCGGGCATGAGGGAGGAGATCTCGAGAATCAAACCCAGCCTCAGGGTGATGCGGCGCCCGCCCGGCCGAGAAGTGAGGACGCCGGAAGGAGAGCTCCTTTACATACGACGAGCGTGGGGTAAGGAGCTGGATGATCGGCCGGAGCCGGATATCGGCGACGCCGAGGACGCGGCCATCGACATTGCTATGGACTTGGGGTTCTGGGAACGGTCGGCCGGCATTGTTGGACTGCTCCTCTACCCGGTGCTACTGGTTCTGGGACTGCTGGCCAGTGGATTGCGTCTGCTGGACAACGCGGGACGGATGTTGTTCGACGTAGTTGGGCACGTCGTGTTTCGGAGGCCTTGGATCATTCAGATATGCGGAGGCAACCCGCCTCAGGTCCAACGAACCTTCCGAGCCCGTGGTTACGGTCGTTCGGCGAGGGTGATCGAGGAGCTGACACTCGCCTACCAGGTCGGAGACATCGAGTTCGTTCCGGAGCAAGTCCTGCTGCCGTGAGCTACCGGGTGATCGCCCATACCGCAGATACCGGAATCGAAGCGAGTGGCACGACGATCGAGGAACTGTTCGTCAATGCTGCCCGGGGGATGTTCTCACTGATGTACGAGCCGGCCGACATCACGATGGAACCGCTACCAGTGCGGGCCACAGGGGCGACGGTCGAAGATCTGCTCGTGGACTGGCTTTCCGAGCTGCTGTTTGTAAGCGAGTCCAAGGAGGTCGCTTTCAGCCGCTTCGCCGTCCTCGACCTGTCCCACGGCACCTTGTCGGGCGAAGCCTCCGGGGTGCCTTACGGCTCGGCGCGGTTGAGCGGACCTCCGATCAAGGCGGTCACCTATCACCAGTTGGAGCTGGCGGAGACCGATGAGGGCTGGCACGCCCGCGTGATCTTCGACGTTTAGGTCCCCCAGCCCTGTTGGAGAGGAGCCCAGACGCCTACAGTCGGCATGATGGACTTGAAGAAGCTCAGGGAAGCGGTGTGGGAAATCCCCCGCCGCGGCGGCATGGTTGTGCCCGGTCGGGTCTATGGCGCGGGCGAGCTGTTGGAGAGCGCCAGGGAAGACCAGGCAATGAAACAGGTGGTCAACGTAGCGCACCTGCCCGGAATCGTGACCGCCTCGATGGCGATGCCCGACATCCACTGGGGATATGGCTTTCCCATCGGTGGAGTAGCCGCTACCGAGGTCGGCGAGGGCGGCGTGGTGTCGCCGGGCGGGGTTGGCTTCGACATCTGCTGCGGGGTCCGACTGCTGGGGTCGGGTTTCTCGCAGGGGGAGTTCGAAGCTCATCGAGAAGCGGTAATGGGTGAGCTCGATCAAAGAATCCCGCGCGGGCTCGGAAAGGGAGCTATCGCCCGGCGCGGGCTGCTCAACGAGGTTCTGGAGCGGGGCGCCGCAGCCGCGGTCGACGCCGGCTATGGATCCGAGCCCGATCTAGAGCGATGCGAGGAGTCGGGAACTTCGGCGGGCTCAAACCCGGGAGCGATCTCGTCACGGGCGATAGAGCGCGGCGGAGGCCAGCTCGGGTCGCTCGGAGCGGGAAACCACTTCCTCGAGGTTCAGGTGGTGGATTCGATCTGGGACGCTGAAGCCGCCGAGGTTTACGGACTTACCGAGGGGATGATCTGCGTGATGATCCACTGCGGCAGCAGGGGGCTGGGACATCAGACGTGCACCGATCAGCTCAAGCTGATGGGC
>JBHICV010000100.1:0-9059 GCA_046759765.1 Acidimicrobiia bacterium
GCCGTCGCCGTAAACGTGATCAACGTCCCCTCATCACCAGACTGAGCCCCAATCGGATCTAAGACAGGCCGACTGTTGAGCAATATCACGGTCACCGCGCCTGAGAACTCTGAGGTGGCGTCGAAGGCGGTGCAGCCGGGGTTCGTGCAGTGAGTGTTGGTCGTGGTGATCACGTCTCCGGCCGAGCCCAGGAAGCTGTGACTGAAGGATTCCACGCCCGAGCCCGTGTGAGCGATGTTGACCGACGACACCAGGACTTCTCCCTCTCCGTTTCCGGAGGGGTCGGCGCCAGACGGGTTATCGAAGAACTCGACCCGGTAGTCGCCGGCGGCGAGATCCAGGTCGAAGTCGACTATCACGGTTCCCCCGGCTTCGCCGGCCGAGGTGATGACAGGGAAGTTCAGGAGGCCGTTCGGACCGCCGTCCACGTCCCCGGGGTCATTAGGAGTGATGCCGTTGGTGGCGAGATCGATCCCGAGCGAGCCATTCCCGTATATGGAGTTGCGCAGCACTGCCCCTGAGAGACCCGCAATGTTCCGGAACGCGAGCCCGAGATCCCCGTTGTATGCGATCGTGTTCGGTTCGTTCGCTCCGAGGCCGCCGATCAGTGACCCGGCTGTTCCCGAACCGGTGTCGATGCCGTCGTCGGTGTTTCCAAGCGGACCGCTCCCCGTCGCATCGGTCCCGATGAGGTTGCCTTGCACGATGGCGTTGAGACGCTCGAGTCGGAGGCCATCGATGCCGTTGTCCGAGACGACATTGCCGTCGGCGGCGCCCGGCCCTCCAATAGTCACATTGTCGGCGTCGGCAAAGACGCCCTCGGCCGTGTTGCCGAGGCCGGCGAGTCCGGTGACGTCGGTACCGATGAGATTGCCGCGAATGATCGCTCCGGTGGCGTTGGTAGTGAGCGAGATCCCCGCCTGGCCGTTGGCCGAAATGACGTTGGGAGGCCCTGCCGGGTCACCGACAATCGTGTTGAGAGCGAAGTCCGTCAACTCGACACCTTGCCCGCCGTTGCCTAGCGGACCGGTCCCGGCGGCGTTCACCCCGATGTAGTTGCCGACAACTGAGTTGTCATCCGACCCGGCGTTGCGTATGGCCACTCCGCTCGAGGTGTTGCCGGAAATCACATTTCGGTCGCTGGGTCCGGTTCCTCCGATCATGTTGTTGGCCGAGGCACCGTTGAGGAGAACTCCGATGTCGCCGTTGGCCAGGGCGACGGAGCCGGTCACGTCAGTGCCGATGTAGTTGCCGGCAATCGTGTTGCCGTTGGCGGCAAACAGGTCTACACCTTCGTCGGCGAACCGGTTGATTACGAAGCCGCGAATCGTGCTGCTGTCCGCTTGGAGGAGGAAGCCGTTGGCCCCGCCCATTGTGAGGCTGCCGTCGAGCTGGATGATGGGCGTGCCGGGAAAGTCCGGCTGGGTGGTGGCGTTGAGGGTGACGGGATCCGTCAGGGACGGGAGTGCCGTCGCCGGCTGAATCGTGTAGGAGAGCGGTGCCGCTGAGTAACCGGGCTCAGTGGTCGGGATGTCGAAGCTGATCGCGTTCGCACCCGCGTATGCGTTGGCTTCCTCGATGGCAGCCCGGAGTGTGCACTCCGTGGCGCCCTGGGAGTTGAGACCGCCGGTGTTGCAGGCGCCATTGCCCGCAACGAGGTCAGCACCGTCGCCCGTGGAGTTAACAACTAGAGAGCCCGGCGTCACTGTGGCGTTGGCTCCGAACTCGGAGCTGTTACTGGAGGAATCTGTGGCGGTGGCAGTGACGGAATCCCCGGCCGCCAGGGGCACTGCGGCCGGCACCGTCAAGTCACATGCGAAGGTGCCGACGACGGCGAGCGTACAGCTGTTGATGAACCACCGGCCCTCACCGTGGCGGACCGAGAGCAAATCGCCTGCCTCGATTTCTCCGTCGTCACCTGTTCCGGGATCGCCTGTGGTATCAACCCGGAAGACCTCGATGGTGAACGTGTCCGACAGCATGGAGGACGACGTACCCACGTAGCCCTCGATGTGCAGGTTGGTGCCCGAGAACTCCGCGACGGTCAGAACCGGGTAGTCGAGATCGATATTGGGCAGGGTGGCGTTGGTGGAGCCGTCGTTGGGGGTGACGCCGTCGCCGTTGGGGTTGCCGGACAGGTTGGTGACATCGATGTCGATGCCGGGTCCGCCGTTGCGGTAGATGGCGTTCTCCGAGATCCGGTTCTGGCTGTTGGTCGATGGGGCGGTCTCCACGACGGTGATCCCGGCGCCTGCGACGTCTCGCACGACGTTGTGCCTGACCGTGCTCCCCTGTCCCATGACCCGAATCCCTCCAGTTTCGGGCCCTCCTCCGAAACCGGTGGCCACGACGGTGTTGTCTTCAATGGTGAAGGGGCCAGCCGAGTTCCAACTCTCGATCCCATAGCCATTGGCACCCTCGATGCGGTTGCCGCGAATAACAATGGTCTCGGCACCGGTGGAGGTCAGAGCGATGCCATCGTCGCTCGCGCTCTGGAGGTTGGGCACATAGACATCGTTGCCTTCCACGGTCGATGTCTCGAAGATCCTGATGCCCATGTCCCGGGTGTAGTAGGCGAGGTTGTTACGGACATCGGCTTCGCCCCCGTCTGGGCGGATCCCGTGACCCCCGACTTCGTCGCCCACCGCGGGAGCGGTTCCGTCGGCCCGGGCACCGACGAAACTCTCCTCGATCAAACCTCCGGTGCCAGCGCTGAACCGAATACCGATGCCCGGAGTGTTGTAAACACCGATCCGACGGATGGTTACGCTCGACGCGGCGGCGTCCAGCGCGATTCCCGTGTCGGCGGCGTTGATCTCCAACTCGGGGCGGTTGAAGGTACCCAGCGTCGGCTCGTCGCCTGTTCCTTCGATCCCGTCGGGACCGGTGCCTACCGCCGCTCCGGAGTTGCCGGCCGTCCCGGGGTTGGTTTCGCGAACCTGCGTGACGGCGGCGCATCCGCTCGTGCCGTCGTCCCAGGCGCAATATGCAGTTCCGTCGATAGTCGTGGATGACCCCGAAAGGGCGGGCATGGCACCCACGACCAGATCGAGGCGCCACCAGGTGCCTCCGCCACCCGACCCGTTGGTGGGGCCGACGGGATGGAAGCGCATAGCGTTGGCGTCGGCAATGGCATTGGCGTTTTGGATCAACTGACGCACAGAGCCCTGCTTGGTTCGGTTGGCGCCGAGGTCGTCGTCGCTGTCCAACGCGGTAGTAACAACATTGAACGAGAAGCCGAAGTCGATGTTCGAGACGGCAGCCCCGGATACGGTTACACGGGCGTAGTGCTCGGCCGTGGCTGGGCCGGTGGCGTCATCTGAGATTCCTGCCGTTTCGCCGGCATAGCAGGAGCCGGCTGTGCCTCTGATGACAGGGGTAGCGCCGTCGGTACAGTGCGCACCGGCAGATCCGTAGGTCTGCTCCGCCCAGATATCGGTCTGTACAGCCGCCGGATCCTGGGCGGACGGAACTGTCTTGGAGTCGACCACCACGAAGTAGGTGCCGTCAGAAACGGTCGAGAACGTGTAGTTGCCGGAGCCGTCCGTGGAAGCAGGGTTGGGAGCAACGGCCGCCAGCGCATCGCCGGCGTCGAGCACGTTGTCGCCATCGTCGGCGTACAGGTAAACATCGACGCCGGAAACGCCGGGGTTGTTGACGTCGCCGACGACCCCATCATTCAGTCCGTCACCCACCAAATCGTCGAACACCGTCCCCGAGATCGTGATAACGGGCGGTTCGTATTCGAAGGCTCCGGAATCGCAGCTGGGACCCTGGGGACGGGTGATGCCTCTCTGGTCAGTCGCCGGGCAGGTTGGTGAGGCTGTGTCCAGAGCGGGGCTCCCGGCACCGATGGCGTGCGTCTGCGTCGGCCCGCCGTTGTCGGCCAGAGGGCCGAGCAAGGGGTCGGTGTTGATCTGGTCACCCGGGCCGGCGAAACCACAGGTGTTGGCAGAGTCGATGTTGTAGCCGTCTGAGGTCATCGAGCCCTGGCAGTTCTCCGTCCCGTTGTCGGCAATGATCGTGTTCTCAAAGGTGGCGGTCATGCCGTTGAAAACTCCGTCACCCAAAGGGGCAGTGTTACCACTGATCGTCGAGTGGCGGACCTCGATCGATCCCGCGACGTTCTGCCGGATCCCACCTCCCTCGTCACCCGAGGTATTGCCGCTGAAGGTCGAGTTCGTAACGGAGACAACGCCGTTGCCGTTGAAGAGGCCTCCACCATCGCGGGTCGTGGCATCGTTTCCGCTCACGGTGACTCGATCGAGCGTCATCGTGCCGCCGGTCGTAAAGATGCCGCCGCCGTCCCTCGTGCTGGTGTTCCCGCTGACGCTCGAATCCGTCACATTCACGCTCGATCCAGAAGCGTGAATGGCCCCGCCGCGGTCGGAAGCAGCGTTCGCGGTAAATACCGTCCGGTCAAGGGTCAGGCTCGCCGAGGTGACCCGTACGCCCGCCCCAAGGTCGACCGCGCCGTTCCGAATCGTCACGTCACTGACGACGATTGACGACCCGCCTGACACTTCGAACACGCGGTCGAGGGCTCCTCCGTCGATAATCGTCGAACTCGCGCCGGCGCCGGTGAGGGTGAGGACGCTCGAAAGATCCAGGTCCCCGGTTGCTGCTGCGTCCTCTCCCGGGCCTGCGATCGTCAGCGTGTAGGTCCCGGCGGGAATGTTGATCGTGTCCGCTCCCGCGAGAGCATTGGCCTCCTGGATGGCGGCCCGGAGCGTGCACTGACCGCCGCCGGTGGCACAGATGCCATCACCCGGAGCCGCATCGACCGCATCGGCCGTCGAATCAACGTTGAAGGTGGCTGCAAAGGCGGGGGCGACCCCTACTACAGCCTGGGATGCCAGGACCATGAGGGTCAAGCCGGTGATGAAACCCGCCCGGCCCCGATGGCGCCCGCCCCGCATACCCGTTACCGCGCCGCCTCGGCGGGATCGCGCTGGGAATCTTCGGCGGCCGCGGAAGGTAACACGGCCTCGAGCACCAGGGGTAGACGAATCGTGAAATGAGTCTCACCCCGTACTCGAGCGTGGGTGACGCTCCCTCCCATGCCTTGAGAGAGCGCGTGCACGATCGCGAGGCCCAGCCCCACGCTTCCCTTGACGGCCGGGGCCTGCCCTTGGTGAACGAATCGCTCGAAGAGTCGATCAGCGACCTCCTCAGGTATCCCCTGCCCGTCATCAACTACCGAGCAGACGTAAGTGCGTCCCTCCACACTTCCCTCAACTCGGATCTGGTCGCCTCCGTACTTGCGAGCATTCGAGAGGAGATTTCGCAGGATCTGGCGCAGCCGAAGGCGGTCCGCCCGGACCATACCGGCATGGCATTCCACAGAAATCTCGACTCCGGCCCGCGCAAGAGGGACGACGACCTCGGCCACTTCGTCGCTGATCTCTACGTCCTCGAAGTTGTAGTGAAGGGCACCGGCATCGAGACGCGCGGTGGTCAGCAGATCCTCCACCATGCGTGACAGGTCACCACTCTCCGAGATGATCAGGTCCAATAGCTCTGCGGCCGTCTCGGACCCTGAGATTGCAGTGTCCTCGGCTAGCAGCAACGCCAGCCCGGTGATCCCTGTAAGTGGCGTTCTCAGCTCGTGCGAGGCGTTGGCAATGAACTCCTCTCGAGCTCTGCTCAGCTCCCGTTCCGACTCCAGACGGCTTTCCAGCTCCACCTGGCGCTGCTGGCGGCGCAGAAGCTCCCGGTATATGAAGATAACGGCGGCCGGTATCAGGAAGGCAACTAGGAAGCGGGCGATGTTGCCGATTCGGCCCAAGAGAGCATCGGACGCCGCCACCGAGGCGGCGAGCTCGTCTCTCACCCGCTCCAGTTCCCCGACGAGTGCCCTGAACTCGCCATCCAGGGTCTCGTTAGAGAGACGCTGGGCCGAATCGGGGTCGTCTTCTTTGAGCAGCTCGACGATCTGCATCGCGGTCATGTCGAATCTCTCGACCATGTGTCTCACGCCCGTGCCGATCAGCAGCTCTTCCTCTTCGAGCTCGAGAAGGCCTTGAGCCAGGTCCCCGAGTGCGGTCTCTGCCTCGCTGATCGAGAGATCGATTGCCTCTCCGGAATGGGTACCGAACACGCGGTCGACGGCCGCCATGTGGACCGCCAGAGCCACCTGGGCCCTGACCACGGTGGCAGCCCGAAGCGTCTCATCGGCGTTGTGCAGGCCAGCCGCATTCGTGGTGATCTGCTGACTTCCATGAGCAATCGAGAAGACCAGCCCGAGAATGAGAAGTAGGGCGATTCCCGACACCAGGGTGATCGCCAAAACGCGGTCGAAGCGAGACCGCGGACGCCGCCCGTCTGGGGTTCGGAGAAGGAGTCGGTCAGCCATTCCTTATTGATCGGCGCCCCCTTGGGGTTCATTTATGTGGAATCGCTCCCAGCGGCCCCAATACCAGAGGGTTCAGGCGCCTCCCACCGGATCGTCGGGGAGCCACGCCAAACTGCCCGTCAAGCTGCAACCCCTGGGCACGTGCTGAGGACGAGTCAAGATCGATGCTGGCTGCCTGGCTTTATCTAGCTATCTCGATACAAAGGTGGATGCCGGGCTCGGCACGCGGAGACCAAGCGAGGGGTAGCTAGGCCGTGACTAGTGCGCCAGGAAACGGCGAAAACCCTCCCGCGGGGGGAGGGTCTTCGAGCAGCAAATGCAGTCTCAGGCTTCGGTGGTGCTAGGCGGCGCTGCGCCGCGGAGAGTAGGAGGAGCGTGAGTCAGAGCTGCCGCCCAGCACCATACGAAGAGGGACGACCATGCCCAAGACCACGCGGCTTCGCCGATCCAAAGCCTGGGTGCGGGGACGCACCCTGTGCCGTCTCGAACATGGTCATCATGCCTGCAACAACGAAGGTCGCACCCCGCCGCTACCCGAACTGTCGCAAGGCCGACCTTCACACTCTTTGGAGTGAAGGCCACGCAGTGAGTTTTCCCTGACGGCTGAATCATCCGATAAGGTAGCCTCCCGAGTCCATGTTCGTGGACGAGTCGGTGTTTTCTCTCGACGCGATCGCTCCCGAGGTTCGAGAGTTCAACGACGAGCTCGAGCGGCTGCTTGCAGAGGCACCCGACATCACGCGGCTGCCTCCACAGGACGTGCGTGACGCTCGGGAGCGTGGAGAAAGCATCTTCGGGCCTATCCGCCTCTCGGATCGGGCGGCCGATCGGTACATCTCCGGTCCGAGCTCCAGGATCCGGCTGCGCGTCCACGTATCCGAGGGAGCCCGCGGCGTCTATCTCCACATCCACGGGGGCGGTTGGGTACTCGGAGCCGCCCATCACCGCGACCTGATGCTTGATCGGCTAGCCGACGCCGCCTCGGTCACCGTAGTCAGCGTCGACTACCGCCTGGCACCCGAGCATCCCTATCCGGCTGGCCCCGACGACTGCGAACTAACGGCTCTTTGGCTCGTCGAGAACTGCGTCGCCGAATTCGGTACCGATCGGCTGGTGATCGGAGGCGAGTCTGCCGGAGCGCACCTCGCGGTCGTGACCCTGCTTCGGTTGCGAGACCGGCACGGGGATCCGGGGTTCCGGGGAGCCAACTTGGCCTACGGCGCCTATGACCTATCTGGAACGCCTACAGCTGCGAACTGGGGGAAACGCAATCTCATCCTCTCTGAGCCGATCATCCGCTGGTTCGCGGATCACTTCGTCCCGGCCGAGCTCAGACGTGAACCAGATGTCTCACCTCTGTATGCCGACCTTCAAGGTCTTCCTCCGGCTCTGTTCACCGTCGGGACACTCGACCCACTTCTCGACGACACGCTCTTTATGGCTCAACGCTGGATAGCAGCCGGCAATGAGACCGACTTGGCCCTATACGCCGGCGGTGTGCATGCTTTCGACTACTTCGAAGAGCATCCCCTCGCTGAGGGGGCGCTCGAGCGAACCCATCGGTTCATCCAATCCCGGACTGAGTAACAGAATCTGTCGCCCAGCCGACAATCCCGGCCGTTCTCCAGCTCAAACGGGTTGAACGCGGTTGTAGTCGCCAAGAAGGAGGTCTTCATGGCTACAGCACTATCAACCCTCGTGATCCCGGCCGAAGGAGCCGACTATCGCGAAAAGACGGGTCATCGAAGGGCAGGGCTGGCTCTCGGTGTGGTCGGACTCGGACTGGCGACGATCACGTTGATTGCCAGCATTGTCGCGGCCCAGCAACTCAGCGACGGCGAGGAAGTCGCCTCGACTCTGGCCTGGTCGTTCGGGCTGACAACAACCGCCTTCTCAATACTGAAGTTTGGGATCGCGGTGATCTTGGTCGGGATCCTCGTGCGTCTCTGGTTTCGTTGGGACAGCATGGACGTCACGCTCCCCAAACTGAAGGGGTCGGCGGAAGGCAAGGCTCCGGTCGGCGATTTCGAGTCACCGTTTGGGCCCGCTTTGGCGACGGACAAGGCACCGAAGGAGCTGCCGATTCACAAGATGGCCAGGACCCTATGGGCTCCAATGTTGGCCATGGGAGCGATGGCCGTCGCCGCCGGACTTGTCGTGTCGATCGTCTGGGCGAATCAGGATGTCACTTCGGCCACCGGGGCGGCGGCGTGGACGCAGGGCCTCCAGTTCTTGGGTGAGGCGTTCATTCTCTCCGGCATCTCGTTCTTGCTTGGGTCGATCGTGGGGCTGATCCGCAAGGGCGGCGGCGAGGTTCAGGAAAGCCTGGGCCTTACCGTGAAGACGCTCAAGATGCCGGTCAGTGCCAAGCTGTTCGTGGTGCTGATGATGGCCGGCTTGCTGGTCGGTGTCGCCCAGTTCATCGGGTATCTCTTTGTGGCGTCGCTTAGCGATCTCACACAAGTCGCTTCGAACTTCGCCTGGCTGGGACCGTTCCGTGAACTCGGACTCGGGTTGCTGCTGGCCGGCATCGTGCTGGCGCTGGCGTCCATTGCTCGGGCGCTGGGTTTCCAGGCGTGGCGAGTGCGCGAAATCATCACGACCGGACAGTGAAGGAAAGAAAAAATGGCAAGCACACTCAGTAGAACCGAATTCGACGTCGAGCTCAGCGATCACCCGCTCCCGCCAAGTCTTCCTCAGAAGG
>JBHICV010000101.1:0-8980 GCA_046759765.1 Acidimicrobiia bacterium
GAACCTCTGACCTCTTCCGCGTCAAGGAAGCGCTCTCCCCCTGAGCTAAGCGCCCGAGATCTGACACCCTATCAGTTGGAGGCGACGCCCGGAATCGAACCGGGGTACCGGGTTTTGCAGACCCGTGCCTAAGCCACTCGGCCACGCCGCCACACACGAAGCGGGACGACCGAAGCCGCCCCTTCGAGCGGAAGACGGGTATCGAACCCGCGACCTCAACCTTGGCAAGGTTGCGCTCTACCAACTGAGCTACTTCCGCAGGCGTCACGAGTGTAGCCCTTCAGCTTCCCGTCGAACCGAAGCCATCAGCGCCCCTACCAGTGTTCGGGAGCTCGTCGGTTTCCACAAACTCGGCCAGGTCTACCGGCACCACCACTAGCTGAGCTATCCGGTCGCCGCGCTCGATCTTGACCTCCTCTGACCCGAGGTTGATGAGGATCACTTTGATCTCGCCGCGGTAACCGGAGTCGACCAAACCTGGACTGTTGACAACGCCGATGCCGGAGTGGGCCGCGAGGCCGCTGCGGGGCACGACCAGCCCTGCGAAAGCAGGTGGAATAGCGACGGCAAGCCCTGTCGGAACTACCGCGCGCTCGCCGGGCGCCAGTCGTGCGGCTTCCCGCGCGCTGAGATCTACCCCCCCATCCCCCGGGTGCGCTCGGGCCGGCGGGGGTAGTTCCTTGTCCAGCCTCGTGAAGCTAATCTGCATTGCCAGTAGGTTTCGGGCCTCGCGGGTGGAGGCAATCAGAGAGGATTGGTTTGCCGCCCGCGTACTGTACCGTCTGCGACTCGGCCGTCGACCGAGACCACATCTGTCCCAGTTACACCCCCTCGCCTTCTCCGCGCCGTGGTGGCCGCCACCGAGCTCCGGGGCGCGTCAGGAGGATCTATGTGTGGTTCGGAGGCTTGAGGAGCCAGGGTCGCCATGCGGTGTCCGGGGCGCAGAAAACCGCCTCTCCCACAGCGGCGAGGACCGCCGACACCGTCGCGGCGCCGGCGGCTCAGCACAGTCCCCCGCCTGGTCCCAAGCCGGTCGGACCAATCCGCCAGGCTCCGCCTGGTAGACCTCTGCCGACTCAACGCTCTGTGCCGGCGTCGGCCGCGATGGCCGCCACGGCTACCACCCGCCGCTACCGAATTCCCGTTATGGAGTTGCTCGGCCTCTCCGACACGGCCGAGCTCACCATCTCGCTCCCGGCCTCGCCGACGGATGATCTCTCGATCGATCTGCATGCCACCACTCTTGTCGTGGCGCCTCCCGAGGAACCGGTCACAGTCATCCCGGAGGTGGATCCTGAAGACTGGGAAGGCGTTCCCAGCCTGGCGGATGTGCAGACGAGCGACGAGACCGATACCGGCGCTCTGATCGGAAAACTCTGGGAGGCGACGGAGGAGTCCCTCATCCTCGAGGAGGAGTGGGCTCCCGAAGAACCTGAGTCCGCCAGACGCTCTTACGTTCCCTTTTGGATTGTGGGCGGTGCCGCGGTCCTGGTCGCCACGGTCGCGGCCGTTTGGGTCGCCACGGGCAGCAATACGCGCAGCAATGAGGACCTTCGTGTCGAATATGCAGAGGCTTCCGCACAGCTGCGCGAGACAACAGCACTAGTAGCAGGCACGCTCGATCCGATCACGAGCCTCGATGTTGAAACCGGCGACGTGTCGGGAGCCGCTGCAGCCATTGCCGATCTGGAAGCGGCGGCACGCCGGGCAACCGGCGTCGCCTCAGAGGCACCACCCACAGGCCCGTTCCAGGAAACAGATCCCGACATCGAACCCATCAGGGCGAACCTTCGGACCGCGGCTGAACGTGCCGGCGAGCTCGAACTCCGTCTGGCGGAGGTGCTCACCTACCAATTGCTCCTGGACCGCTCCTTCCAGCTGCCGCCGTTGCCCTACGCCATCACACAGGACAACATCCCGGCCCTCGGAGTGGAGATAACCCTGGCCACCGCCGAGACCACAGAAGCGGTCGACCAGCTGCCTCGTGATCCGGCGCTGGCCAACCACCGCCAGCGAGTCGTCAACTTTGCAGAGCGGCTCGAGACATGGCAGGTCGAGTACCTGGAAGCGGTTCGAAATGACGACCTCGACGCCACCTCGGCGCTCATCGAGGAGTTCGAGACCGGTGTCGCGAACCTGAGGAGAGACCTAGAGACGCCGCTCGAGAGGATCCGTGGGTGGGTGGACAGCGCCGTTGACTACGTGCTGGCGGCACTCGATCGGATCGACGACTTGTTGGCCGAGTCCTGAGGGGCCATTTCCGCCACTTCCCTTTCGAAGTCTTCGGCGTCTTCGAAGTCCTTGTAGACCGACGCAAACCGAAGATAGGCGGGCTCATCCAGCTCTCTGAGCTGGAGAAGCACCAGCCTGCCAATGTCGTCTGAGTCGAGTCGAGGTCCCATCTCCACAAGCTCAGCCTCTATCCGGGCCACGACCTGGTTCACCCTAGAGGGGGCGACCGGCCGGTCGGCCAGCGCCTGCTCCAGTCCGTGCCGGATCTTCTCCGCGTCGAACGGCTCCACGCGGCCGTCGCGTTTGCGGACCGATAGCAGTACGTCGGCGCGTTCGTACGTAGTGAAGCGGTTGCCGCAGGCGGTGCAGCTGCGCCTCCGCCTAATCACCGTCCCTGCCTCGGTGGGTCGGCTGTCGACTACCCGCGTCGATTCTGCATCGCAGTAAGGACAGCGCATCGCCAGCGAGCGTAGTGGACCCGCCACCGCCTCAGTCGTCCAGAGGCACAACGATGCGATCGCCGGCGTGGATCGTGCTGGTGGACAGCCCGTTCAGAGCCTTGAGCTCCCACACCACCGCTCGGATGTCTTCTGCCGGACCCACCAGGGACTCGGCAATAGCCCATAGCGTCTCCCCCGCCTGAACCACATGGACCTCGTTGGACCGTGGCGCTCCTCCCGCCCGCACCCCCGAAGCGAGCAGGAGGAAGAACACCACGACCAGCGCAGTGAAGAGGACCGCGACCCTCGGTAGGGCGGTGTCGCCGCTCGTCATGCCCGTCGCCTCCTGCATCGCTTCTCGGGACCTTTATACGTCGCCACTGTGACACGAACGTATGTTCGTATAATAGTCGAACATGTGTTCGAGTCGAACATATGTTTGATTTAGGAGACCGTCGCCGGTACTCTGTCGAGGGAACACACGTTCGGGAGACGAGATGGAGCCGCTCACTAACCGTCAGCAGGAGATACTCGACTTCATAGAAGAGATGGTCGAGGCTCGGGGCTACCCGCCCTCAGTGCGCGAGATCGGCGATCGAGTCGGGTTGCGGTCGCCGTCGACCGTGCACAGCCATCTTTCAACTCTCGTGAACACCGGTTACATCCGAAGGGACCCGACCAAACCACGGGCCCTGGAGATTGTCACTCGTCCGCCTGTCCGAGAGCATGACCGTGCGGTCCGCAACGTGCCGCTGGTCGGTCGGATCGCCGCCGGCGTTCCGATCCTCGCCGAGGAGGACATCGAAGCTACGTACCCACTGCCCACTGAGATCACCGGACCCGACCCGGTCTTCATGCTGACCGTGCACGGGGATTCGATGAAGGATGTTGGGATCCTTGACGGCGACTTCGTCGTAGTCCGTAGTCAGCCGAACGCTCGAGACGGGGATATCGTCGCCGCGCTGATCGACGACGAGGAGGCAACGGTCAAGCGTTTCCGCCGCTCCGGAAACAAGATTGTGCTGGCACCCGAGAACCCGGACTTTGAGCCGATGACCTTCTCAGACGGAGTGCGGATCCTCGGAAAGGTGGTAGCGGTCTTCCGCAGCCTCTAGCGCAGACCCCAAGACCCCTCGAAGACATAGCGGGCCGGGCCGGTGATCCACGTCGTGCCGGCATCAATCTCCACGATCAAATCCCCTCCGCGCAGTGAAACGACGGCAGGTGAATCCGCCATATCCCGGTCGACCGCGAGAGCGTGAGCAGCAGCTGCTCCGGTTCCGCAGGCGAGGGTCTCCCCGGCCCCGCGTTCGTAGACCCGCAAGCGAAGGCGATCGTGCCTCTCCACCGCCAGGAACCCGACATTGACGCCACCCTCGAATTCGGAAGCGATCTCTGGGCCGACGACGGCCACGTCTTCTTCCTCAGGGTCGCCAACCAACACGACCGCGTGCGGGTTGCCTATCGAAGCGGTGTGAACAATCCGCCCTGCGAGTTGCCGCTCCCCCGTCAGCTTGACCCTTCCCAGCTCGGCTCGGTACTCGCCCGAGGCGAGCCGAGCGACTTGATGAGAGCCGGCCAACGTTTCAACGACCAGGCCGGCGGCGGGGGCCAACTCCCGGTCTGCTGCGTATCGGGCCGCGCATCTGAGTCCGTTTCCCGACAGCTCAGCTCTACTGCCGTCGGCGTTGAATACCTCCATGCTGATCCGCCCATTCTTCGGCGTAACCACCAGAACGCCATCCGCGCCGATACCCCTCCTTCGATCCGACCAGAAGGCGACCTCGCTCGGGTCGAGGTCCTTCGGACCCTCAAGGACAATGAAGTCGTTGCCCAGACCCTCCATCTTGGTGAAAGCAGTCACGACGTCTCGACACGCTCGAAGGCACTCCACACTCCGCGGTGCCGGGCATCTTCGTCGTCGCTCCAGGGCAGCCAGGCGATGCGGGGGTCCCTGCGGAAGAACGTCCTCTGTTGTCTGGCCAAACTCAAAGTGGCTCTCCGAGTCGCCGCCAGGCCCTCTTCGAGAGACGAGTCTCCTCCGAGGACCGGAATTAGCTGGCGGTAGCCGACGGCCTGTGAAGCCGTTCTCCCCATACGCTCGGCGAGCGCCCCAATCTCAGCCATCAGCCCGGCGGCCATCATTTCATCGAGCCGGTCGTCGATTCGCTGGGCAATGCGATCTCCGGGATCGATTCCGACGGCCCGGAACGCGAAGTGAGATTGATAGGTCCGCATGCCGCCGGAATCCCGGCCCGAAGGGACCTCACCGGTGATCATCGCGATCTCCAGGGCCCTGATCACTCGTCTCGCGTTAGCGAGGTCGATGTGATCTCCGGCCCCCGGGTCGAGACGAAGCAGCTCTGCCCGCTGCTCTTCCGTGCTCATCGCTTCGATGCCGGCTCGAAGCTCGGGATCATGAGGGGGAAAGCGAAGCTCATCAACCAGGGACCGAAAGTGAAGGCCCGATCCGCCGACGATGATCACCTGCTCGAGCGACTCGAGGACGGCGCGTCCGCGCTCTTGATAGTCAGCCACCGTGAATGTCTCCTCCGGCTCCACGATGTCGATCAGGTGATACTTCACCTCCTCTCTCTCTAGCCGCGTCGGTTTGGCGGTACCGATGTCCATGCTGCGGTATACCTGCATCGAATCCGCCGAGATGACCTGTGCGTCGAGCTGGAGGGCTAGTCGGTGTGCGATCCGACTCTTGCCGGAGGCTGTCGGTCCGACGATCGCCAGGATGTCTGTCAGATGGCGCTCCCCACCAGGTAGTGCGTAAACGCTTCGGTGATCTGAGCCTTCACAAACACACCCGGTTGGTGCTCTCCGGGAATGTGAACAGGGTGGTTGCCGCGGGTGCGCGCCGTTACTCGGGTCGGGTCTTTCTTCGACGGTCCTTCGACTAGCACCTCCAGCCTGGCTCCGACCTGCGCTTCGTTCTTGTCCAGTGAGATGCGATTCTGCAGCTCGGTCAGGCGGGCGAACCGGTCGGCAATGACTTCCGGCGGCACAAACTCATCCGTGAGGGTGGCAGCCTGCGTTCCCGGACGAGGCGAAAAGATGAACATGAACGCGGAGTCGTAGCGCGCCTCAGAGACGAGGTCCAGTGTCTGCTGAAAGTCCTCCTCGGTCTCGCCCGGGAACCCCACGATGAGGTCGGTCGAAACGGCCAGGCCAGGCAGGTACTGGCGGGCCAACTCGAGCTTCTTTAGGTAGCGGGCGGCGTTGTAGCCGCGGTGCATGCGAGCCAGGATTCGATCGCTCCCGCTCTGCAAAGGCAGGTGGAGCTGCTCGCAGACGGCCTCGGTCTCGGCCATAGCTGCAGCTACGTCTTCTCGAAAGTCGGCCGGATGAGGGCTGGTGAACCGCAGACGGTGAACCCCCTCGACACTCCCCACGCGTCTGAGCAGCTCGGCAAAGGCAGGCCGGCGGCGTCCGTCGAGGGCAAGGTCACGGCCGTACGTATTGACGTTTTGCCCCAGGAGCGTCACCTCCACCACTCCATCCTCTACCAGCCATTCGACCTCACGAACTACGTCGCCGGGTCGCCGGCTCATCTCCCGGCCGCGGACGGAAGGCACGATGCAAAACGTGCAGGTGTTGTTGCAGCCGATCTGGATGCTGACCCACGCCGAGTGTGCCACCTCACGCCGAACGGGCAGGTCGGAAGGAAGAGCCTCTAACTCCTCGGCGAATTCCGCCACCGGGCCCCACTCCTGGGCGTAGTCAAGCAAGGCCAGCGCACGATCCAGGTTGTGCGTGCCCAGGACCACGTCGACCCAGGGCGCCCGCTCTTGAACCAGCTCGCGGTCCTTCTGAGCAGCACACCCGCCGACCATGATCGCCAGGTCGGGATTGTCGTCCTTCAGCGCCTTCAGGTGGCCGAGATGGCCGTACAGCTTGTCATCGGCGTTCTCCCGAATGGTGCAGGTGTTGATGAAGATCACGTCGGCCTGCTCGTAGGTCGGAGCTGCCTCCATGCCGTCAGAATCGAACAGCCCGGCCAGGTGCTCGCTGTCGTGCTCGTTCATCTGGCAACCGAAGGTTCGGATGTGATACGTCCTGCCTTGCCGAGTCGGCCTACGTCGCTCGACCTTCCGCAGCCTCGGTTCCTCGAGCAGGGCCGGTTGGCTCATCAGCGGGCGTAGTCCGTAACTCGAAGCTCGCGAATGACGGTTACCTCGATCTGACCCGGATACTGCAGGTCCTCCTCCAGCCGCCGAGAGATCTTCCGCGCTAGATCCGCCGCCCCGAGATCATCCAGCGAGTCTGGATCGACGACGACGCGAACTTCACGGCCGGCCTGCATTGCGAACACTCTGTCAACGCCGCTGAAGTCCGATGCCAACTCCTCCAGGCGTTCCAGCCTCCTGACGTATGACTCGAGAGCCTCTCGGCGAGCACCGGGTCGAGTGGCGGAAACGGTGTCCGCCGCCTGGACCAGCACTGCGAGCAGCGTGCGTGGCTCGACGTCGTTGTGGTGTGCCTCGATTCCATGCACAACCTCCGGCTCCTCGCCGAAGCGCCGTGCTATCTCCGCGCCTATGAGCGCATGGGCACCTTCGACCTCGTGCGACACTGCCTTTCCGATGTCATGCAGCAGCGCAGATCGCTTGGCCTCAGTCGGATCGATACCCAGCTCGGAGGCCAGCATTCCGGCCAGATGGGCTGACTCGACCAGATGCTTCAAGACGTTCTGACCATATGACGTCCGATACTTGAGACGCCCGAGCAGCGTCACTAGCTCAGGGTGAACCCGGGAAACGCCCACCTCGACCATTGCCCACTCGCCCGCGTCACGGACAGTCTGCTCGACCTCGGCCCGCGCCTTCTCGACGGCCTCCTCGATTGAGGAAGGATGGATACGGCCGTCGGTGACCAGCCGCTCGAGGGCCAGCCGGGCCACCTCGCGTCTGACCGGATCGAAAGAGGTTATCGAAACCGCTTCCGGTGTGTCGTCCACGACCAGATTGACTCCCGTGATTGCCTCAAAGGCGCGTATGTTGCGGCCTTCCCGGCCGATGATCCTGCCCTTGCGGTCCTCAGCTGGAAGCGGGACGACCGAGACGGTGCTCTCGGTTACTACCTCCGAGGCGAGACGTTGAATGGCAGTGGTGAGGATCCTCCGAGCCCTTCGGTCGGCTTCCTCTCGTGCTCTGATTTCGAGGTCGCGCACCAGAACCATGGCCTCGCGGCGCGCCTCCTCTTCTACTTCCGAGAGGAGTTCCTCCTTGGCTGCTCTGGGATCGAATCCCGCGATCCGCTCCAGCTGGTGCCGCGCGTCTTCCCGCAGGCTCTCGGTCTCAGCCTTCTGCTCCCTCACCTCGTCCTCGCGGTGGATCAAGAGCTGTTCCCGCTGAGCAAGGTTGCTGGCCCGCTGCTCCAGCGTCTGCTCTCGCTGGGTTACTCGTTCCTCTAGAGCCTTCATCTCGAGCTTTCGGTGCTCGAGCTCGGCTTCCTCTCGTTCGCGGTAGGCCTCTGCCTTGGCCCGCGCTTTCTCCTCCGCGCGTGTTAACAGCCGCTGAGCCTCAAGCCGCGCCTCCGCCACCACGGAGGAGGCATTCGCGCCCGCCGACTCCGCGGAACGACGATCTCTCACCCTCGAGATCCAGTAGCCGGCTACTCCAGCCAGGAGGAGCAGAACCACGACCGCGGCGGCACCTAAGACCGCTCCCATCGGTCCGCTCATGTTGCACCTCGTCTGAGACTCGGGCCCTGAGACGCGACATGCCGAGCGTCAACGCTCGGCACACACCACACATCCGGCTTTCCCCTCAGGTCGTGCCGGTAAGCACCCCCCTACATCTCGCGGTACCCGATCTCGTCATGTTGTGTTTCAGTTTCGTGCTCAGTGAATGTGTGTGCTTCCGCCATCGTACTCCATGGTTCTCGACCGTGGGCCTCTTCTCCTCCGAGCCGGTTTCAGGAGTCCTCGGCGACTTCCTCGGAGTCGTCGGGTACCTGCACCGGGTCCGCCAACCCGACCGCCTCCAGCACCTGAGCCTGCAGCTGCAAAGCGATTTCGGGATTCTCCCGCAGGAACTCCTTAGCCCGTTGACGGCCCTGCCCCAGCTGGTCCTCGTCGAACGTGTACCAAGCACCGCTCTTACGTACGATCCCGCAGTCCAGCGCCACATCCAGCAGGCTCCCCTCCCGGGAGATGCCCTCTCCGAACATGACATCGAACTCTGCCTGGCGGAAGGGAGGAGCCACCTTGTTCTTGGCGACTTTTGCCCTCACCCGGTTGCCAATCGCCTCCTGGCCTTGCTTGAGCGTCTCGATCCGCCGAAGGTCGATCCGCACCG
>JBHICV010000102.1:0-8944 GCA_046759765.1 Acidimicrobiia bacterium
AGGCCAGCCTGGTGCTCCCGGCGCTGCCGGCCGGATGGAAGTACGAGGGTTGGGCCGTTGTGGACGGCACCCCGTTGACGACCGGAAAGTTCACCGATGTGGCAGCCGCCGACGAAGCCGCTCCCTTTGGCGGGCCCGGAAGGATGCCGCCGTTCCCAGGTGAGGACTTCGTTACCAACGCTCCCGAAGGGGTGACGCTGCCTACCGATCTCAGCGGAGCAACGATCGTGATCAGCGTTGAGCCCGACCCTGACGATTCCGAGGCTCCGTTCGCACTGAAGCCCTTGGTAGGTCAGGTGCCGGAAGACGCCGAGCCCGAGCCCACCAGCTATGAGCTCGGTCTCAACATAAGTGACCTGCCCACTGGGACGGCCAAGGTCGGTTGAAAGGGCCCCGGAAGGATCTCGCCCCGCAGTGACGGAGAGGACCCTCAGAGGATCTGGCTGAGGAAGAGCTTGGTCCGGTCCTCCTGAGGGTTCTCGAAGAAGTGCTCGGGAGTGCCAACCTCAACGATTTGGCCGTCCGCCATGAACACAACCCGGTCGGCAACTTCGCGGGCGAACCCCATCTCGTGGGTAACGACGATCATCGTCATTCCTTCGCGAGCCAGGTCCTTCATGACGTCCAGGACCTCGCCGATCATCTCCGGGTCGAGGGCCGAAGTGACCTCGTCGAAGAGCATCACCTTCGGCTTCATCGCCAGTGAGCGGGCAATGGCGACACGTTGCTGCTGGCCACCAGATAGCTGACCCGGATACTTTCTTGCCTGCTCGGGAATCCGGACCCGCTCGAGGAGTTCCATGGCCAGTACCTCGGCCTCGCTCTTTGGTATGCGCCGCACCTGTCGGGGAGCCAGAGTGATGTTGTCGATGACCGTCAGATGAGGAAAGAGGTTGAAATGTTGGAAGACCATGCCGGTCTCCCGACGAATCTCCTGGATGTTCCGCAGGTCCTGGGTGAGTTCGGTGCCGTCCACGACTATTCGGCCGTTGTCGTGTTCTTCAAGACGGTTGATGCACCGAATCATCGTCGACTTCCCGGAGCCCGAAGGCCCGAGAACCACGACGACCTCCTGACGCCCCACGTTGAGATTGATGTCAATAAGCGCCTGGAAGGGTCCGAAAAACTTGTCGACGTGCTCGAGCTGGATGATGACATCACCGACCGCCTGAGTGGCGTCGGCAAAGACCTCTTGGTTGATGTCAGTCATCGGGTCCCTACTCCGAGTTTCCTCTCCAGGCGCTGACTCTCTCTCGACATCGTGAAAGAGCCGACCCAGAACAGGAACCCTACAAACACCAGCGTCTCAACGATCAAACCCTGACCACGGAAGGCCTCCTGCTGCGTAATTGCCTGGGCTACGTTCAGAATTTCAAGGATTCCCAGGGCGAGGCCCGCCAGCGTGGTGTCCTTGAACAGGATTATGAATTGACCGATTTGAGCTGGGATGACGTTCCTCAGCGCCTGGGGCAGGATGATCAAGAACGTCTGTTTGACAGGACTGAGGCCCACTGACTTGGCCGCCTCCTCCTGGCCTCTGGGTACCGACTGCAGCCCGCCGCGGACGATCTCGGCAAGGTAAGCCGCCGTGAACAGGGTGAAGACGACTATGGACCGAATCACCTTGCTCGGGGCCAGCGAGGCAGGGACGAAGAACTCGAGCGACACGCTGGCCATCAGGAGCAGGACGTAGAGCGGCGCCGCGCGTACGAACTCGATATAGAGGACGGCCAGCTTCTGTAACAGCCACAGCTTGGAGCGACGACCCAGGGCCAGCAGAACGCCCAGCGGGAAGGACAGGATTATTCCCGCCGCCGCCGCGGTGAGGTTGTACATGAAGCCCTCCCATCTGGCCAACGGCAGTGCGGCCGTGAGGTAGAAGAAGAGGACGACCGGCACCCCGGCCAGGACCAGGAGGCCGGCTCGGGAGCCCCATTTGGGGAGGACCCGGACACCGACCCGGCGACCCACGAGAGAAGCAGCGACCCCGGCCGCCACCATGGCAGCGACGGTGATCCAAGGGCCCCTGGTCTCGGTAAGAGCCAAAAGCAAAAGAAGCGACGCGATCACGAGCCCGAACCGCTGGATCAAGTCCACAGTGCGTTCCGCCGGGCTCATGCCCTCGATGGCCGAAGTGCCGCGACGGATTTGGCGACCGGCGATCACACCAGCAATGAGCCCGCCCCAGGCGCTGAGTACGACCAGGCTGACGGCGACGCGGATCAGCTCATCGACCGGCCAACGTCCCACCATCATCAGCTTGAGGTTCTCGTCGATGATCTCCCAGCGGGCGTTGACGAAAATGAAGCGAACGAACCGAAAGCTCGCATACAGCGCCAGAGAGCCGAAGACCACGGTGAGCACTCCATCGAGTGGCGTCCGGAACAGGTTCCTCTTCACCCATTGCGTCTTAGGCGCCGGGGGCGGAGCACCCGTTCTAGGGGGAGCCAGGGTGGTCATCGCTCAACCAGCTCGAAGCGCTTATTGGCCACATTTACGAGGGCCGAGGTGATGAGTGACAGGCCAACGTAGACCAGCAAGGCGAGGGTGAAGGCAGGTACCGCCGGCGCGCCGTTGCCGACTGCAATCGCAGCCACGTTGGTGATCTCGAAGTAGGCAAATCCGGCCGCCAAGGACGAGTTCTTGATCAGGCTGAGGTACTGGTTCCCGATGGGCGGAATGGCGATTCGCATGGCTTGCGGGAGGATGACTTTCCACATGCGCTGGTTGCCCGAGAGCGCCAGGGCGGTCGCCGCCTCGCCTTGTCCGATCGGAACCGCCTGAATGGAGCCGCGGACGATCTCGGCGATATGGCTGGCGCTGTAGATCACGAGGGCCACCAGCACGGCGAAGTAGGAGGGATCGATTCTGAGACCTCCGGCGATCTGGAGGCCGTCGACCTCGGGCAGAGTCACCTGACCACCTAGGACGGACCACCCCACGACCAAGGTGAGGATGAAGAAGATGCCTCCGTAGAGGCCGGAGTGGGCAGGAGCCCCTGTCTTGTCGGAGACCGACCTCCGCCATCGTGCCAGTAACCACCACCCCAAGAGTCCTACGAACAGCACGAGCACCAGTGCCCAGCCCGTGGTCTCGACGTACCAGGGAACCCCGATACCTCGGTTGGAGATAACGACGAGATCCAGGGGCGTCCAGGAGTTCTCGATCCTCGGCATGGCCTGAAGAACTACCCCGAGAAAGATGAAGGTCATGATGACGAGCAGTGGAAGGTTGCGGATCACCTCCACGTACACCGTCGCGAGCTTGTTGACCACCCAGTTCTTAGAGAGTCGCCCGATGCCGACTAGGACGCCGAGGATCGTCGCGAAGAAGATGCCCACCACCGATATGCGGATGGTGTTGAGAACTCCGATCACGTAGGCGTTGCGCGTCGGCTCGGCCGGGCTGAAATCGGCGCCCGGGATATCGAAGCTGGTTGGATTGCCCAGGAAATCGAAGCTGGTGGGAATCCCGCTGGCAGCTACGTTCGTCTGATAGTTGCCCAGCAGCCAGTAGAGAATCGCCGCTACCACGGCGAAGACCCCCAGCTGGAACAGCCATTTCAGGACCCGAACGTCTCTCCAGATGGGAGGGCGCGAGCTCGGATCCCGGGTAGTCATAGGTCCTTTAGTTGATGTGTAGGTGGCGGACTACCGCCACCTACACATTTAACCGCTTACCGGTATGGAGGTGCGTACATCAGCCCGCCGTCGAGCCATTGAGCATTGACTCCCCGTTCGAGCCCGAGCGGAATCAGATGACGGGCGAATATCTCTCCGTAGTTGCCCACCTGCTTAATCACTTGGTAAGCAAAGTCGGTGGGAATACCCAGCATCGGGTCAAACGTCGTGACGTTGCCATCCGCGTCCACGGCCTCACCGAAGAACTTCTGGATGTTCGGGTTGGTCGTATTGGCGCGGACGTCGTCGACGTTGGCCTGCGTGATCCCAAACTCTTCGGCCTGGATCGTCGCAATGACCGCCCAGTCGACCGCCTGTGCCCAGGCGCTGTCACCGTCGAGAACGACTGGAGCCAGAGGCTCCTTCGAGAACGTCTCCTCCAGGATCCTGAGCGCGTCCGGACCGGCCGGGTACGCCGACCTCAGCCCGACCAGCTGGCTGAAATCCGAGCTCCATCCGTCGCACTGTCCGGCTTCAAAGGCCGCCTGCAGCGCGTCGGTGTCGGGGAAGGGCCTGATTTCCCATGCGAGACCGAAGAACTGCGCGGCTGCGGCCGCGTTTCCTTCAGTGGTGGTACCGGCGGCCACACATACGATGACCCCGTCCATCTCCGTAACGGACTGAAATGGGCTGTCGGCAGCCACCATCATCCGCTGGCCGTCGTAGTAGTTGACGGTCAGGAAGGTGGAGCCCTCCAGGCCGTCCCGAGCCGAAGTCCAGGTGGTGTTCCGCACCAGGACGTCCACCTGTCCGGACTGGAGCGCAGTGAACCGGTCCGGTGTCTCCAGGTCTATGAATTCCACCTTGTTGGCGTCGCCCAGCACTGCCGCGGCGATGACCCGACAGAAATCGGCGTCAAAGCCCACGTGGTCCCCTTCGGGGGTCAGGACCGCAAAGCCGGGGAGCGCGTCGCGGGTACCGCATTTAACGCTGTCTCGGGCAATCACCTCGTCCAGCAATGAGCCCTCTACCGCGACAACGGTCGTGGCCGCCTCCTCGCCCTCACAGGCCGCCGCTACTAGGGCCAGCCCCACTAAAGCAAAGAGCAGCACTCGCCATCTTTTCATCCCAAACCCTCCTTTGGTGTCCAAACGGTCCGTTTGCCACTTTGCGTGACGGACTTGGTCAGACCGATGGGCGGAAACTAGCAACCTGCACCTTCGGGCGTCGAAAAAGCTGAACAGATTCAGTGGACCGCCGCGCGGGCCGACACCTAGGGAACTCATGCGAAAGCTGGTCGGAGCGATCGTCGTCGTGGCCCTGGTAGTGCTGGCGTTGACCGTAGCGGCACCGGCCGCACCCGAAGGCGCCATCCAGGACGTTGGAAATGGGCTTCGGGCCTTTTGGGGCTACCCCGTCTCGGGTCCTTAGTGATCAGATCCGAACTGAAAACAACTCCTGCGGATCCGGCACGCCCTTTAGTTCGCTGGCTCCTACCGAGATGAGTTCGAACTCTGAACCTGCCACGAGGTCCTTCACTGTGCGGGAGACAAGGATCTGATCAGGGCCGGCTTCGGCGGCGACACGTGCCGCGACGTGGACTGCTATTCCGTCCACATCGTTGCCGCGGATCTCGACCTCTCCGGTGTGAGCGCCGGCTCTCAGCCCGAGCCCGAGCTCCTGCAACCGAACGATGAGGTCGAGAGCGCAGCTGATGGCGTCACCGGGCCGATCAAACACGGCATGAATGCCGTCACCGGTTGATTTTATGAACCGACCGCGGTGACGGTTCACACATTCGCGAGCCACCTCGTCGTGCTCGTCGAGCTTCTGCCGCCACTGCCGGTCGCCGAGTTCTACGGCCATCTCGGTCGATGACACGATATCGGTGAAGAGCACAGTTGCCAGAACACGTTCCGGAGGCGTCTCGGGCTTGGTTGGTTCGAACAGACGGGCTCTTTCCCCTGGCTCCTCCGGTAAGCCGGCCTCGTGGAGCGGCCCGAGGATCGCTTCCAGGTCTTTTGTGTTCCTGTAGGGGTTGAGCGAAGCCCACCACGAGGTGGAGAAGCGCGGCTTGATGCTCAGAATCCGCTTGGCCTCGCGGCGGGCGGAGTCCTCGTCGCCCAAGCGCAGAAGAGTGGCAACCCTCAGAGCCCGGGCGTTGAGCCAGTTGGGTCTTCTAGCCAAGACGACGTCGAGCTCGTCCGATGCTTCGTCTAGGCGCCCGAGGTGGTAGTAGGCAGTAGCGAGATACAGGTGCGAGTTGTCGCTCTGAGACTCGGCCAGGGGACTGAGGAGAAACACCTGCCGGTCGGCTTCGGCGGCTTCAGCGAAGCGGCCCGTGTAGAGAAGGTTCATTGCTTGGAGGTGGTAGCCCCAGGCGTAACTGGGCCAGGCCTCGAGCGCCTTCCCAGTGGTCGCGATCGCGGCGTCGTAGTCGCCCTCGAGCATCTGGATTCGTCCGAGAAGAGCATTGGCCTCCGGCGATTCGGGTTCGATGTCGAGAGCGCGCTGCAGCGCCTCCCGGGCGAGCTCTAGCGAATCCTTCCTGTCCACTCCCCACCCGAGGTGCGCTTCGGTGCCATAGGAGGAGGCAACCGCGACATGGGCTGAGACGAACTGCGGGTCAAGCTCCAGGGCAGCTTGTGCCTCGCGGCGCGCACGTCGGTTGGCCTGCCGGGAGAACTTGAGGTATTCCTCGTGGAAATTGGCGAAATGCTCGTAGGCAGCCAGGCTCCTCAGGCCTCGCCGCCACCCCCTCACTTGCTCACCAAAGCCAAGTTTCGCTTCCAGGGTGGTCGCTATTTCCGAGGAGATCTCGTCTTGAAGCTCGAAGATGTCGTCGAGGTCCCGGTCATAGCGCTCGGACCAGATCTCATCCCCGGTCGCTACGTCTCCGAGATGTGCCGACACTCGAACGCGAGTCTCCGCAGACCGCACACTTCCCTGCAGGACGTACCGAACACCCAGCTCGTCGGCAACGACTCTCACGTCGGGTACTTCGGTTCGGTACTGGAAGCTGGAGCCACGTGCGATAACACGCAGTTGCGGAATCCGCGAGAGGGTCGTTATGACCTCTTCTGCTATCGCATCCCCCAGGCGGGGATAGTCCGGTTCTTCGTCCAGCGATTCGAAGGGGAGAACCGCGATCGCTGGTTTGTCTCCTGCGCGAGTCTCGGCGACGCCCATGGTTGAAGTCTCGCAGACCCGCCCGACGCGGGCGATGCCGTCGATAGCCTTCCCCGCCTGACGTCAAAGAAAGGCTGATAGATGCTCTTTGGCAGCGCCATCCCCATATTGCCTGGCAAGACCGATCGAGTCCGTCAGTTTGCGGCGGAGTTAGAAACGCATAGAGCTCAGTATGAAAAGCTCAATGCACGGTTCGGGCTGAAAGGCCACGCCATGTGGATCAACCAAGAGCGCGACGGAACCGATGTGGTAGTCCAGGTCTACGACATCGCCTCGGCTGAGCTATTACAGGAGATGAGATCTCGACAGTGGGACATGGACTCGCCCTACGACCGGTGGTGGGTCGGCTGGGTCCGAGACGTTCTCGGGATCGATCTGCTGGCGGAGATGTCGCTGCGGGCTCCGCCCGAGGTGGTGTTCAGCTGGGAGGGCTAACGACCTTTTGGTGACGGGAATCCACCATATAGGTGGATAGACGTCACAAAAACCAGACCCCCTCGTTTTGGTGACGCGAATCCACCATATGGGTGAGGGAGCGTCACCAAAACCTGACCGCGCCTCACCGGCCGGCGGCCAGCTGCTCCCGTTGCCAGTCGTAGTCGATGTCGCCGTCGTAGAACCGCTCCGGATTCTCGATCGCCCACAGCTGCTTGCGGATGATCAAGTTGTCGGGCTGGAGTGGCATGGCCTGTTTCAGCAGATGGATGGCCTCCTCTCGGTCGCCATTCCGGTACGCCTTACCGGCGGCCCGGAACAGAGCAAGTGCCTCCGCTGACAGTTCCTCCACGCCTACATCGATCGCGGCACCGTTCGGTTCCTCGGCCAGCCATTCCTCGATGAGCTGCCTTGTCTCCGGTCGGCGAATGTCGAAGCCGGAAGTCAAGACGGCGTCGATCTCACCGTCCGCGTTCACGAGCACCCCGTTGGGAACGGCTCTGAAGCCGAAAGCCGCTACCAGCAGATTGTCTTGATCGACCAGCGTCCGGAACGCCTCGAGTGTGGGGGCGGCAAAAGGTCGCGCCGCTTCCGGCCCTTGCGCGTCGGCCGCCACCGAAACGAAGGCGAGATCACCGTTCGCTTCTAGGAATTGCTGCCAGACCGGCAGCTGGTTGCGGCAACGTCACCACGACGCCCACATGAACACGACCAGCCGTTTCCCAACGAAGCTGATCAGGGACACTTTTTCGCCGTCGAGGTCAGGCAGCGTTATCGGCGGAAGTCGGTCTCCAGCTCGCACGAATCTTGTCATGCAGCCAGGTTAAACGCCCCAACAAGGGCGACCCCCGGTGCAGCGGCCGGGGGTCGCTCGCGTCCGGAGGGCGCTCTCCGGTGTGCGGCTGCCCTTATGGGTTGCTCAGCTCGTCACCAATGTCGGAGAAGGTTTGGGAGACCTGCTCACCGGCGAATGAGATGGCCAGAAGGGCCACAATCGCGATGAGGACCACCAGCAGCGCGTACTCGACGAGGGTTGCCCCCTCCTCCCTATGCAGCGCCAGCTTCGCCTGCACCTTGCTCCACAGTGTCAGCATCAGACCCCTTCCTCGCAACCTTGGGTTGCTGCCACCGACAAGGTATCTCCGGGGCAGCGTTGGCCAATAGGTCACGAGCCCTATTCACTCTAAGTGGCCGCGACTGCAAGTGGCTAGCCACCTCGGTCACCTTCGGAACCCTCCTCGAACAGCCAACCCGCGAAGTCGATAATTGGTCAGAGACGCAGAGAAGGATTCTCAATGCTTCGCACAGTCGCAACACTTTGGATGGCCTTCCTGGTCGGAGTCGCTTTCACCTTCGCATTCCTGATCCTCACCCAGCCTTTCGCTTCCGAGATCGTTGAAGGAATTATCGGCAGCAGCATCTTCGTGGCCGGCTGCGTCGTCGGCTACCTCGCCGCCAGCCGCGTTTTCAACCTCGTATCCGAGCTCCGCGCGCGGCGGGTGTCCGAGTCACCGCGAGCTGCTTCCGTCTAGGAGCAGCCAGAAGCGAAAATCCCTCTAGACGTCGTAGTTCTCGGCGGATTCTGATGTTCCGAGCTCATGGAGCTGCTCGAAGCTGAAGATTCCGGTCCGATGCGCATCGGGTCCAAAGGTGAAGTTGACTGCGTACGCGCCCACCATGCTCGCCGCCTCGATGCGGAT
>JBHICV010000103.1:0-8754 GCA_046759765.1 Acidimicrobiia bacterium
TCGGCGGAGTGACAGACGGCACAGCCGTTGCGAGCCGACAGCGACATGCCCAAAGAAACCAGATCCTGCGCCGGCCCTGTGGTCGTTGTGCCCTGTGTAGTAGCTGGCAGCGTTGTCGGCGCTTGAGTGGTAGCGGTGTCGCCTTCGGCGGCGCCCGCCGGGGCGACGGAGGTCGGCGGTGCGGTTGGGAGCTGCTCTTCGGCGGCGGTCTCGCCAGCCGGCCGTGATGTCACCGAGATGAGGTCGACCAGGATGATTAGAAGAGCCAGCCCGGCCAGCGCCCCCGCTATACCTACCTGTCCGCGCATGCCGCAGTCCGTGCCTCAGCCGAGGGACTTCATGTATTCGGTGATGGCGGTGATGTCGTCGTCGGAAAGCTTGTCGGCGAAGTCCTTGGGCATCAGATCGGGCGGGAACCCTTCCACGATCTTGACGTTGGGATCCAGGATCGACTCCCGGATGTAAGCCTCGTCCACCACCACCGTGGAACCGTCAGTCAGCGTCTCGGTGGTCCCGAACAGACCCAACCAGGTCGGTCCCACCAGGGGGCTGCCGTCGGCGGAGTGACAGACGGCACAGCCGTTGCGAGCCGACAGCGACATGCCCAAAGCAACCAGATCCTGCGCCGTCGAAGTGGTGACCTCCCCAGCGGTAGTGGGTGGCAGAGTCGTCTCCGCCCGAGTGGTAGTGGGCTCACTCGTGGTCGGGCTTGCCGTGTCGGGTGCCGAAGTTCCGGCGGAGGAGCACGACGACAGCCAAACCAACAAGCCGGCGGCGACCGCTAGAAGCCCCCGGTGCGTACGCTCCATTGTACGGTGGCCGCCTGCTCAGCTCTCAGGGAGTACTGACTCGTCGGTATTGACGGTCCAGAGGATGTCCGCCTTGGAGCCGGGCGCGACGTCAGGGCTGACGCCGATCTCGATCACTCGATACCAGGCGCCGTTGGCGGGTGCCTCGTATACGAAGCTCATGCACAGACAGGTAGGCCAGAGCTTGCCGTTGAGCGAGCCGGGCGAGTCCTGGTGTGGCGCGACGATGAACGAGCGGTCCTCGGATGATGGGTTCTCGTAGGCCAGCGTCACGGTCCCTTTCTCACCGGGTGCTAGGAAGATCGTGCTATCTGGGATCGGGTCGCCGACCGGGATCGCGGATCCGGCGGGCAGGGACTCCATTGCCCAGAGTGAGTTGACGGCAGGATCGGGTTCGAAGGCGACCAGCCCCACTCCGGGCAGCGGCTCCGGCAGATAGCCGAAGCTCAGCCTGACTGCCACCTGCCCGTCGGGCGGGTCCGGAATGTCCGCGGTGCGGTCTAGCAGGTGGGTCTCTGTCCCGGTCACAAACGCACTGACGGTGACCTCGGCCTGATCGAGGCCGTCTTCAACCGAGGCCAGCTCGTCTTGGGTGTCGGTGATGGTCGCCTGCAGGCCGGCCAGACTGTCGGCGAGTTGTGCTGCGGCCTGTGCCTGCTCGACAGACTGATCGGACGCCGGTTCGGAGGTCGTACACGCGGTCGCGGCTACCGCCAGCGCCACCATCCATAGGGCCTTGCGACTGGCTTTCATGTTCGGCCTCCTATTGGTCGAGGGCTGCGACCGGCCACACCATCACCGCCTTGGCACCAGGAGGGGTGTCCGGACCTACTCCTACTTGGATCACCCTGGAGAAGGTTCCTCCCGCAGGAGCCGAGAACGGAACGGCTGCGCACCAGCAGAGGTTCCTCACATAGGGCAATGCGGCCTGCGGGTCGAGCGTGCCGCCAGGCACGAGAAAGCGAATCTCCTCGTCGGTGGGATTCTCGAAAACGACCTGGAGCGTATAGAGCACTCCCGGATCTACGAATGCCAGCCCGTCCACCAGCTCAGGGCCCGTCTCGATAGCCTCACCGGCCGGCAGAGAGACAGTATCGAAAAGCTGAGCCCCTTCCGGCGCCAGGTAGAACTTGAACTCCCCAGGGAACGCGGCATCCACGACTTCAGCGATGAACTGCACCGCCACCTGACCGGCGGGCGGGTTAGGTATGAATGTGGCCCTGCTGGGACCGACCCTCGCGAAGTCAAACTGCAAGGTCGCCTGCAATTCCTCTACGGCGGCCAAACGGTCAGAGAGATCGTGTGCGCTGGTGTGTAGTGCGTCTGCTTCGGCAGCGATCTGACCCACTGCGACGTTGAGTTGGTCGAGCGCCTGCGTGACCTCCTCGTCGGCGGTGCCCACACCTCCAGTCGTGCAAGCCGCTGCAAGCAACACAACCGCGACCAGGCCCGCGGGCAATCGAAGTGCTCGTAAGGCAGCCATCTGGCCTCCTTCCCCGGCGTCCGATTCGAGCTGGAACTCAGGCTCGGAGAACAATAGCAATTGGATAACCCAATGTCTCGCGGCATCAGGCTCGTCTGGACACCCGCGGTACATAGGATCGAGATCCCTATGCGTCCGCATTTCGCTTGGTAGAGCTTCGCTCCACAATCCCGACTTCTCTCGCATCTCCGATCGCTCAAACCCGATACTTCGGGAGATTCACATGACTACAGTGCACGATTCCGACACATGTCCATGCTTCATCGCAGGTGACAAGGAATGGGAGGCCGCCATGGCACGCTTCATTGTCAGCAACCAGCATCTGGCCGAGGACTGTCCCCAGCTCTCGAAAGAGCTCGTCAGCTATTACGACGCCGGCGAGGGCGAGGGGGCGATTGGCGTCTACTGCACTTGTTCCATTGGCGAGCACCGCATGCATTTCATCACCCACGCAGGTGGGCCAACTGAAGCCTTGGCAGCGATACCGCCTGAATTCCTCCGAACATCAACGACGGTATCCAGGGTTGAACCGGCGTATGACTTCGCAAGTAGGGGCGCCTAGGAACCTCGCCTCAGCCCTTAAGACCTCGGGGGGCGAGCCTTCGATCGGCAATGTGGCACTTGGCCTCTACCCGGCTGCCGCTTTCTTTCGAAGCGCGCGGGTGGGCTCAGTCCAGGTCTGGCGTGCTAAATCGAAGGCTTCCTCGGCAGTGAGGATGGCGATGTTGGGCAGATTCTCCAGGGCTTGCTCGGCGATCTCTCGGGAGGTAAAGAAGAGCATCGAGCTGCAGACCTCTGACTGGGGACCGACCACGGGCTGATCGTCCCCGGTCTCGGTGGGGTTCCTCCCGGGCACGAAGACAGAAGTCACCGCGGAAGGTGGGTCTACTTCAACGACTTCGTCGGCTGTGACGGTAAGCCGTATGGTGCCTCCTGTCACCGTGTCCGTCGATTCGATCTCCCCTGTGGTCTCCAGGACTCCTGGCAGCAGGATCGTGTCCAAGGAGCACCATGCGTAGAGGTCGTTGCCGTTGATCCGGATGCGGTGTCGGGTTGGCTTGAGGGTGAGGGCCATTCCGATGAAATCGCCGTTGTCGTTGAGCTGTCCGCCCGCCGCGTCGATCGCTTCGAAAAGGTCGTCGATCTTCTGTCTCGGGAGGCCGAGGAGCTCAGACGCCCGTTGCCGTGAGACAGGCTGGCCCTTTGACAGCTCCTCCAGAAGCCCGATTTGCATCAGGGGCGAGGTGTCCACACCGGCAGCTTCGTGCTTGGTCGCGACTCTCGCCGTCCACGCCGCGGCTACTTCTTCGGTGGATGGTCTCGACACCGTCACTCACTCCCCGATCCGCGTCCGTCGATGAGATGCAACGATCGAGGTTCTTCGATCTATTCCGGAGGAAGCTCGGGTGTTCTCCCAACTATCAGATGGTCACGCCGGTGAGGGAGCCCTCAGTCTGGCGAGATGATGGGACAGATCAACCCGGGGCTGCAATCCCCCGGGCTCAGCCGCTCGGCTCTCTCGGCCAGTCGGTGAAGTTCCTTCTTGATGTTGCGAAGAGCTTGCATCCGCTCGTCAATCTCCGTGAGCTTTCTCTCGACGAGGTCAGCGACATGTCTACATGGTGCCTCGCCGCCGTCCCGGATATCAAAGACGGCTCGCACCTCCTTGAGGGTTAGCCCGGCTCGTTGGGCTGAGCGGACGAAGCCGAGTCGTTTAGCGGCCTTTTCGTCGTAATCGCGGTACCCCGAAGGCGTGCGATCGGGTGGGGGAAGGACGCCAACGTCCTCGTAAAACCGGATGGTTTTGGCAGGCACTCCCGTTTCGGCGGCCAGTTGCCCGATTCTCACGAGGAGATCACCTTCCATTCCGCTGGAAGGTATATAGTAGCGCAACTTTGTGAAGGGCCACAGGTGGAGGTCACGCTCCAATATTTCGACGACTGTGCCAACTGGAGGGTTGCGTTGAGCCGGCTGCAAGAGGTCCTGGGTAAGGACCACGAGATCGGTCTACAGCTGGTTGAGACGTTCGAAGACGCGGAGCGGCTGGGTTTCCGTGGCTCGCCCACCGTGCTGATCGACGGAGCAGATCCTTTCGCCGACGCGTCGGCCCCGATCGGGTTCGCGTGTCGTGTGTATCGGACCGAGGGCGGAATGGACGGCGCCCCCTCCATCGAGCAGCTTCGGGATGCCCTGGGCAGGGACGCTGATCGAGGCTCACAGTGACTTGTACGAGGTACCGTCTCAGCTCGTGCTGCTCACCACACGCCACTGGCCCGGGCAACCCTCACAGTCCTGCCAGATCTGATCTGGCGGCTCGCCCCGCAGAAGACGCTCCGCCTCTTCGCGTAGCAGCACCCCGATCAGTTGTCCCTGAGGGTCGGTGACGATAACCAGCCTTGTTCCTCGTTTGGCCATCCGATCGACGAGAGGTTGGAGGAGACCGTTCGGTCGGACAGTGGTCGGACCGAGCTCCATAACATCCCCCACTCGACTGTGCCCTTCGGTTTCCCAAGCATCGCTGCGGAGTCGGCCCAGGACCAGCGTGTCGCAGTCGATAACGACGCACTCGTCCCACGCGGCGTCAAAGGTTCTACGCCTTACGTCACCGAGGAGCTCGCCCGGCGTACAAGTCGGGATATCGGGACGGGTCGAATCGCTTACCCGCTGTACGGCAGGAGCCTCGCCTTCAACCGGAAGCCCAGCAGCCTTCCAGTCGGCAATCCCTGCGACGTAGTCGTAGACCATTTCGAACCCAAGACTTTCGAGCCGGCACGCGGCTCGCGGAGACATGTCTCACAACCCATCATGTCAATAGACCACCACCGGCTTGTCATCCCGCAACACCGATACGGTCTCCACGCTGAGACGGCGCAGCGGGATGCTTATAGCCCCCGGGATATGCGACTCCGAGAATTCCCATTCAGGGAGGACATCGACAATCTGCGCATCCTCTTCCTCCGTGAGTCGAAGCAACTCCCTGCGGTCAATAGAGGTAACCATCCGAGTCTCCTTTCGCTCGAGGCCTTAACCGTCACCGGCGGCCACGCTTGGGTTTGCGAAATGTCGGGCTCAATCGGGCCTTGCGCCGACGGTCCAAGGCGCCGGATGCCGACATGGGCGATGCCTGTGCCATCGACACTGTCTTCCTTGTTCACGGTTCAGAGCAACAACCCATCGCGTCAACACAATACGAGCATGTAACCGACCGGTGCGACGTGTGCCTCCGTCCCCGCGCAGCGACTCAGGCACAGAGGTGCGATCTGGACGCTTGAAGGTCACCCTTATGCCTTGCTGCGTATACCCGGACGTTCCGCCCTGCCGGAAGCGGCTCTCATGCTGTGGGTGCAGCTTCCTCCGTAAGGCTGCGATGGCTCAGCTGCCAACGGGCGCGGTGGCATTCCTGTTCACCGATATCGAGGGTTAGTAGGTGCTCGGGTAACGGGTCTGGAAGTCGATGAGCCCAACCCATTCCGGTTTCACGGTGATGCGAGCCATGCCGTTGAAGGTGGCTTTGGCGTGGTCGCGGAATCGGGCGCCCTGGGTCGGCCCGAGGTAGCGGAGCGCCGACTCGGCGTACTCGTCGACCGCGCCTTCGACGATCTCGATTTCGGCTCTTCCTCGGACGAGCAGGATGCTGTAAGGGGGCTTCTCGCTGTCGACGGTGACCGCCACCGCCGGGTTGGCGCGGAGGGCACGGACTTTGGGTGAGGCTCCTGCGGCTCCGAACACGAACTCGGTGCCGTTCCAGGTGAACCAGATCGGCGTGACCCGAGGAGTGCTGTCGGGAGCGATATAGCCGAGCCTTGCCGGGATGGCCGACTCGAGAAGCTGTTGGGCAACCGGGTGGTCCAATAAGTGGAGGTCGCCCTGGGGTAGCTGATCGAGGGACATATCCACCTCCTTCGCGATCAGCAAACCTGGGGTGCGTTCTGGTCGACCACGGGTCTCCACATGG
Source organism: Acidimicrobiia bacterium (assembly GCA_046759765.1). Classification (GTDB taxonomy): domain Bacteria; phylum Actinomycetota; class Acidimicrobiia; order Spongiisociales; family CAZKJJ01; genus JBHICV01. The sequence continues at coordinate 6,248 of JBHICV010000103.1, forward strand.
CAGCAGCGTCTTCGGCAACTCCGGCCACGGAGACGATCTCGCCGTCCAGCTGGTGGTCTTTTACCCATTCTTCGGCGGCATGGCGGCTGGTGAAGAAGTTGACCATCGGGCACCAGGTCTCTTTCAAGTTCACGTCTGCGTGACCATCAAGAATGAACAGCGTTGCATCTCCTTCCGGCTTGCCGTTGCGGAAGGTGATCTCGATCTGGTCGCCGGTGCCGGGATCGGTGGAGTGGACCGTCCCATCGCCTCCCAGGGCGCCCAGGATCCCGACGGCGTCAAGCGCGCACCATGCCCAGCGAGTGGCGCCTTCAATATGGATACGATGGCGGGTCGGCTCAATGGAAAGCCCCGCAATGCCCGTCAGACGACCTTCGGGGTCGAGCTCGACACGGCCTCGGGCTCCGGCCCGATTCATAACCTCGGCGAGAGTCGATCGATCGACACCAGCCGACGTCGCCCAGGTCCCCTGGTCCACCGGATGACCCTGCTCGAGAAGCAGTCGGAAGCCGGCGGATCGCAGTGCCGCCACCTCAGGTGAAACTTCCTCCTCGTGAAGCTCGGAGAGAGCCTCCGAGCCTTCGTACCCGTTCGCCGGGACAGAACAGCACGACTCCAAGGCGCAGTGTGAATCTGACGAATGAGCAGTACTGGCGCGCGGGGCGCAGCAGCTCGCGGCCACGTTGGGGTTGTGGTAATGGGCGGTAGTCATGATCAAAGGTCCTTTCTCGTCAGCAAACTGTGACATCCCGAACCAGAAGCGACGTTAACTCCACCCATCGAGATTCCTCGATGGGAATAAACCATCGAAGTTTCTCGATTAATCCCCGTGGAGGTTCAAAGTGTCAAAGGTTGGACAGATCACCTGCGAATGCGAGACCACCACCGCTTGCTGTGTGGCGCTCGAGGCCGAACCCATTGACGAACCCGTCGCCGAAGATCTAGCTGCCGGCTTCAAGGCACTCGGTGACCCCTATCGCGTGGCGATCGTTCATCTCATCTCCGGCGCCGCAGGACCGGTGTGCGTCGTAGACATCGAACGGCACCTGCCTCTTGCCCAATCCACGGTCAGTTATCACCTGAAGTCTCTGGTCAATGCTGGTGTGTTGGATCGGGAGCGTAGGGGCCGGTGGAGCTACTACACGGTCCGTCCCGAGCGGCTCGACACCCTCACCGAATCACTGGATAAGTACGCGCAGAGGATTAGCGCAAGCAGTTCTTGACCTTCCAGCTGGTGGAACCCGTACGGTTGAGACGCTGACAGCCCGTACGGGTGATGATCGATGGATGAGGTGACCGCTCGCCGAAGGGCTCGGGTCCGGTTCGGAGCGACAGCACTCGGTCTGGTCTTCGTCGGTGTGGCCGGATACTTGGGCTTCGTCGCCTTTGTGGGCTCTGGCCGCCAAGTGGCTGCGGGTGTGATGGTGCTGGCAGCAGTGACCGGGTTCGCTGCGTTTTTCTCGCCGTGTTCGTTCCCTCTGCTGCTGACATTCCTCGGCAGACGATCGACCGAGTCACCTGGTGCGGCGCTGGCGAGCGCGCTGCGGGTCGCGGCCGGGGCCGCGTTGCTGCTCGGCGCCGTGGCCGCGGTCATTGCTTTGGGAGGGTCCGCCCTGGGCGGCGTCGTCGAGTTCGACAGCACCGTCGGGAGGCTGTTTCGGCTCGGCGTTGGGCTGTTGTTGGTGTTGTTCGGACTCCGTCAGGCGAGGCTGTGGGACGTGCGCATGCGGTGGCTGGATCGGATCGCCGGACTGTCGGCCCGGGTGTTTGATCCCGGGCGAGCCACCAATCCTGTCCGCAGTGACGTGGTGTATGGCCTTGGGTATCTGCTGGCCGGGTTCGGGTGAACCGGGCCGCTGCTCGCCGGTCTGGCAGCTCAAACCTTGACCGTGGGGGCGACGCAGACCGCCGCGGCCTTCACGGCCACCACCATCGTGTTCGCGCTGCTGCTAGTCGCCGCATCAGTCGTCGTGTCGACTGCCAGCAGCGAGGCTTTGCGCCCGGTCAGGATGACCGGACCCGCAGTAAAACGATGGTCCGGCTACGTCCTTCTCGCTGTTGGTGCCTGGTTCATCGTCCTCGCCGCGTTACCCAGTCCGATCCTGGGGTCTTGACCTCCAATCCGATCCCAGGCATCGCCGAGTTCGCTGAGGTTCCTCACGCGCCTCGATCGAGTGAGTGGGCTGAGGCAAGACGCCGCTCCTTATGGAAGCGGACGGAGGACGGCTCGATATCGGCCCTCCTGGCTTCTTCGACTCTACGCATCTACCTGGAAGCAGGCCCCAACCGGTGAAAAGGACACCCGCTTAGGCACTGTCCAGCGCGCCTACCAACCTGAGTGACGTGGAGGCCACCGCGTCTGGCAGCCTCCACTGAGTCGGCTCGTTTCAATTTTCGTGGGCCCACCCGGTTCAGCTTCCGGCGTGGGGACTTAGGGGAGCAGCAGAAACCTACGGATTATGAGTCCGTTTCAGTACGGCTGTGTGGCCAGCGGAATCGTTTCAGGC
>JBHICV010000104.1:0-8749 GCA_046759765.1 Acidimicrobiia bacterium
TGTTCGGTTCGATCATCGCCTACACCGCCTACATCTATCTGCTGCGGACGGTTCGTCCCGCGCTGGCCACGAGCTATGCATACGCCAATCCGCTGGTCGCAGTCCTACTCGGCGTTACTCTCGGAGGAGAGATACTGACGGGTCCGGTCTTCCTCGCCCTGCCCTTGATTCTGCTCGGTGTTGCCATCGTGGCCCTCGCTCCCAACCCGGCTCCCAAGCCCGTGCAGAAGGCCGCCCCGGCGACCCCTACCTTCTTGATCACAGATGTGGAGGCGTCGACGCGGCTGTGGGAAGACCATCCCGAAGCAATGCATTGGGCCATGGCTCGCCATGACGAGATCCTGCATCGGGCGCTCGGAGAGAACTGCGGACGGATCTTCTCAGTGGCCGGTGACTCCTTCGCCGCGGCCTTCGACCGAGCCGACGAAGCGCTTTCCGCTGCGGTTAAGACCCAGACGTTGCTGGCCTCAGAGGACTGGGGACCCGCCGAGATTCGAGTGCGGATCGGCATTCACAGCGGCGACGCCAAGGAGCGAGACGGCCGCTATTACGGCCAGGCCGTGAATCGGGCCGCTCGCCTCGCCGATGTCGCTCACGGAGGCCAGAGCGTGTTGTCCTGTTGCACCCGGGAGCTGCTCTTGCGGGTTCCCGAGGGAACCGATGTCATCGATCTGGGCAAACATCGGCTCCGAGATCTTCAACACCCTGAGCGGATCTACCAGCTGACGAGCACAGGTCTCGAAACCGAGTTTCCTCCGCTCAGAAGTATTCCGAGGCCTGCTGTCGCCTGAGCTCGGAGGCTCACGAGTCCCCTTTTGCCAGATCGAGTACGCATTGCGTAGTCTCCCTGCGCCAGGACCGAGCCCGAAAGGAGCAAGATGGGCACCGAGAGTTACGAAGTCTTCATGGCGACCTTCCCCGACACGGAAGGTGCATCCGGAGCGGTATCAACGCTCGAAGACATGGCCAAGCAGGGTTCGATCGACATTGTCGACGCGGCGGTTATCACCCGTGCCGAGGACGGCAAGACGAGTGTTCAGCAGCACTCGCTGCCCAGTATCAAGAAGTGGACGAAGCGCGGCGCCATCATCGGTGGCGTGGTCGGAGTCATCTTTCCGCCATCGCTGATTGGCGGAGCCCTAGTCGGAGCCGGCATCGGCGCCGGGGCGGCGAAGATCGGCAAGGAGGCCCTCAAGAGCGACGAGCTGGAGCAGGCAGCCTCGGAGCTCGAGCCCGGCACCTCGGCTTTCGTCGCCGTGGTCGAGGACAAGTGGGTTCAGGAAGTCACCAATGCGATGGCCGGCTACAGCAAGCTGGCCGAGCAGGCTCTGGACGCCGATTCAGCGGCCAGGCTGGGCATTATGGCGGACGAAGAGTCCGGCGCGGTGGCGATGTCCGGAGACGCGTTCGAAGTCGATCCGGAGACTGGCGAGGCTGCCGCGGCGTCCTTCGATGTTGTCTCGGACCCCGAGTCCGGCATCACAGCCGCATCCGGCTCGGCGGCGGCGATCGATCCTTCCGAGGGAACGGTGGAAGCAGCCGCGTTCGAGGCAGTTGAGGTGGACGCTACCGAGGACACGGACGAAGAGAAAAAGTAGGTCGACTCAGTCCGACGGGGGGGCCCGCCCATCCCGGCGGCCCCCTCTTATGTCCCGGTCAATCTCTAGCCCCGGGCTGCGGGAAGAGACGATCGATGCCGGTCGCTTGCCGCCACTTCTCGGTGCGGGCAAGGGTGCCCTTCGCCACCGGGGTGCCGGTGGCATCGGCGATCCGATTCATCATCTCGAAGTTCCCAAGCACGCCAGCCGCGTCGACCAGCCCGGCCGGCCCGATTCCGGCTATCACCTCTGCGCGAGCCGCCGTCACCGCCTCGTTGTTCCGGCTGATTACCGCATCCACCAGGGCAATCAGCTCGCTTCCGCCGGGCACGAGCGGATCGACGTCCGGATCGGTTATGGCCTTCGGGTCTAGAGAGGCGTTGGTTGTTTCGACGCTCGCCCGGAGCATCAGGCTGTGGGCCAGCACTCAATAGAAGCATTCGTTGACGGCGGACGTACGAGCGGCCACTAGCTCCATCTGAGCCCGGGACAGGCCACCTACATAGGCCAGGTCGCTCATCCCCTCGTAGGTGAGGTACAGCGGACCGTGTAGATCCTCCTGGGCGACCATCTCAGCTGGCACCAACGAGAGGGCATAGACGATGCTCGCTCCCGACGTAGCGGGTACCCAACTGGGGTTGCGGCCGGCGCCGGGCTCCTCTTTCCGGGAGGGCTCGCCGGCCAGGGGCTCGGGGAGCGGCTCCAACGGGAGGCCGATTGCTCGATGGAACGAGTCGATCGCTGACAGGCGGGAGACTATGCCCACCAGCTCGACGTAGTGCTCGTCGCCGATCTCCCCGGCGATCTCTTCGACCCAGGAACGGGTCGGTGAAGCGGGCCTGCGGGCGATGGTTTCGGCCGCCTCATTCGCCCGGGCCGGGATCTCAGCCGAGCTCTCCGACGTTCGCGCGGTCCGCGCTATGGCGACCCGCTCGGGACCGCTCCACCAGGTTCCGGGCGTTCGCAGACGATCCCAGTCGCGTTGGAAGGCCGCCTCGATGTCGGGCCGAACGGGAACGGGAGCCGAGTCGAATTCGAAGGGCACGGGGCGACGGTATCACCATGTTCGTTGGATGCCGTCACCCCTCGAAGCCCCTTGACTCCGGCCCGCACCCCACCCCAGATTACCACTCAGAGTGGTCAAGAGGGGCCCGCAAACGCGTTCCTGTCAATCGGAACAGCGTTTTCCGCCGCTTGGATTGACAGGAAACCAGATGCAACCACTCTCAGAGGTCGACTTCGGCCAGCTTCCGGGCTTGCTCGTCCTCGCGGAGGGGGTTGATGAAGGCGTCGAGGTCGCCCTCCAGGATCTGCGGCAGACGCTTCAGGGTGAGCCCGATGCGGTGGTCGGTGACTCGGTTCTCCTTGTAGTTGTAGGTCCGTATCTTCTCGGAGCGCTCCCCCGTCCCGACCTGTTCCCGCCTGCTGTTGGCGATCTCGCCCAGCTGCTCGGCCCGCTGCAAGGCAAAGAGCTTGGCCCTCAACACTCGAAAGGCCTTGGCCTTGTTCTGGAGCTGGGACCGCTCGTTCTGGACCGCCACCACGATGCCGGTCGGCATGTGCGTCAAGCGCACGGCCGAGTCGGTCGTGTTTACTGACTGTCCTCCCGGGCCACTAGACCGATAGACGTCGATGCGCACATCGACGGGGTCGAGCTCAACGTCGACCTCTTCCACCTCGGGGAGGACGGCGACGGTAGCGGTCGAGGTGTGCACTCTCCCTTGCGACTCGGTTTTCGGGACCCTCTGCACCCGGTGGACGCCTGCCTCGTGTTTCAGCCGCGCGAAGGCTCCCTGTCCCTTAACGGCGAACGTCACCTCTTTGAACCCACCGCCCTCCGACTCCGAGGCTTCCATCGGCTCGACTCGCCAGGTGTGGGCTTCGGCGTAGCGCTGATACATGCGAAAGAGGTCTGCGGCCCAGAGGGCTGCCTCGTCACCACCGGCGGCTGAGCGAATCTCCATGATCACGTCCCGTTCGTCAGCAGGATCGCTAGGTGTGAGGGCGAGCCTTAGCTCGTCCTCCAACCGGGCGGCCTGCGATTGCTTCTCCTCCGCCAGCTGTCTCAGCTCGGCGGCCAGCCCGGCGTCCGTTTCCGCACTGGCCAGCTCTTCCGCCTCTCCCGCTTCGCTCAAGGCCTCCTGATAGGCGCGGTAGCTGTCGACTATTCCACGCAGCTCAGCGTGGCGGCGGGCCAGCTCGGCGTACCGGTCCGGGTCCTGTAGGACATCGGGATCGGCGAGCCGCGCCTCGACCTCGGCGAAGGTGGCCTCGACCTCGGCGAGTCGCTCCATGAGAGCACTCATGATTGCTCCAACACCGCTAAGGCCTCGGGCACGACCGGACCCCGAGACCGAAGCCCCTCGAGTTCGGTGTCGTCGAGCGCGAACAGGAGGCTGGTCACGGCTACCTCGATCATCGGGTCCTCGGGCTGAGCCGTCGTCATGCGCTGCAACCACAAGCCCGGAGCGGCCAGGACTTTGCTCACCACGCCCGCCGGCTTGAAGGCGGCGAGCTTCAATACTTCGTAGGCAACGCCGGCGATCACCGGAATCAGCACGAGTCGGGACAAGACAAGCCAGAGAAGGCTGGGACCGGGCAGGTAGCCGAAGTCGCCGAAGAGGCTGAACACGACGATCGCCACTAGCAACACGATCAAGAGAAAACTGGTTCCGCAGCGTGGGTGCTCGGGTCGGTATCCACGGATGTCAGCAATCCCGAGGGGATCTCCGGCTTCGTAAGCGTGGATGGTCATGTGCTCGGCGCCGTGGTAGGCGAAGACCCTGCGGATTTCGCTCGAGCGGCCGATCGCCCATAGATAGCCAAGGAAGAGCCCAATACGTATGCCGGCTTCGACCAGGTGAAACCAGGGGGTGTCTGCGCCCAGTCCCAACCACCCGGTCGCCGCCACCGGTAGCAGCATAAAGAGCCCGGCGAAGATGACGAGCGCCAGCGTCATCGATACCGCGATCTGACGGCTGGAGAGGGGTTCTTCGTCCTCACCTGATGCTTTCTGGGCCGACCAAGACAGCGCCCGAAAGCCGAGCGTCAGCGCCTCCACCAGGACCAATGCCCCGCGAACGAACGGAACGCGTCCCCACCTCGACCGCGAAGAGAGGCGGGGTAGCTCGTGGGATTCCGCCTCGATCCGCCCACCTGGAGTTCGGCAAGCCACCGCCCAGCCGTGGGGAGCTCGCATCATCACACCTTCGAGCACGGCCTGGCCGCCGATGGTGGCTCCCGGGGGACGGCTCATTTTGGACCGGTCGCCCGGCTAAAGATCGGCCGTTGCGTCCGCCTCGGCTTCAGCCGCGGTCTCGTCTACCGGCTCGCCTGCCTCGTCAGAAGTCTCCTCAGGCGGCTCGGCTTCCTCGGGCTGGGCAGCGGGGGTGTCTTCGGAAGCCTGCTCCGAGGTGAACGATGTCTTGCCATACCGTCGCTGGAACCGCTCCACCCTGCCTCCCGAGTCCACGAGCTTCTGCTTGCCCGTGAAGAACGGGTGGCAATCGTTACAGAGCTCGACATGAATATCGGCCTTGGTGGCGCGCGTCTGGAACGTGTTCCCACAGGAACACGTGACGGTCGCCTCTACGTAGTCGGGATGGATTCCGGTCTTCACTTCCTACCTCACATGGTGCTGTTCTTGGCTACCTGCGCCAGGAAATCGGCGTTGGACTTGGTGCCCTTCAACTGGTTTATGAAGAGCTCCAGACCGCTGTCCGATGCCGTGGAAGCGAGTGCCAGCAGCGCCCGACGCAGCTTCCACACCTGGCTCAGCTCAGTCTTGTCGAACAGCATCTCTTCCCTTCGTGTTCCCGAGGCGGGAATGTCCAGGGCGGGGTAGATACGCCGGTCGGCCATCTTGCGGTCGAGTTTCAGCTCCATGTTGCCGGTGCCTTTGAACTCCTCGAAGATCACCTCGTCCATCTTGGAACCCGTTTCAACGAGTGCGGTGGCCAGGATCGTGAGGCTGCCGCCCTCCTCGATGTTCCTCGCCGCGCCGAAGAAGCGCTTGGGCGGGTAGAGAGCGGTTGAGTCGACTCCACCCGAAAGAATCCGGCCGCTGGCAGGCGTGGCCAGGTTGTGGGCGCGAGCGAGACGGGTGATCGAGTCGAGGAGAATGACCACATCGCTGCCGAGCTCCACGAGGCGCTTGGCCCGCTCGATCGCCAGATCGGAAACCTGGGTGTGCTCTTCGGCAGGCCGGTCGAAGGTCGAGAAGATGACTTCGCCTTTCACGGAGCGTTGCATATCGGTAACTTCTTCGGGCCGCTCATCGACCAAGACCACCATCAGGATGCACTCCGGGTTGTTGGCCGTCACCGATTGGGCTATCTCCCTCAGCACCGTGGTTTTGCCTGCCTTGGACGGTGAGACGATCAACCCCCGTTGGCCCTTGCCTATAGGAGCGATCAGGTCGATGATCCGAGGCAGGATCTTCTCCGGGTGGTCCAGAAGCTCCAGACGGAGCCGCTCATCCGGGAACAGGGGCGTCAGGTCCGAGAAGCGGGGACGGCGCCGGGCGTCGTCGATGGTTACGCCATTGACGCGGTCGATCCGGGTGAGGGCAGCGAACTTTTCTTGAGAGCGAGGAGGCCGGATCGGTCCCGAGACCGTGTCGCCTTTCCTAAGACCGAACTTCCGGATCTGGCTAGCCGAGGTGTAAACGTCCTTGTCGCCCGGGATGTAGCCGGTGGCGCGCAGGAATCCGTATCCCTCCGGGAGAATGTCCAGGATGCCGTGCCGCTCTTCGAGCTCGCTCTCGTCATACTGCTCTGGGCGGCGTCCGCCACCCCGCCGTCGACGGCCACCTTGACGGCTGCGGCCATCGCCGCCGTCGCCCGACCTTTGCTGGCTGGCTTCTTTGGTGTCCTTCTTGGCGCCGTCTCCGGATTCGGGCTTCGGCTCGACTTTCTCCGGTAGGTCGACGGGCGCGGGGTCGGCAGTGGCTTCGAAGCCGTCGGAGCTGAGGATCGCATCGATCAGCTTGGCCTTCTGCAGGCCTTCGGTTTCGATGCCGTGCTCTTTAGCGACGTCGCGGAGGTCTTGAATGGGCTTGCGTTGGAGTTCCGCTCTGCTGGTCATGTCACCCTTCTCTCGGTGGCCATGGACTCGCTTTGGGATCGACGGCGAGCTTCAGAACTTGGACCCGTGTGACAGCTACGAGAGTGCCTGACTTCCCCGTCGAGGTTCTGAGAGGGCCCCTGCCGGCACGAAGCACGGCGAGGGGACTACGGATACAGGAGACATTGTAGGTCGAGTCGCGAAATGAACCAAGTACGAGCTCACCATGCTTTCTCGACCAGGCTGGCCAGTGAACCGATTCCACCGGTCACCGCCACACTGTTGTGTAGGAAGCCGACGTCGACCCCGAGCCGGTCGGCGTAAGGGACAACGACGTCGACGGCGGCCGCCTTGATCTCAGTCAGAATCAGGTCAACGTCCTCGTTAGCGGCGAGGTCTTTCTTCAGTTCTTCCCGGTTGGAAAGGCTGTGAACGACAGCCGCCGAGATCGCGCCCTGCGCTTTCAGCTGCCGCGCCAGGGTCGGGCCGGTGACGGGCGGAGCGGTGGTCGCCGCCAGAATCTTTCGGTCATCTACTGCCACGGTTGGCTCTAGCTCATAGTCCGCTCGGAAGACCGGCAGGTCGGGCCGAATCTCGGCAACGATCTCCTCGAGCTGTTCGTCGGGGTCTGGTTCGCCGATCAGCACCAGCGCATCCGAGATGAGCAGCCGGTAAGGACCGAGATAGCCGCGGAGATACTCTGGGTCCAGCTCGGCCGAGGCGACCAACACGGTGACGTCGGCGAGGGCTGGAGGGATCGCCGTCCCGCTCCCCTCGTAGATGAGCAGTTCGGGATGCAGCCCCTCGGCCACGCTCACACCCAGGTGGAAGGTGTCATCGATCGCCGCACCCGCGAGGCCTCCCCCACATCGTCGGGTGCCGACGGTGTCAACTCCCGCCAGGACTGCGTCTTCCGCGTAGTCAGAAGCCGCGTGGAGGCCTCGTTCTGCCAGCAGCCGGAGGCCTTCGGGGCTGCGGTCGAATTCGGCGGCGGTCAGGACGACCGGGTCCGGGGGGCCGCCTCTTCCCATTGTCACGATGGCGACCTGCCGGCCGGCCGACCGCCAATGGCGGGCCAGTTCGATTGACAGGGCCGTCTTCCCGGTCCGCTTGCCGGTACCGATGATCGTCACGGTGGGCAGCTTGCTGAGCTGAGGAAATCGAAGTGGCTCGAGCCGGAAGTCGGCTCCCTCGTAGGGCACTGACCGGGCCAACGAAACGGCAGCCAGCCGCATGCGGCGCCGGTAGTCCAGGATCGGTTCGTCGCTGAGGTCGACGACGACCTCGGGCCGGTGAGTCTCAATGAGGGAGCCCAAGAGAGCCTCGTTGTCTTCCCCGGCCTCGACGGGAACCCCGAGGTCGAGCGGCCGGCCCACCTTCTCGGTCCCCCCGAGAAAGAGACCAGCCAGGGGCTCGTAGCCGCGCTCCCGGAGCCGCGCCACGGCCGCTTCCACCACCGGTGGGTAGTGCTCCCCGTCGACGAGGACGAGGCAAGTAGGCATGTCGCGAGCCTAACTATCCCTGTCCCGGCCGCCCGCCGCGTTGAGCACGAGCTCTCGGACCAGGTCATAGTCGTTCCGGACATGCGTGATCCGCTCGGGGAGATCGAAGAGCTCTGCGAAGCGCTCCGGAAGAGCCGGCATCACCCCCGATGCGCGACCCACCGCCTCCGGGAATTTGGCCGGATGGGCGGTCGCCATGACCACCATGGGCCGGTCCGGGTCACGCTTCCCGCGGGCGGCCGAGAGGCCAACAGCGGTGTGGGGATCGATGAGACGACCATGCTCCCTTTGGAATTCGGCGATCTCGGCTGCGGCCTCCTCCTCATTTACAGCCTGGCCCTCGTACGTCTCCCTGAGCCTTGTCAACTGCTTTTCGGTAACGGTTAGAACGCCGTCGGAGGCGAGCTTCGCCATCGCCGCCGCTACCGGTTCAGGGTCGCGTCCGGTGGCTTCGAACAGAGCGCGCTCGAGATTGCTCGGCACCTGGATGTCCATCGCCGGACTCGTCGTAAGGACCGCCCGCTTGGCCTCCAGCGATCCGGTTTCGAGCAGGTCGGCCAGCCCCCGATTGATGTTGGTGGCAAC
>JBHICV010000105.1:0-8699 GCA_046759765.1 Acidimicrobiia bacterium
AACCGGCAAGTGCGGGTCGTTGGCCAGCAGCGGCATCCCCGAAGCCGACATGTCGCCGGAGATCGCCCAGTTGTTCGAGCCGATCTCCGCGCCCCCTTCGCCGAGGAGCGCGTCGAGGGCGCTGGTGTATTCGCCGACCTGAGCGAACAGCTCCGACAGGCCACCTTCGACAACAAGGTTCTCTGCCGTGGGGCCCTGTACCCCGGAGCCGCCGACGATGACCGGGTGTTTCGAGGGATAAGGCGGGTACAGCTGGTCGAGCTGCTGGGGAGTCAGGTCGGCTACGAGCATTGCCCGCTCGATCTCCGTGTCGAGGTTGGACCGCAGAAGCCAGGCCATGAACTTGCCCCAGGTGATGCTGTTCACGGGAGTCCAGGGCTCCGGCTCATAGCCCCAGTTGCTGAGCTTGAGAATGGCGTATTCGAAGCTGAGCTCCGCTCCACCGTGCTGCGCTAGATAGGCGTTGACGCCGTCCGTGTATGCCACCAGGGCGGCCTTGGTGGTCTCGTCGGCGGCCTCGAACTCCTTTTGAGCCAGTTGTTCCCAGCCCATGGTCCGGAGGAAGCGGTCAACGTCGAGTTGATCTGCTCCTAGCAGCTCGGCGACTCGGCCTGACCCGATATGTCGCCAGTAATCCATCTGCCAGAAGCGGTCCTGGGCGTGGACATAGCCTTGGGCGAAATAGAGGTCTTGCTCCGTGCTGGCGTAGATGTGCGGAACGCCCTGTGCGTCGCGCAATATCTCCACCGGTTGGCGGAGACCAGCCACCTCCAGATTTCCCTCCAGTTGTGGCCAGGATCGGCGGACGAGGATGAAACCCATCGCGCCGATGACCGCTCCGATCAACAGCAGGATGAAGAGGAGGCGACCGATCGTACGACTCGTGGTGCCCACGGAGGCACAGGCTACAACGGGACCGGCTATGTCAATAGGGTCTTCGCCAGCTCTTCTACCTCCTCGAGGGCGGGCGGTGGATCCTCACGATCGGATGCGGCCACCAGCGCGCCGGCGGCTGCTGCTCGGCGGACCGTGTCCTCCAGGCTCCATGCCTCTGCCGTACCGAGGGCGCACATAGCGCCGAACGCGTCTCCGGCCCCCACCGCGTTTCGGGCCTGAACCGCAGGTGGCGTCAGCTCCCAGGTGTTTCCGGCTTCGAGGACCAAGACCGGTCGCGGCCCGTCGGTGATGATCACCGTCGGCAAGCTCGCTACTTCGGAGACGGCGTGCTCGTGTCTGGACCACACCACCACACGGCAGGCCTTGGCTGTTTCACGACTGACGTCCAAGCCGACTACGGGCACGCCAGAGTCGCCGGCCATGATGGCCAGCCGGTCACCTGCCTCGCGCGAGTACCCGTCGACGACCACTGCTTTGGCGCGGGAAACGGTCTCCTCGCTGACGGTCGACCACTCCACTTCGCGGTAGCGAGAACCGATGATCGTCCGCTCGCCGTCCGGCGTGACGATGACAATCGTGTGCGGCGTCTCCGAATCGGAGCGTCGTTCGATGAGGGCGACATCGACCCCCCGACCCTCGAGATCGGCTAACAGCCAATCGGCCAGAGGATCCTCCCCGAGGGTATGGCCGGCCAGTGCCGCCGCAGCACCCCAGGCGGCGAGACACACGGCGACGTTGGCTCCTCCGCCACCGTACGTGAGAGCAAAGCTCTCTGCCGGAATGTCGTCTCCCGGCGACGGAAAGCGCTCGATGTTGTGGATCAGGTCGGGATTCACCGAGCCGTAGCAGAGGATCACGCGCAGCAGAATACGACCACCGTGCGGGGTAGGTACCACGCACCGCGCGGGGACCGCTAGCCAGTTGGGTGCCTCGCCGCTAGCGTTACGGCCCTCACGCCGGTCCTTCCGGGCTGGTTCATTGGATAAAGACTCATTCAAGGAGGAGCAAATAGAAATGATCCCAAGAAAAGTGTGGCCGGCCGCGGTCGTTGGCCTGGCCCTCGTCGCCGCCGCGTGCGGCGAGGCTGAGGTGACCACAACCCAGCCACCCGCCACGGAGCCGCCGGCGACGACCGCCCCTCCCGCGACAACCGCGCCCCCAGCGTTCGAGGGTGCCGTGCTCGATGCGGGTGGTTGTGACTATGGAGGCAAGATAAGCAGCATCACGGCGGTAGACCAGTTCACGGTCGAGTTCGCCCTGTGTAGCCCGCACCCGCCCTTCCGGGAGCAGATCGCGTTCGGGGTTTTCGGCATTCAGTCAGAGGAAAGCCTGGTGGCGAGCGGTGGTGCCCCGCTCGACAACCCGACTGGAACCGGCCCGTACCGGATCGAGGAGTGGGTCCGCGGAGATTCGGTCGTCTACAAGCGATTCGATGACTACTACGGCCCGAAGCCCGCACACGAGACTGCTGTCTTGCGGTGGGCTACCGAAGGCGCCCAGCGGCTTCTCGAGCTGCAGGCCGGTACGGTCGACGGAATCACCTTCCCCAGCACGGACGATTACCAAGTCATCCGGGACGACCCGAACTTGGTGTTGATTGACAAGCCAGAGCCGAACATCTTCTATGTCGGCTTCACCAACACGTTCGCGCCGTTCGACAACCCCGACGTCCGCGAGGCCGTCGCCCTGGGTATCGACCGGCAGCGCATCGTGGACACCTTCTATCCGCCGGGCTCTGAGGTGGCCTCGCACTTCACGCCCTGCAGTGTGGAGAACGGGTGTCAGGGTGATGCTTGGCCTGCCTTCGACCCTGAGGCTGGCAAGCAGTTGCTGGCCGATGCCGGTTTCCCGGACGGGTTTGAGACCACAGTCACCTACCGGGACGTGTTCCGGGGCTACCTGCCCGAGCCGGGCAGCGTGGCCGCCGATCTTCAGGCTCAGCTCAAGGAGAACCTGAACATCGATGCCGAGGTGGTCGTCATGGAGTCTGGTGAGTTCATCCAGACGACGACGCAGGGAGAGCTAGCCGGCATTCATCTGCTGGGTTGGACGGGTGACTACCCGCACATCACGAACTTCCTGGACTTCCACTTCAACGCGGATAATCCACAGTTCGGGGTGAACGATTCCAGCTACGCCGAGCCACTGGTCACCGCGTCCCAGATCCCCGATCCGGCAGAGGCAGCGTCGTTCTATGTCGAGGCGAACAATGCCATCAAGGACTTCGTCCCGATGGTGCCGATCGTCCATTCCACGACGGCATTCGCCTTCGGGGGCCATGTCCAGGGAGCCTATGCCCCGCCGTGGGGTCAGGTGCTGTTCCATCTGATGGACAACGGCTCGGACACCTTCGTGTTCATGCAGGGCAACGAGCCGATCTCCTTGTACTGCGCGGATGAATCCGATGGCGAGTCGCTGCGTGGTTGTGCTCAGGTCGTCGAGGCTCTATACACCTATACGACCACAGGTGAAGCGGTGCCGCAGCTGGCGACCGAGTGCACGCCCAACGACGCCTTGGACGTCTGGACGTGCACGCTCCGGCAGGGCGTTCTGTTCCATGACGGGACGACGTTCGACGCCAACGACGTTGTGGCGTCGTTCTCGGCAGGACTTGACGCCGCCAACCCACTGCACGTGGGTAACTCAGGGGCGTTCGACTACTACGCGTACCTGTGGGATAACCTGATCAACGCCGAGGAATAGAACCCGTCGGCTATTTACAGAGGGGGAGGCGCCTAGCGCCTCCCCCTCCTCTACTCTGCTGATCTAGATGCTCGGATTCATCGCCCGTCGGACGCTCCTCGTCATCCCGGTTCTTCTGGGAATCGTCGTGGTGGTGTTCTTCCTGATCAGAGCGATTCCCGGAGACCCGTGCACCTCCCTCCTGGGAGAAAGAGCAACCGCAGAGGCTTGTGAGCGCTTCAACGAGGCCAACGGGCTGAACGAACCGATCTGGACCCAGCTCGGGATCTACATGAAGAACGTGGTGACGCTGAATCTAGGCGAGTCCATTCGGTTCTCCCGGCCCGTCAGCCAGCTCCTCATCGAACGACTGCCACTTACCATCGAGTTGGCGCTCTCGGCTCTGACCATCGCAGTCTTGGTCGGGGTACCCCTCGGGATCATCGCCGCTCGTCGCCACAACACGGCGGTCGACACTGGGACGATGGCCTTCGCCAACGTCGGCGTCTCGATGCCCGTTTTTTGGCTGGGCTTGATGTTGGCCTACGTTTTCGCTCTCGTCCTGAAAGACACGCCCTTTGCATTACCGCCGTCCGGTCGGCTCACCGCCGGCGTGTTCTCCGTTCCCTACTACGAAGTCTGGGGATGGACGCTGCAAGAGGGCACGATCTGGGCCCAGTTTCACGAGTTCGTGGCGAACCATTACATCTTCAACAGTTTCATCACCGGCCAATGGGATGTGTTGAGCGATGCCGTGACACACATGATCCTGCCCGCAGTCGCGCTGGCCACCATCCCGCTGGCGATCATCGCCCGGATTACCCGTAGTTCCCTGTTGGAGGTAATGGGCAAGGACTACATCAGGACCGCGCGGGCGAAAGGCGCCAAAGAGGCGCGTGTCGTCCGCAACCACGCGTTGCGAAACTCGATGCTCCCCGTGATCACCATCATCGGCCTCCAGCTGGGGCTCCTATTGGGCGGCGCCGTGCTGACGGAGACCGTGTTCAACCTGGCCGGCGTTGGACGTGCCCTCTTTGATGCCATCACCGGGCGGGACTACGCCGTCGTACAAGGCTTCACGGTGATCATCGCCCTGGGATACGTCATCGTTAACCTGCTCGTCGACCTCTCCTACGGCTACCTCGATCCGAGGATCCGAGTCAAATGACCCTCCTCAGCCGGAGAAAGGCAGTCGAACAGCTCGAAGCCGACGCGGTCGACGTCGCGGGCCTCACGGAGCGACCAATGAGCCAGTGGCGTCTGGCGATGCGGCGCTTCCGAGAGCGCAAATCCGGAATGATCGGCCTCACGATCGTCACCCTGCTCGTGCTTATGGCGATCTTCGCTCCGATCATTGCCCCGTACGACCCCAACGAGGTCCTCATAGGCAAAGTGGATGTCGGCCGGCGAGAGCCGCCCTGTATCCACGCTTTGGGCTGCCCAGAAGACCGGTCACAACACATCCTGGGAACGGACGGCAACGTGCGTGACCAGTTCTCGCGCATCGTCTACGGCGCTCGCGTAAGCCTGACTTTGGGTTTCTTCACCGTCACCATTGCCCTGCTGGTCGGCAGTGCCATCGGCGCTCTTGCTGGCTACGCGGGGGGCTGGCTCGACAACGCATTGATGCGTGTGATGGATGTGGTGCTGGGCTTTCCCTCGCTCTTGCTGGCCATCGCCATCGTGTCGGTGCTCGGGCCTGGTCTACGCAACGCCTTGATCGCCATCGCCATAGTCACGTTGCCGGCCTACGCACGCGTGATGCGCGCCCAGGTTCTAGCGATCAAGGAGAGCGATTATGTGGCGGCCTCGCGTGCTCTCGGCGCCAGGCCGCGCCAGATCCTCACTCGCCGCGTGGTCCCCAACGCCCTCACCCCTCTGGTTGTACTGGCCACTCTGGGCATTGCCACTGCCATCCTCGAAGCTGCCGGTCTGTCCTTTCTTGGACTCGGGGCTCAACCCCCCACCGCTGAATGGGGCTCGATGCTGGCGTCCGAACGCAACCAGGTGTTCACCGCGCCCCACCTGGTCTTCTTCCCCGGGCTCGCCATCATGATCACGGTCCTAGGCTTCAACCTCATGGGCGATGGTCTACGCGACGCCTTGGACCCGACGTTGAACAGATGACCGCGCCCGCGCCGTCGCCCGATGCGATAGAGACGTTGGCCTCAGAGGCCGACGCCGGCGAGCACCTTCTTGAGATCCGGGATCTGGGAACGCATTTCGACACCCGCGACGGCGTCGTAAAAGCGGTTGACGGCCTGTCCCTCCATGTCGACCGTGGTGAGGTGCTCGGCCTGGTCGGTGAATCCGGCTGCGGTAAGTCGGTCGCCTCGCTGTCCATCATGGGCCTGGTCCCCCACCCAGGCGAGATCGTTGCCGGCGAGATCCTCTTCAACGGCAAGAACCTTGTCGAGATGAACGAGGACGAGATTCGGAGGCTCCGCGGCGAGCACATCTCGATGATCTTTCAGCAGCCGACCTCGGCACTCAACCCGGTCCAGCGAGCCGGGCTTCAGATCCGTGAAGTCTTCAAGCTCCATCGCGACTGGCAAAAGAACATCGAGGAGGAAAGGGTCTTGGAAATGCTCGCCAAGGTCGGCATACCTGACCGTGCGTCGCGAGCAAAGACATACCCGCACGAGTTGTCCGGCGGTATGGCACAGCGGGTAATGATCGCCATGGCGCTCGCCTGCGAACCCGAGCTCTTGATCGCTGACGAGCCGACGACGGCTCTCGACGTGACGATACAGGCCCAGATCCTCGATCTGATGCGCGACCTCCAGGAATCGTCCAACACCGCGGTCGTGTTGATCACACACGACCTGGGGGTGGTAGCCGAGATGTCGGACCGTGTTGCGGTGATGTACGCCGGCGAGATAGTTGAGGAGACCGACGTGCGCGCGCTGTTCAGACAGCCGCTGCACCCCTACACCCAGGGGTTGATCGGTTCGATCCCGATCCTGGGGGCTTTGACCGACACGCTCGAGACAATCCCCGGTGTGGTTCCGTCGCTCATCGATCTTCCGACGGGATGTCGCTTTGCAGGACGTTGCGTAGCGCGGGTTCAGAATGATCTGGACATCTGCCTCGAGCAGGAGCCGCAGCTGCTCGAGATTGCGGACGGTCACAAAGTTCGTTGTTGGTTGTATCCGGACGGAGACTCAGATGGCTGAGCCGCTGGTCGAAGCCAGGGATCTGGTGAAGCAATTCCCTGTCAAGGGCGGCATCCTCCAACGGCAGGTCGCCACCGTCAACGCGGTCGCCGGCGTCAGCCTCGACATCCACAGAGGTGAGGCTGTCGGTCTCGTCGGCGAGTCCGGATGCGGCAAGTCGACCCTTGGTCGCATGCTCGTACGGCTCCTCGAACCGACTTCGGGAACGATCAAATTTGACGGCGAAGACATCACCCACCTCGACGGGAGCGACCTGAAGCCCTTTAGGCGGCGAGCGCAGATCGTCTTCCAAGACCCCTTCTCGTCGCTCGACCCGCGGGTACAGGTCGGACAATCAATCGGGGAAGGACTCCGCCTGCACGGCGTCGCCGACAGGGACGAACGTCACGAGCGGGTGAAAGCGATACTCGAGGTCGTGGGCCTGAGCCCGAGCCATGCCGGTCGGTTCCCACACGAATTCTCCGGCGGGCAGCGGCAACGGATCGGTCTGGCTCGCGCCCTCGTTCTGAACCCCGACTTCGTGGTAGCTGATGAACCCGTCTCGGCGCTCGACGTATCGGTGCAGGCCCAGGTCCTGAATCTCCTGAAGGACCTCCAGGAGGAGCTCGGCCTGACCTTGTTGTTCGTCGCTCACAACCTGGCCGTGGTCGAGCACATCTCGGATCGGGTGGCCGTCATGTACCTCGGTCGGATCGTTGAACTCACCGACCGTGACACCCTGTACGCCAGGCCATTCCATCCGTATACCGAGGCGTTGCTGTCGGCGATACCAATCCCCGATCCCGATCGTTCCCGCCGTCGCATGATCCTGCAGGGCGAGATCCCGTCGTCGATCGACCCTCCAACAGGTTGCCACTTCCATCCCCGATGCCCAATCGCGGCCGAAGGTATCTGCGATGTTGAGGCCCCGTCGCTCCTTCCCAGTAAGGATGACGAAGAGCACCTGGCCGCCTGCCATCTGCGAACGGGGGCATACCGGCATTTGGACCCGCGGCCGGTGAGCACGTAAGGCCCTCCATTGCTCTCCCTCAGAGAGTACGGGAAGCTGGATCCCAAGGAAGCAAGTTCCAAACAGGGCCGCCGCGCCCGTTAACTTGCCCTTCGAGTTGAAACCCCTCGCCTTTCGTCTGGTGCTTGTTCCGCTGTTTCTGGCAGCCTGTGTGACCTCCACGGAGCCGACCACGGTGCCAACGACCCGTGTCGCCCCGTCGACCCTGCCCAGGACAACTATTCCGGAAGAAGTCGACACGCTCCGAATTGGCACCACAGAGCAACTGACGAACCTCGACTCGGCCGATGCCTATCTCCCGCACGACTGGGAGGTGCTCGGCAACATCGGACGCGGCCTGACGTCCTTCACCCTTGGGGGTACCGAGGTGGTTCCCGGTATCTCGGAGCCTTTTGCGATCTCGGACGACGGACGCACCTACACCTTTCGCCTACGGGACGACGTTCTGTTTCCGGACGGAACTGAACTGACGGCGTCGGTGTATGAGCGTCACCTCCAGAGGATGCTTGGTCTCGCCCCCATCGACGGTGGCGGCAGCTCGCTGGGACAGCCCTTCGTGGCCTCAGTAGAAGCCGTCGATGACAGCACCATTGCCTTTCGGCTCCACGCTGCGTCGGGTTTCTTTAGCGCGGTCGTGGCGAGCGTTCCTTATCACCCGTCACACCCCGGCCTGCCCACCGACGAGGTAACGCCCCTTCCCCCGGAGCCGGTCTATGGCGTCGGAGCGTGGACCGTCATGTCTTACGAGCCCGGTGAACGTACCGTGCTCGAGCCTCACCCGCTCTCTCTGAGTGATCAGCCGGAAGTCGAGCGGGTCGTGATCCACTACTTCGCTTCAGAGTCTGAACTGCTCAGTGCGCTCTTCGAAGGAGTCGTCGACATCGCTTGGCCGTTAGCTTCTCCTCCCTCGCTGGACGATCTGCCGGCCGGTATCA
>JBHICV010000106.1:0-8655 GCA_046759765.1 Acidimicrobiia bacterium
AAAGGCTCGCCCGACCACGCGAAGACGATCCAGGACATCGCCTTCGCCGCCAACACTGCCTGGGACATGCCCGAAGGCGAAGAGCCCGGGTTGGAGGCCTCGTCGTTCTTCGACCCCGCCAACTTCACCTATCCGTTCGGCACCCACATTTGCGTCGTGGAGATCGATGCCGAGACCGGCGAGATCGACCTTCAGCGGTACATCGCCGTCGACGACTGCGGGATCGTCATCAACCCGGCGATCGTCGAGGGTCAGATTCAGGGCGGCGTCACTCAAGGCGTCGCCCAAGCGCTGTGGGAGGAAGCCGTCTACGACGAAGACGGCAACCTGCTGACCGGCTCGATGATGGACTACGCCCTTCCCAAGGCGGAGTTCCTGCCCGACTTCGAGCTGGACAACACCGTGACGCCCACCGACGTGAACCCGCTCGGTGTGAAAGGCGTCGCGGAGACCGGGACGATCGCCTCCACCGCGGCGGTGTATAACGCGGTGATGGACGCTCTGGCGCCTCTCGGAGTCAGGGGAATTGACATGCCGTTCACCCCGGAGCGCGTCTGGACAGCGATCCGAGCGGCGGAAGGAGGTCAGTGATGCAGCCCTCAGCCTTCGACTATCACCGGCCGAGCACGGTCGAAGAGGCCATCGGGCTCCTATCGAGCATCGAAGGGGCACGGGCGCTGGCCGGCGGGCACAGCCTCCTGCCGGCTATGAAGCTGCGCCTCAGCACTCCGACCGCGCTGGTGGATATCGGTCGCATACCAGGGCTGTCGGGGATCCAATCGGACGGCGACCACCTGACCATCGGAGCACTCACGACCCATGCCGAGGTCGAGCGTTCCGAACTCGTGAAGGGCGATTGCCCGATCCTCGCCGAGGCTGCCGCGACGATCGGGGACCATCAGGTGCGCAACCTCGGAACGATCGGGGGGAGCCTCGCTCATGCCGATCCCGCCGCCGACTATCCGACCGTCGTAACGGCACTGGGCGCCACGATCACGGCGACGGGTTCCGGCGGGCAACGGGAGATCGCAGCCTCCGATTTCTTCCAGGGCTTGTTTGCGACGGCCCTGGAGGACGGCGAGCTGATCACGTCCGTGCAGGTGCCCAAGCTCGGTGTAGGTACCGGTGGCGCCTACGTAAAGCACCGCCATCCGGCGTCGAGTTACGCGGTCGTCGGCGTGGCGGCGCTCGTCGCATTGGCAGACGGGACCTGCTCCGAGGTACGGGTATCGATCGGCGGGGTGACGGCCAACCCGGTGTCCATTAGCGGCGCGACCAAGGCGTTGGGTGGGAAGGAACCCACGGACGACGCCATCGCCGCAGCGGCGGGGACGGTTGCCGACGCGATCAGCGACCCGATCGGCGACCTCTACGCCTCCGGCGAGTTCCGGGTGCACCTCGCCGAGGTGCTGACCAAGCGGGCGCTGTCGGCTGCTGTCGACAGAGCTGGCTGAGAAGTGAGGGGGCGGAGCCCGTTTGGGCCCCGTCCCCTGGTGGTAGCTGCCCAGCCGTCCCGCCACGCGTCCCCGGTTAGCATCTCTGCCCGTGATCTTCTCGACTCCTGATAACGTCGTCGAGACCCTCGGTGATCAGCAGTACATCGCCGATCGGGGGCTGGCGGTCGCGATCTACCTGGCGCTCGAGCTCGGGCGGCCGCTGTTCCTCGAAGGCGAGGCCGGCGTGGGAAAGACCGAGGTGGGCAAGGTGCTGGCCTCGGCGACCGAAGAGGAGCTGATCCGGCTCCAGTGTTATGAGGGTCTGGACGTCTCGCACGCGCTCTACGAGTGGGACTACGCCCGGCAGATGCTGGCAATTCGGCTGATCGAAGCCCGGGGCGAAGGCAGCGGAGCCAGGGTCGGCGACATCATGAGCCGCGAGTTCCTGATTCCCCGACCGCTGCTCAGAGCCGTGGAGGCCGCTTCCGAGGACCGTCGGCCGGTGCTGCTGATCGACGAGATCGACCGAGCCGACGAGGAGTTCGAGGCCTACCTCCTGGAATTGCTCTCCGACTTCCAGGTAACGATCCCTGAGATCGGCACGATAAAGGCGGCCGTGCCGCCGATCGTTGTCGTCACGTCCAACCGAACTCGCGAAATCCACGATGCACTCAAGCGGCGCTGCATCTATCACTGGATCGACTACCCGGACTTCGCCCGCGAAGTGGCCATCGTGAATCGCACGGTCCCCGGCATCTCCGAGGGCCTGGCGGGGGAGCTGGCGCGGGCCATGGCCGAGCTCCGCAGCATGGGGCTGTACAAGCCGCCCGGTGTGGCCGAGACGCTCGACTGGGCGTCGGCTCTCCAGGCTCTGGGAGAGGAGCATCTCTCTCCGGACCTCGCCGAGGAGACGATCGGCGTCGTTCTCAAGTACCAGGAGGACATCGAGCGGGTGCGCGCCGCGGGTTTGCAGGACGTGCTCCACGCGGCGGGCTAGATGGCCAGCGCATTCGCCGGGAACCTCGTTCACTTCACCCGTTACCTACGCAGCCAAGGGCTGTCGGTGGTGCCGGAGACCTCGGCTCTGCTCCTTCGGGCAACACATGTCATCGGGCTGACCAACCGCGACGACGCCTACTACGCGATGCGGGCGGTGACCGTGACTCACCCTGCGGACCTACCCATCTTCGACGCCGCCTTCGAGCTGTTCTTCGGAGGGGGCCTTGCTGTCCCGGTACCAGCGCCGGGCTCTCTCGAGGTGGACCGGGGTGGAGCGCATCGCATCGCAAAGCCGGCGGCGTCGACGGCCCAATCGGACGAGGTCGAGGTCACCGAGCAGGTTGGCGCTTCGTCCGTCGAGCGACTCAGCCACCGCGACTTCAATGAGCTCACACCCGAAGAGCTGGAGGAAGTTCGTCGGCTCATGGCACAAATGATGTGGCAGCCCGCCGACGCCCGCTCCCGACGATGGGCGCCCACCGGCCGTGGGCCTCGACCCGATCTGCGGCGCACGCTTCGCGGGATCGTGGGGCCCAGCGGGGATCTCCTTCCTTTGGAATGGTCCGAGCGTCGGATGCGGAGACGGCCGCTTCTGGTGCTGGCCGATGTCAGCGGGTCGATGGAACGGTACGTCGAGATGTTCCTCTACTTCACCCATGCCGCCCGGGATCGGCTGGGGAAGCTCGAGGCGTTCGTGTTCTCCACTCGGCTGACCCGCATCACTCGCCAGCTGGCCAAGCGTGACCCGAAGGCGGCGCTGGATGATGTGGGAAACACTGTGGAGGACTGGTCGGGTGGCACGAAGATCGGGGAGGCACTGGAGGAGTTCAACCTGCGGTGGGCGAGGAGGGTGACGCGGGGGGGCCCGATCGCGCTGATCATCTCGGACGGCTGGGACTGTGGCGAGCCGGCCCTGCTCGCCCGCGAGATGGCTCGGTTTCGCAGAACCGTGCACCGCGTGATCTGGCTCAACCCCCTCGCCGGACAGCCTGGCTACGAGCCCCTGGTCCGAGGCATGCAGACCGTTTTGCCGTTCGTCGACGATTTCTTGCGGGCAACGAACCTGACGGACCTCCGCGAATTGGTGAAGCTGGTCGAGTCGGTCTCGGCTCGGGTTTGAGTCGCAACCAGAGCGGCAGACACGGAAGGGTCAATCGGTCAGGGGACATCGTCCCCGGCGAAGGGGACCACTGCCGGCTGGGCCTCTGGCCGACCGAGATCGAGCCGTCTTCAGTGTGCGGGTAGGTTGGGGTCGACTAGATTACGTGGCTCGAGCGCGGAAACCCAGTGCCAGACTGCAATTGCGTTACCGGCATGATGGCTCCTGGGTGCAGTCCTACCGGGATGATGTTGACTTGCCGTCGACTGCCGGCTCTTGTGTCCAGGGAGGGAATGTGACATGACGAGCGAAAACGAGGTAGTGGAGGTCAGTGAAGCCGAGATCGCAGTTCACTGGCAGGAAGAGGAGTACTTACACCCATCAACGCAGTTCATCGCTCAGGCGAACATGACTGACCCGGGTATCTATGAACGGTTCAGTTTGGACCATTTTCCTGAATGTTTCAAGGAGTATGCCGACATGCTCTCATGGTACGAGTACTGGCATACGACCCTTGATACGAGCGATGCTCCCCTGTGGAAGTGGTTTGTTGGCGGCAAGATAAATGCATCTTACAATTGCGTCGATCGCCACCTGGATCGGTATAAGAACAAGGCCGCAATTATCTATGTGCCGGAACCGGAGGGTGAATCTCACGTCGGCCTAACCTATCAGGAGCTTTTTGTAAGAGTGAATGAACTCGCAGCGCTCTTGAGGGACTTTGCGGGACTCAAGGCCGGGGATAGGGTGACGCTCCATATGCCGATGGTTCCGGAGCTCCCGGTTACGATGCTCGCTTGTGCCAGAATCGGCGTAATCCACTCTGAGGTGTATGGAGGATTCAGTGGGGCGGCGTGCGGCGAAAGGATAGCCGACTCGGGAAGTCGAGTCCTGATAACTATTGATGGATACTACCGGTCCGGTGAGTTGCTTGATCATAAGGAGAAGGCTGACACCGCAGTTGAGGTAGCGGAAAAGGAGGGCCAGAGCGTCGACAAAGTCCTCGTTTGGAGACGTTATCCCGAGCAATACGTGTCTCAGGCGCCGATGGTAGAAGGTCGTGATTACTTCATGGATGAGGTGCTGAAGGACTATACCGGGTCCAGAGTTGATCCGGTACCGATGCCGGCTGAGGATCCCCTCTTCATCATGTATACGAGTGGGACGACCGGAAGGCCGAAGGGTTGCCAGCACAGCACAGGGGGCTATCTAGCCTATGTTGCGGGTACGTCGAAGTATGTCCAGGACATTCACCCGGAGGACGTCTACTGGTGCATGGCAGACATAGGATGGATTACCGGCCATTCATATATCGTCTATGGCCCGCTGGCTCTTGCTGCGACAAGCGTCATGTACGAAGGGGTGCCCACCTTCCCCGATGCTGGTCGTGCTTGGCGAATAGCCGAGCAACTCGATGTCAACATATTCCACACCGCGCCGACGACGATCCGGATGTTGAGAAAGGCCGGGCCTGATGAACCGCGGAAGTACAACTACCGCTTCAAGCATATGACAACCGTCGGAGAACCGATAGAGCCCGAGGTCTGGAAATGGTACTACCAGGTTGTTGGTAAGGGCGAAGCGGTCATTGTGGATACATGGTGGCAGACCGAGAACGGAGGATTTCTCTGCAGCACTCTTCCGGCCCTAAAACGCATGAAGCCGGGAAGCGCAGGCCCCGGTATGCCGGGGATTCATCCCGTAATCTATGATGAGCACGGGATGGAGATCGAAGCGGGAAGTAGAAAAGCAGGAAATATATGCATCCGAAACCCGTGGCCGGGGTCATTTCAGACAATATGGGGAGATCGTGAGCGATACGTTTCTCAATATTATCGCAAGTATTGCAAGAATGAGGAAAGCACAGACTGGCGCGACTGGCCATATTTCGCAGGGGACGCCGCCGTGCTCTCAGAAGATGGATACTTTCGAATTCTGGGCAGAATCGATGATGTCATAAACGTTGCCGGTCATCGACTGGGCACGAAGGAGCTAGAGTCGGCGTGTCTCGTGGTTGAAGGGATAGCGGAAGCATCGGTGGTCCCCGTAGCGGATGAGCTGAAGGGTCGCGTGCCTGATATTTATGTGTCCCTCAAGCCAGATTACGAGGCGACTCCGGAAGTGGAGGATGCGGTTAAAACGTCGATTGAGTCGGCGATCGGCAAGATAGCTCGTCCAAAGCACGTGTATGTCGTACCGGACATGCCCAAGACTCGTTCGGGAAAGATCATGCGCCGTGTTCTTGCAGCCATCTCTAATCGGACCGAAGTTGGGGATGTGACCACACTGGCGAACCCAGAAGTCGTTGAGGCCATTCGTCAGATGGTTCAAGAGGGGTAGGTCGAAGCCGTACGACGTCCGAGTCCTGCGCCGAGCGCTGGAGCGCGGTGAGAAGGCGGAGGGGTGAGAGGCACGGGACCGCTATCTCACCCGGATCGGGGTGCCGGTTCGAGTTCGGTTGCCGCCTGGCGGATCAGTTCCCAGGCTCGCCGCACGTGTCGCTCCTCGGTACGGGTCTGGCCGATCGACATCCGCAACGTCAGCCTGCCGTCCAGCTTGGTGTGGGTGAGGAACAGCTCGCCGGAGGCGTTGAGCCGGTCCAGGATCGCCTGATTGGCCTGGTCGCCCCCGGTATGGCGGAAGCACACCAGGGTGAGCGGAGCCGGGGCGGCAAGCTCGAAGCGAGAGTCCGCCGAGACCCAGGCGGCGAAGTCCTGCGCCAGGGCGACGTGATCACGGATGTGGAACCGCAGGCCCTCGACCCCGTAGTGCCTGATCAAGCCGCCGGCAGAACTCGTACCCCCCGAGGCCGGTGGCCGCGGCGCTGGTCGCGACGTAGAACGAGCCCCTCGGTTTGGAAAGGAGGATTCCCTCGGCCTCCAGCAGCTCGACGGCCAGGTCCCGCCGCTCCCGGTACGAGTCGCGGATCTCTGCCGGGACGGTGGATTGCCACCGGGAGTCATGCGGCGTAGTCTCGTTGCGAAGGCCAGCGAGACCGGGAAGCCCGCCGTGAGTAGGATCGCCCTCCTCGCCGCACTGATGTTGGTCGCTGCTGCATGTGGAGGCGACGACGACACGGCCGCCGCCACCACAACCGCCGCCACCACAACCGCCGCCGCCGCCACCACAACCACCACCACCACAACTGCCGCCACCACCACAACCGCCGCCGCCCCCACCACAACCGCCGCCACCACCACAACAACCACCACAACGGCCGCCAACGTCGACATCACGCGGGTCGATTTCGGAGACGATGGGTTCGTGGAAGTCACCAACACCGGGGTCGGTGCGGGAAGCCTTGCCGGTCTGTGGTTGTGCCAGCGGCCGTTCTACTTCCCACTGCCGGATGTCGTGCTCCAGCCCGGCGAGAGCGTCTGGGTCACCCGCGGCGACGGAGAGGGCCTTGAAGCGAGCGGCAGCGTCGTCCAGGTCGTCGCGGATGCGACCTACGGGTCGCTGTTCGCCGAGAGCGGCGAGATAGCTCTTTACATCTCCGTTGACTTCCACACCAACTTCAGCAGCCCGGCCACCATCATCTCTTACGTTGAGTGGGGCAGCTCTGGGCACGGCCGATCGTCGGTGGCGGTGGCCGCCGGCATCTGGCCCGAGGGGGGGTTCGTTGACACAGGTGGTGCCAGCACTATCAGCACCACCGTCGCTGAGCCTACTGATCCGGGAGACTGGACCGCCGGCTAGAAGCGGTCAGCCGTG
The DNA here is from genome assembly GCA_046759765.1 of Acidimicrobiia bacterium. Taxonomy (GTDB): domain Bacteria; phylum Actinomycetota; class Acidimicrobiia; order Spongiisociales; family CAZKJJ01; genus JBHICV01. The sequence continues at coordinate 7,249 of JBHICV010000106.1, forward strand.
AGGTAACTCGGGCCTCTCAACCTCGCACATCGACTCCTCAGATCGTCAATCTGTGCAGATCAGCTCTCCCTGCCTTAGGCGCTTGATATGTTGGGTAACTTAGGAATCGATCTCGGGAAAGGACCGCCGCGCATGAAGGACGGTCTATTCGGTGCAATCGGGGCGGAGGGCCACGAGTGCGTGCTCTGGGGGTCTGATCCCGATACCGGTCTGCGAGCGATCGTCGCTGTCCACTCGACCGTCTTGGGCCCGTCGCTCGGCGGCACCCGGTTCTATCCCTACGAGACGGAGGAGGCGGCGCTGGTCGATGCCTTGAGACTGTCGCGGGCGATGACACTGAAGGCGGCCGTCTCTGGGCTCGACCTAGGCGGTGGCAAGGCGGTGATTATGGGCGATCCGGCCCGGAACAAGTCCGAAGGCCTGTTACGAGCCTACGGCCGTCTCGTGGATCGGCTCGGAGGTCGCTACATAACGGCAGAGGACATCGGCACCACGCTCGAGGACATGGAGATCATCTACCAGGAGACCGAATGGGTGTCCGGCCTTCCCCTGGAGCTGGGAGGCTCGGGCGATCCCTCGCCTGCCACCGCCCGGGGAGTGCTCTACGCCCTGCGGGCGGTCTCGCGACACCTGTGGGGAACCGAGGAGCTGGAGGGCCGTAGGGTGGTCGTTCAGGGCGTCGGCAAGGTCGGCTCGGCACTCGTGGAGGACCTCGTTGAAGCCGGATGCGAGGTGCTGGTCGGGGACATGGCGGAGGATGCCGTCGCCCGGGTGGTAGAGGCTTTCGGGGTACAGGCGGTCCCCGCCAGTGAGGTCCTGTACACCGAATGCGACATCCTGGCTCCATGCGCTATCGGGTCGGTGCTGAACGCGGGCATCATTCCCCGCCTGCGGTGCCGGGCCGTGGTCGGCTCGGCGAACAACCAACTGGAGGCCTATCAGGACGCCGAGCTGCTTGCGGAGCGCGGCATCCTCTACGCGCCCGACTTCATCGTCAACGCAGGCGGACTGATCAACATCTTCGAAGAGTTCCGGGGCTATTCGGCCGAGCGAGCAGCCAGGAGCGTCGAAGCCGTCTACGACACGACGCTTCGGGTCCTTTCGTCGGCACGGGAATGGGGAGTCAGTGCCGCCGCCGCGGCTCTGCGGTTGGCCGAACAGCGCATCGCCGAAGCCAGAGGCGATTGAGCTGACGTCCGCCCGGGCGCGCTACACCCGAATTGGGTATATTGGGTGGCTGTCACACCGCTTGAAACCCACGTTACCCATGTTCATACAGAGGGAGGGGACAATGGAAAACAAGAAGCGCTTTCCATCGCGGAGATTATCGGTACTCGCGCTGCTGCTGAGCTTTGCACTCGTAGCAGCAGCCTGTGGCGACGACGCCGAGGTAGCGCCGGTGACGGA
>JBHICV010000107.1:0-8616 GCA_046759765.1 Acidimicrobiia bacterium
CCCGCAGCACGTGGCAATCGGTGACCGATCACCTCATCGCCTGGGATCTGCCGGCGATCCCCGGCTACCGGGTTTGGAAGGGGCAGCTCTTCACGCTCATCGACCCGAGGTGGACGCCGTTCTTCGAGGATGCGGACTCCGACATTGACTGGCGTTTCTTGAGCTGGGGGGGTGTGCCTCTCGATGACCGACCGCTAGGTGATCCCGACCCGTGCCCCCTCGGCTGCATTCCCGCGCTCGACGACCCGGCAGTGACCGATGTGACGGGGGGAGACTGGTATCCGGACGACCGCCTGGTGTTCGCGCTCACGGTCAACGGTGAGTCACGGGCGTACCCAAAGAACATCATGGAAGTCCACGAGATGGTGAATGACTCCTTGGGCGGTCGGCGACTCGGCATCCCTTACTGCACGTTGTGCGGCTCCGCCCAGGCCTACTTCACCGACAGCGTCCCCGCCGGCGTCGATGTGCCCGTGCTACGCACCTCGGGTCTGCTCACGCGGTCGAACAAGGTGATGTTCGACCTCAACACCTTCTCGGTGTTCGACACATTCACCGGGGTCGCCGTATCTGGCCCGCTCCAGGACCAGAGGATCGTTCTAGAGCAGACCTCGATGGTGGCCTCGACATGGGGCGACTGGAAGCGGGCACACCCGGACACCACCATCGTCGCCGAGGACGGCGGCATCGGCCGAACTTATGATCTCGACCCCCTCGGTGGTCGGGACGACCGCGGACCCATCTTTCCGATCGGCGACGTCGATGAGCGTCTCCCCGTCCAGGAGCAGGTGCTGGGCGTCATCACTGACGACGGGACCCCGATTGCCTTTCCCGTTGATCAGGCACGCGCCCAGCTGGATGCCGGCCGGCCGGTACAGCTCCTCGGCATAATGCTCGTCACCGACGGCTCAGGCGTGAGGGCAACTCTTGAAGACGGCACAGACGCGGTCGGACACCAAGCGTTCTGGTTCGCATGGAGCCAATTCCACCCTGACACCTTGGTCTGGGCTCCGCCGCCGAATCCCTGAGCCTGATCTTCAGGGGCTCGAACGTCATCGATCGCACGGTTTCGTGGGGTCTTTACGATCCACCCCGCCAGTTGGGCTTCCCGATCGACGGCGTCGGTTCGGGTCACGCCTGCACGCGCCCCGTAGCCGCGAACGGGCGGACTTCGATCGGATGGTTGGTTGCGTCCGCGACCTTGCCCGCCCAGCTCAGGGCCGCATCGAGGTCGTCGGCGTTGATGATGTAGAACCCCGCGATGTGCTCTTTCGACTCCGCGAATGGCCCGTCAGTCATAGCCACGTTGCCATCACTCACGCTGACGACGGTTGCTGCGTCGGGGCCATGGAGTGCACCACCGAAGACGAACGTACTGCTCGCGTCCATCTCGGCCTCGAGGGCAGCAACGCGCTCCAGGAATGCCTGCATCTCCTCGGGCGTCTTCGGGGCCCCAGGGACCTCACTCTCCACGGCGTAAGTCGACAACAGGTACTGACTCATGAGTGCTCCTCGCTTTGGTGCGCGCTGTTCCCGCGCTCACCCTATCTACGAATGGGATCGGCCCACGAGGACGCCCCACGGCACGAAAGTTACGAACGATTGGTAGCCCGGGGCGTCCGTCGAGTCTTTAGAGGACCCCAAAACTGCGCCGAACACTCAGATCCGAGGCAAAGAACGAGCACACCGCTGAGCCACGCCGAGCGTTAGGCGGTCACCGCGGCAGCGATCCAGCTGAAGGCGAAGCTGAGTTAGGTGGTCCAGCAACCCGCCCGCCAGGCAACCTCAACGGGGTGCTGGACCTGTCATCGTTCCCGTCAACGACTTGACAACGGCCGCCTGATTCGGAGCTTCGGACTGGGCATTCATCCTGGTCCGGACAGCGCCTCCTCTTCTTCTTCTTCAGTTCCGGCGGTTGGTCAGCGAATATGGGCTACGGAGAGCCTCACTGACAGCGTCCTCGAGCGTCAGCCGCCGGCCTTCCTCCCAAGCAGCCTCCACAACGGCCGGGGCGAGTTGGCGCTCGGCTACCGCTCGCGCACTCTCGAGGCCGACGCTCTCCGGCTGCATTCCTCCCCCAAGGGTGTTCCTCAGTGCCGCCGCGGCCCCAGCCAACCTCACCGCCCATTCCGGATCACGGGTTGCGTTGAGGGCAGCCACCCAATCGAGGGCCATGACCATGCCAGAGACGTTCCTTAGCTCGCTCAGCTGGCGCAGTGATTGGAGCGACTGGTCTCGCGCTCTTTGCTCGTCGCCCTGTTGAAACGACAGGGAGGCGAGGGCGAGGGTCTTGGTTGCTGCTTCGCCGTGGTCGCCGAGGCCGCGAGCAATGGCGAGAGACTCTTCCCAAAGGGGTCGAGCGCCTTCCAGATCACCTTCCATCCACTTGGCGAAGCCTTGGGCCATGAGCACCATGCCCACGCGGTCCGCTGCGTCGAGGTCGCGGAACATCGTCAGGGCTCGATCGGCGAGTCCTGCGCCTCGTTCCTCCTCTCCCATCCAGGTGGACGTGGTGCTGAGAGCGAAGAGTGTGTCGGCCTCGCCAGAGCGATCGTTCACTTCCCGGTAGATGCCTAGTGCCTCCTCGTACCGAGACCATGCCTCTTGGTAGTCGGCTTGCCAGTAGGCGAGACCGGCAAGCCCGCTGAGGCCCTTAGCGCGAGGTTCGGGAGCGGACTCCGGCAGCGCCAGAAGCTTCTCGATCCACTGACGTCCCTCGGCCGGCTGGCCCCGAGCGTGCCACAGCCTCCAGATCGCGCCGCCCATTCGGAGGCCGAGATCGACGTCGCCTTGGTTGAGCGAATAGGTGAAGGCGGCTCGTAGGTTGTCCAATTCGGCGTTCAGCCGGTCGAACCATGCGACCTGCTCATCTCGCGTCAGGTGGGGCTCGGCCTCCTCCGCCAGGCTGAGGAAGTACTCGGCGTGGCGGCGGGCCACTGCTTCGTACTCGCCCTCCTCACGAAGTCGCTCAGTGGCGAACTCACGGATCGTGTTCAGCAGCGTGAACCGCCGTTCGTGGGCGATGACCAGATGCTTGAGGAGGCTGTTGTCCAGCAACGAGGCGATGGCCTCGATCACATCTCGGACGGGTGCACCCTGAGCAACCTCCTCCGCAGATTCGAGAGTGAATCCACCTGCGAACGCGGAAAGCCGACGAAGGGCAGCCCGATCCGATCCGTCGAGGAGCCTGTAACTCCAGGCAATGGAGCCTGCCAGCGTCTGCTGCCGTTCCGGCACATGGGCAGAATCAGTTCTCAAGAGATCAGGGCGATCTCGGAGCTTCTGCAGCAGCTGTCTAGGAGTGAACAACCGTACCCGGGCTGCGGCAAGCTCGATAGCCAGGGGGAGCCCATCGAGGCTGGCTGCGATCTCACCAATCGCCTGGATGTTCTCGGCCGTGGGAGTGAAGCTGGGGTCGGCTGAACGCGCCCGCCGGACGAACAGGCTCACTGCATCCGATTCCAGCGCACCGCCTACGTCCGTTTGATCGGCTGGGGGAAGCGCCAGCGGCGGCACCATGAAGGTCTGCTCACCCCCGACCCGCAGCAGTGTCCTGCTGGTGGCGAGGATGCGGAGGTCCGGAGCCGCCTCGAGCAGGTGTCCCAACGTCGGTGCCGCCGGCAGAACCTGCTCGAAGTTGTCGATCACGAGGAGCAGTTGCTTGCGCGACAGGTGGTCGGTCAAGGCGTCTAGCAGGGATCTGTCTCCGGCCTCCGCCACGCCGAGCTCCGAAGCAATGGTCGGAACAACGAGCTCCTGATCCCGCTCGGACCAGAGAGGAACAAAGAAGACACCATCTGTGAACCGTGTAAGCACGCGAGCCGCGACTTTCAGTGCAAGTCGTGTCTTACCAGCGCCACCGGGCCCAATGAGGGTCACGAGCCGAGCTTCCTCCAAGAGTCGCTCGATCGCGTCTGCCTCATCTACTCGGCCAACGAACTCACTCAGCTCGCTGGGCAAGTTGTGAGGGCGGGCCTCCATCGAACGGAGCGGAGGGAAATCCGCCGGCAGATCAGCAGCTTGGGCCTGATAGAGCCGTTCGGGTTCGGGGAGGTCCTTCAGCCGATGAAGGCCGAGGTCACGGAGACTGATCTGCGGCGGCAGCTGCACACCCAGGTCGTCGCGGACCGCCGCCGAGAGCAGGACCTGGCCTCCGTGACCGGCTCCGGCGATGCGTGCTCCTCGGTGAACGTCGAGGCCGACGTAGTTGTCGCCTCCGAGAACTCCCTGGCCAGTGTGAAGCCCCATCCTCACCCGGACGGAGGCCCCCGGTGGCCATCGCTGCGTACCGAGCATGCGTTGAGCCTCGATGGCCGCCTGCACTGCGGCCGGTGCGACGTCGAAGACGGCGAAGAAGGAGTCACCCTCGGTACTCACCTCGGTTCCGCCTTGACGAGCGATTGCGTCTCTCAGCACTCGCGCGTGCGTTTCGAGCACAGCTGGGTATTCGTCGCCCAGCCGCAGGATCAGCCGGGTGGAGCCCTCGATGTCGGTGAAGAGAAAGGTCACCGTCCCGGTGGGAAGTTCGACCATCTTCCCCTCTAGCAGCCGGGCTTGGCGGCAGACGGTGCGGCGAGTCTGCTCACTATCCGACGTGTCCCCACATCTGAAAGAAAGCTTGTGGGTCTTCGCAGGGGGGCTGACCCGGATGCTCTTTGATCTGCTCATACTCGACGTGGAGATCGAAGCCTTGGAGGATCCCCGTTCCGCTGGCCTGACCCCTTGCTCGAACGAGGCCGCCTTCCAGGCTGCCTGTCAAGCTGCCTTCCCACGTACCTTCCACGGCTTGGGGAGTGAGCACGAACTCACCTTCGAGCGTGCCTTGCCCGGAGGCAGGATCGAGATCCAGATTGAGGGTGGGCTTATTCACACCTGCCAGGCGAGGATCATCCGATTCCACGATGTCGGTAAACACGCGATTGCGGATCCGGAGAGTTGCCCCATCCATCTCTTCACTGCCGGGATCGATCTCGCAGGTAGTGGCGATTGCGGTGAACTCCTTCTTCGACATCTGTACCCCTCGTACCTTGAATGTGCCAAGGTCATTGTCGCATCGGGGCGTTCCGCGCGGCGGCCCTTCACTGACTTCGGCTCCGTGATCAGTCGCCACATCCCCGGGTTCCTTGTCGAAGAGGCCCAGTAGATTTCAGACCGATTTCCCGAGACGGTCGAGAAGGAAGTTCGCCAATAAGTTGCGCGTCGAGCCCCCGGACCTGGCGACGTTTGACACGCTGCTCGAGCTGGCCGGAGTCGCCGCGCACTCGTCGGAGCGCATCGCGGCGCCGATCGCCTGCTACCTGGTCGGGCGAGCCGGTCTGGGCGCGAGAGAGGCGACCGAACTGGCGCGTCAAGTGGCGCCAAGCGAATGAAGTGTGTGGTAGTCGACACCATAGATAATGGCCAGGGTTCAGGGAGGCGGACACCCCTCCCAGCACCACTGTGCTCTAGAGCCCACGGACCCGTACAGTCGACCGCCGACACGGGCCGAAGGGGGAGGGGTGATGGCCACCTTCTTGAGGGCCCCCGAAAACCAGGCGCGCAACCCGCGTCCGCACGCCAAGCCCAGAGTTGCCTTCGCGGCCGACCATCTCCAAGTCCGCATGTCAATGTTGGTCAGGGCGAAGCGATCCTTGCTGTCTTCCCAGACAACCGGGCGTGGCCTATCGACGGTGGGTTCGACCAACAGCCAGAGTCGCATCGACCTCGAGATGATCGGGTTCACCTGCTACACGCCCGGCTGCCAGTAGCCCTTCTGGGAGGTGCCCGATTGCCTAAGGTTCAGCACTGAAGGTCTCGACGTGGGCACCTGGATCGGCGTCGCGGGAATGAGGCTTCGGCCACCCTCGTCGACAGCTGACGCAGCGCCGCTGCATGCTGCGTCCCAGGGCTGCACGTTGAGTTTGCCCAGTTAGGCGAGGCCGAGGCACCTGCTTACCTGACACGCGGAGTTCCGATCACGCTCTGTTCTGGGATCGAGGGTGTCGAGCACTGGTGGTGACTGATACCGCCTCGCTTCGGAATCCCCACTACCGGATGCCCGGCGACACCCTGGCCACCCTGAATCTCGATTTCATGACCGAGGTCGTACGGGCAGCTGCGGTCATGGTGGCAAACGAGGCCGGCAAGATACCGTGACCGAACCAATCGGGTGCTGGCTTTGGAGAACTCGAGCCGTTCAACGACAACGAGCACGTCGCCGCGACGTCACCGTGCGGTTGCCCGCCGTGGGACGCGGGGTCGGGGTGCCGTGCCATGTCGGCTGAGTGCACGTTTTTCAGCCGTGCGAAGCCTCGACTTGTGGGAGCCGCGACGAAGGTCCCCCTTTAGCGCGGGCATGGGACCGGGGGGCGAGCCTGCGCCATATCCAACCTGCATATGAGGCCACCACGGCGAGTCCGACCGCAGCCCGCAGCAGCGGCGTGAGGGCCTCTGGATAGAGAATGCCCTCGATGTAGCGGTCGATGAAGCCAGGCGTCCCGACACCGTCGCCTCGAAAGGCTTGCTCCACATTGGTGAGAGGGCAGGAGAACCCGACCACGACGATTCCGATCGCCCATGCCACAGCGACGAGGTGCACATACAAGGCACGTGGCCAGCGCCAGGCTATGAATCCACCGACTGCGACAAAGACGACATAACCGAAATGAAGAAGCATTACGCCGTCGGCAAGCAAGTGACGAAACATCGCCTATCTCCAGTTTTGAGCGTACCCCTCCGCCTTCGTTCCTGGGCTGTGACCCGCACCATCGAAGTCAGCGCCGCGTCCCCTGTCGAAACCAGCGAGCATGGTTGTCGGTGCACCCACGTCACCACAAAGTTGGCCTGAGTGAAGCTTCCGCCAGTAGGACCGGCAAACCGCAGTGCGTTCGTAGCAGGTCAGTACAAGGTTCGATGGGCTCCCATGCTCAGCTCGAGCAACCGAGGCTGCACCGCTCTAGTTGAGGAACTGTTCGAGCATCTGGTTAAGACGTTCTTGGGAAGTGAATAACCCTGGGAATCCGGTGATTGCTCTGCCCTCTTCATCGAGGAGGACGTAGCCGAAGAGAAACGGGAACCAGCGAAAGCCGATCCGATCTATCACGACCGGCAGGGTGATGTTGTGCTCCTCGACTATTCGGGAGGCGTTCTCTGCCGAACTGTCGCGTGTGAGCACGGAGATGAACGCAGCTCGGCCTTCCCATTGGGTCGCGGCTGCCTGAAAAGGAGCAAGGCCGTCAACACAAGGCTGACACCAGGTCGCCCACTGCAATACGACGACTGGCTGGCCTCGGAGCCGAGTCAAGTCAAATGTACCGCCACCGAGGAGCGTACCTGTGAACGGTGGTGCGACCTCACCTTCTGTCAGGCCGAACAGCTCGAGCGGAGTGGGTACGACCATCGACTCGCCAGGATCGATGGGCACGGGCGACCCGGAAGTGCGCAGGATCGCGGGCCCTGGCTCGACCCCGTCTGCCTCCACGGGAGGTGTGGGTTCGGTCGGGACGGTGGTCTGAGGCACAGGGGGCGCCGGTTCGGGTTCTGTCACGGGCGGCGAGTCCTGGCCAAGGCGCGAAAGCATGGCCAGAACCAGACTCAGAAGAACGACTCCCGCGCCAGTGGCAACGGCCACCAGCCATCCACGCTGAGGTCTCTGCCTGGGCTGTGCCAGGCCTTCACTGTGGGCAATCAGCCGTTCCAGCTCGGCCGCCTCTATCGGCTTGATCCGCTTCTGGACGGCTTCGCCCTAGCGGCTCAGACGGGTCTCGGTGTCATACGTCAACCTGCACCTCCAATGCGGCTCTGAGTCTGATTAATCCCCTCTCGATGTGGTTCTGCACAGTGCTCCTGGACAACCCGAGCGTCGAGGCGATCTCCTGGTGCGTCCATCCGAAACCGTGGTGCAAGACCACAGCTGTACGTTGCCGCACTGGAAGCTTCGTCAACGCATACTCCAGATCAGGCTCAATCCACGGCTCCGAATCGGCAGCCCCGAACGGCCAGACTCGGCTGAGGGACGGACCGTCGCTTGACGCTTCGGTGAACGACCCGATACAGATACCCGGCCGGATTATCCAGACTCTGGACCCTCTTCCAGTGACGCCACGCATAGACCAGGGCGTTGCTGGCCGCCTCGCGGCCCAGCTCCATACCCCAGGCCGCCACCAAGGCCCGCTGCAGCCGCGGCTCAACAGACCGAACGAAATCGGAGAAGTCATCGTCCAACGAGCCCATAGCGACTCTTCTCCTCGCTTCCTCACCTTATAAGGGGTGAGTCAGGTCGGTCTGCACCACACAAACCCTCACATCGCTGCGAGGTTCGGATGCCAAAGCCGTAGCGGCAGGAACGTCGCTGCCATCCTCAGGAGAACGGTTAGTGCTCCCTCCGGTACTCTTGTAAGACAACGAAAATCTCCCGCCGGAGTAGCTCAGGGGTAGAGCAGCTCACTCGTAATGAGCAGGTCATCGGTTCGAATCCGATCTCCGGCTCCAAGAAGTCTCGCGCCTGCCACATTCCGCTCATCGCCAATGGTTCATGGCTCTCGCCGGTGGTCATAAGGGTGTAGAAGTTGTCTCACCGGGGTTGTATGATCGAACATATGTTCGATTGAGGAGTGAGCTGATGTCTGAGTGGGAGAG
>JBHICV010000108.1:0-8607 GCA_046759765.1 Acidimicrobiia bacterium
TGGACCTCTATATCGAACGGATCAACCCCGACAATCCAAACCAGTACGAGTTCCGGGGGGAGTGGCGCGACATGGAGGTGCGCACGGAGATCCTCGAAGCCCCGGGGCGGGAGCCGGTCGAGCTGGAGGTTCGGTCGACACACCACGGTCCGATCATCTCCGAAGTCTTCGAAGACCTCGAAGACTTCAACCTGAGGTCAGGGGTGCGAGTCCCCGAGCACTACGCCATCGCCCTGAGCTGGACCGCGCTCCAACCCACGGGCGTTATCGACACGATCATGGGGCTCAACCGAGCCTCCAACTGGGAGGAGTTTCGCACTGCGTTGGCCTCTTTCCACGTTCCCGGACAGAACTTCGTCTACGCCGACCGTGACGGCAACATCGGCTACCAGTCGACGGGCATTGTCCCGGTCCGGGCGGCCGGCGACGGGACGGTACCGGTGCCGGGCTGGACCGGAGAGTACGAGTGGACGGGCTTCGTTCTGCTGGATCAACTGCCGAGGGCTTTCAATCCACCGGAAGGCTACGTGTTCACGGCTAACAACCGGCCGGCGGGCGACTCCTACCCGCACCAACTGTCCACGATGTGGGCGTACGGATACCGGGCCCAGCGGATATCCGACATGCTGGAGGCTGCCCCACGTCCACTCGAACCCTCGTATCTCAGACTGATGCAGGCGGACGCGCGCGATCTCTTCGCCGAAGTACTGGTTCCTTACCTGTTGGACGTGGTCCCGAGTTCCGACCTGGCCAGACAAGGTCAGGCATTGCTCGGCGAGTGGGGTGACTCGGGCGCAGAGGTTTTCGATCCCAGCTATCAAATGCGTCCGGAGTCTGCAGCCGCCGCCGTTTATGCCTCCGTGTGGTCCAGATTGCTGACCATCAGCATCGGTGACGAGCTAGGCGGCGAGTTCACACCCGAAGGGGGTTCGCGCTGGTTCGAGGTGATGACCGACCTGCTCGGAGATCCGGAGCATCCTTGGTGGGATTACCAATTCACCGAAGAGATCGAAACCCGCGACGAGATCCTGCTACGGGCGCTGGAGGAGGGTATGGCCCTGACCTCGGGCAATCTAGGCAGCGATCCAAGGGCTTGGAGCTGGGGCGCTCTTCACACCGTGACCTTCGAGAATCAGTCCTTGGGCCAATCAGGCATCCCACCCATCGAGTGGCTGTTCAACCGCGGGTCGTATCGAACAGGCGGCAGCGCTTCGGTACCCAACGCCACCGCTTGGGATGCCTCTGAAGGCTTCACGACGGCTGCTCATCCCTCCATGCGGATGGTCGTTGACTTCTCGGACCTGGACACGTCGACCTGGATCCACTCGACCGGGCAGTCGGGCCATACCTTCCACCCCAACTACGTCGACCTGGCTCAGGACTGGGCAGATGTGAGGACGTACCCCATGCCGTGGACGCGTGACGCCGTCGAGTCGCTGACCACTCACTGGCTGATGTTGGTGCCGGAGGTCTAGGAACCAGCTATCAGCTTTCAGCTGTCAGCAATCAGAAACCGACCCGGCCTCGGACCGCTGAGGGCGTCTACGCTCTCCAGGTCGAAAGGAGCTCTATGAAGAGCAACGCCACGACCACGTGGACCGGAGATCTTGCCAGCGGCTCGGGAACTGCCTCATTGGCTACCGGAGTAGCCACCGCGCTTCCCGTTACTTGGGCATCACGGACCGAAGCGGCGGACGGGAAAACGAGCCCGGAGGAGCTGATCGCAGCCGCGCACTCGGCCTGCTATTCCATGGCACTCTCGGCGGGGCTAGCCGGAGCCGGCCACGCACCCGAAAAGCTGGTCACGGAAGCCGAGGTCACCTTCGACCAGAAAGACGGGAACTGGACCGTCATCTCCTCTCACCTGCACGTGACGGCCACCGTCCCGGGAATCGATTCCGACGCCTTCGCTGAACAAGCCCAGCATGCCAAGGACGGGTGCCCCGTTTCACGCGCACTGGCCGGCAACGTCGAGATAACGCTCGAGGCAGAGCTTTCCTAGGCCTACGCGTTTCTGTCAATCGTGGTGTCGCCAGGCGCCATTGAGATTGACAGAAAACCGTGGCACTCGCCGGAATTCGCGCTCTTTCAGTCGCGTAGAGTGACCGGCCTATGGAAATTCGCGCCAAGTCGACGCTTCACAATCCGTCCGAGGAGGAGCTGCGTGACCTGACCGAGCAACAAGCAACAGCACGGTGGACCGAGTTCGGCAACCTCAACATCACGACCGAGGTCACAGCTCGTTCAAAGGGATCGACGTTCGTGGTCAACGACGATCCGAGCCAGCACACGGACCCCGTCATCGACCGGTCCACTTACGCAGAGATGGCCGATCGGCAGGATCAGCACCTAACCGAGCAGGATGTGATCGTTCTCGACGGCTACATCAGCGACCACCCGGATGCCCGAGTGGCCGTCCGGCTCGTAGTTGAGATAGCAAACGCCAACTTGGCCGCCATGCAGCGGCTCCTCTACTTCCCGCCGGACGAAGGTTTCGAGCCTGAGTTTCACGTGATCTACACGCCCAGCCTCGATGCTCCGGGTTTCCCGAACGACCGCCTCATCGCAGTGGACCTCGACAACTGGGTATCGAGAGTGTTCAACGCGGACTACTTCGGGGAGTCGAAGATGAGTGGCCTGCGGATGTGGGACGCGTTGATGTATCTCCGTGGCGGACTGGCGATGCATTGTGGATCCAAGGTCATCGAGGTGAACGGGACCCGGTCGACGGGGCTGGTGGTCGGCTTGTCGGGAACGGGAAAGACCACCACCACCTTCTCCCAACAGGGTGACGTAGCGAGGCCGGTCCAGGATGACTTCGTGGCTCTCTTCCCAGACAGCCGGGTCTACGGCACGGAGGCGGGGACCTTCGCCAAGGTATACGGCCTCACGCCGGAACGCGAGCCTGTCGTCTGGGCGGGGGTGCAGAGCTCGCGCAGTCTGCTCGAGAACGTGGCAATAGACCCCGAGGGGCGCCTCGACTTCTTCGACACGTCGCACACCGAGAACAGCCGCGCGATCTGTAGCGCCGACGATCTTCCCGGCTTCCTGGCCCCGAGGTTCGTCGAGACGGCCGACTTTCTCCTCATCCTCAATCGAAACCAGGGCATCATCCCGGCGGTAGCCAGGCTCGACCGGCAGCAGGCTGCGGCCTACTTCATGCTCGGCGAGACGACCGGCACCTCGGCCGGGGGAGCCGCCGAGGCTGGCAAGTCTCTCCGTGTGCCGGGAACCAACCCCTTCTTCGTCTATCTACACGAGCAGCAAGCCAACCGACTGTATGAGCTACTTGATGGAACCAAGATTGACGTCTATCTCCTAAACACCGGATGGATTGGTGGGGCCGATCCGGACCAGAACAAGGAGGTCACGCCTCAGCACTCGAGCACGATCATCGAGGGAATCGCCGCCGGATCGATAGCTTGGGAAGAGGATCCGGACTTCGGCTATCAGGTCGCCTCGAACGTCGAGGACTTCGACGATCTGGAGCTACTCCAGCCGCGCCGCTTCTACCAGCGAGTGGGCCGGAGCGATGAATACGCCGACCGAGTGGAGGAGTTACGCCGGGAACGGAAAGCACACTTTGGGTCGTACGAGCAGCTGCTACCAGAGATAGCTAGGGCCATTTGAGCCTTGACAAGAGCCACCCGGGAGTGTCAACTCCTCAGTGGAAAAGGGGGGACAGGCAATGAGCCACATCGTTCATATCGTCGGCACCGGAACAGTGGGCGAGCCTTTGATCGGTCTGATCGCCGACCACCGGGAGGACTTCGGAGTAGAGGAAGTCACGTTCCACAAGCGCACTCCTCTGCTCGAGGAGCGAGGGAAGGTCAACGACCTCATAAGCCGAGGTGCGAATCTCGCAGCCGACTCCGACCGCTGGAACACATTCGAGGAACTTGGCCACTCCCCTAAATACGACAGTGGGGAAGCCATCGAGCGAGCTTCGGTAGTGATCGACTGTACGCCCGCCGGCAACTCCAACAAGGACGAGCTCTACTCCAAGGCCCGAGGCCCGGTGGGTTTCATGGCACAGGGATCGGAGTTTGGGTTCGGCAAGCCGTATGCCAGGGGCATCAACGACGAGTCCCTGCTACGTGAGGACGACCGATTCCTCCAGATCGTGTCATGCAACACGCACAACATCGCCGCGCTGGTTAAGACGCTCGGCTTCGACGGTGACGAGACCTCGATCCTGGACAACGGGCGCTTTCTGTGTATCCGCCGGTCCAACGACATCAGCCAGGACGGTGGGTTTGTCCCCAGCCCCACTGTCGGACGACACGACGAGGAGCGCTTCGGCACTCACCATGCTCGGGATGCCCACGGCCTGTTCGCGACGCTGGACCACGACCTTCCGTTGTGGTCATCGGCCCTGAAGATGAACTCTCAGTACATGCATGCCATCTGGTTCAGCCTCACGCTGGAGCGGGAGATGACGCGGGACGAGGCCATCGACCGCCTTGAGGCCAACCCCCGCGTAGCCATTACCCACAAGCGGTCCGCCAACCGTGTCTTCTCGTTTGGACGTGACCATGGCTACTACGGACGAATCCTCAGCCAGACCGTCGTTCCGGTCGAGACTCTGGCCGTTCGCGACGGCAATGAGTTGGTCGGCTTTTGCTTCACTCCGCAGGACGGCAATCCGCTGCTCTCGACCGTGGCGGCGATGCTCTGGTACTTGCATCCGAAGGGATTCGATGAGCGGCTGGACATCCTGCGGCGGTACCTGTTCCAGGAAGTTTGAAACCGAGCTGAGTTTGGAGGCGGGACTTGAGATATCTGTTAGTCCTTATCGCCTGCCTTGGAGCCGCTCTGTTGGTCATCTGGAAGCTAAGTGTCCCGGTGGAAGTACCTCGCTAGGCCGCCCCGGTAGCGGAGGCATCTCCCAGATACTCGACAATTGCCTCCGCGAACGGCTCCGCGTGGGTTAGCACGGACTCATGCCGGGCTCCTTCGAGCTCCAGCACCTCTGCATGCTTCAGGAGCGAGGCCAGCTCGAATTGAAGCGACGGATCTACGAGCTGATCTTCGGTGGGTATGACAATGAGGGCCTCGACGCTTAGGCGGCCGACCCAGCTACGGCTATCGAAGCGCGCCACGGCAAAGCCGCCCTCGTAGTACAGATTCACGTCACGACCCAGGTAGGAGTCCCAGACCCATCGCTCGTGCACGGGCGCGACCGCGCCGACCCTCGTCAAGTAGCGCTGCCGCACCCATGAGAACTCCGCTTTGCTGACGCGGTCCCAGGTTCTCCCCAGCCACAGCAGTGACCACATCTTGAGTTGGTCCGCCGTTGTGGGCGTCACGGTTGCCGCGGTTCCTCCGAGCACCAGCTTCTCGACGAGATGCGGGTATCGGTGGGCGATCTCCTGGGCGATCATCCCGCCCATGCTGTAACCGACCAACGGAACGCGGCCGACGTCGAGCATGCCGAGAAGAGCAGCGATCTCATCAGCGACGTCAGCGATGTCGTAGCGGGCCCTTGTGTAATCCGACTTGCCACTGTTCCGTTGATCGATTGCGATCACGTGGAATCGATCGGAGAGCAATGGGATGATCTTGTACCAATTGAAGAGAGTGTCGGTCGCCCATCCATGGATGAGTACAAGCGGCGGAGCGTCCGGAGGCCCCGACTCCCGGACGAACAGCTCCCGATCACCCACGAAGACAGACCGACCGGGCAATCGCAGCGGGTGCTCCTGCGGTACCGAAAACTGTGGCTTCGGCTCCGGGCCGAGCCAGCGCCACAGTATGTAGCCAAAGGCCAGCCATCGGATGAGGCGGATCATCGGTCGATCTCCCCGCTCAGTCCGTCCACGGCGAAGACAAACTCGGCGACCGGCCGGCCGCCGATCAGGTGCTCTTGGATGATCCGCTCCATCACCTGAGTCGTGACGCCCCGATACCAAGTCCCTTCCGGGTAGACCACTGCCACCGGACCCTGTTCGCATATCCGAAAGCAGTCCACCTTGGTGCGGAGAATGGAGCCTTCACCGCGCGGCGTTTCGGGAGGGTCGTAGTCCATGTCTCCTCTCCAGGCTGGAGGCGCGCTGGCGAGATCCAACTCCTTGAGACGCTGCTTCAGATAACGCCACACCTCATAGGACTGCTCCCGCGTCGAGCATCTCGGCGTGGTCTGGTCGGCACAAAGGAAGATGTGGCGCGTGATGTTCCCGATGGACAACGCCCCGGCGATCTTGGTGAGACGCGCGTCAAGCTCCGAGCGGTCTGTCATCGCGGCTCCACACTAGGAAGGGTCTCGAGCACTCGGATCAGTGGAGCGTGATCGTTTGGGGTCCCTCGGTGATGTGGCCGATGACAGCTGCGGCCAGTGTGCCCTCGGCAGCTAGCGCCGCAAGAAGGGCGTCGACGTCGTCCGGAGCGACCGCGATAAGAAGACCGCCGCTGGTCTGGGCATCGGCTAGGACCCTGATCGTGGTGTCATCCAGGTCTCCAAAGTCACTGAAGCTCTCGGCCGACTTACGGTTTCTTCGGCTTCCTCCCGGATAGATTCCCTCGGCGGCCAACTCCCTTACACCTTCGAGAACCGGAACTGCGGCCGCGTCGATTGCGGCTGCTACTTCAGAAGCACGTATCACTTCGCCGAGGTGGCCGAGCAGACCGAACCCCGTTACGTCCGTGGCAGCGTGTGCTTCCACCGATGCCATGGCCCGTGCCGCGCCATCATTGAGTTTCGTCATCACATCGACCGCGGCATCGCGCTGCCGGCTTGTTGCCCGACCGCGCTTGATCGCAGTGGAGATGATTCCGGTACCCAGCGGCTTGGTAAGCACCAGTGCATCGCCTACCTGGGCTCCGGCATTCGTGACTAGGTTGTCCGGCTCAACGAGTCCGGTCACGGCAAAGCCGTACTTGGGCTCTTGGTCGTCGATCGAATGGCCGCCCACGATCGAACACCTCGCTTCCGAGAGGACCTTCTGCCCTCCCTCGATGACCTCCTCTAGAAGGTCAAACGAGAGCTCCTCGCGGGGCCAGCTCACCAGCTGGAGCGCAGTGAGGGGCGTTGCTCCCATGGCGTATATGTCGGACAGCGCGTTGGCAGCGGCGATCCTGCCCCAGTCGTAGGCCTCGTCCACGATGGGCGTGAAGAAGTCAACTGATTGCGCGACGAGCTGGCCGGATGGGAGACGGAACACGGCTGCATCGTCTGCCGTCTCCGGCCCCACCAGCAGGTCGACGTCTGTGGGAGGTTGCAACAGGCGCAGGACCTGCGCCAGCTCGTCAGGACCGAGCTTGCAAGCTCAGCCGGCGCCGTGCGAGTAGCGGGTCAGTTTGGTCATCACGTTTCCGTCAATACACGCGTCGGTTTTCGACGCGTCGATTGACACGAAACCGTAACGCGATTCTCCTCTGGCTACTCCATCTCGAGGATGTCGACCAGGAAGGCGTAGATGTCGGCAGCCTCGTCGATCACCTTGGAGACCGGCTTGCCTATTCCGTGGCCGGCCCGGCGCTCCGTGCGCAGCAGGACCAACTGATCGGGCTCGGAGACTTCCTGAAGTGCAGCCGCGAACTTCCAGGCGTGCATCGGAACCACCCGGTCATCGGTCTCCGCGGTCGTGATGAGGATCGGCGGCCTTCGCGGGTCGGGCTTCACGTTGTGCACCGGGGAGTAGGCATAAAGGAACTCGAAGTGATCGGGATCTTCTTCGGCGTTGCCGTATTCGGGAATCCAATACCGGCCGGCGGTGAACTGGTGATATCGGAGCATGTCCGCAACCGGAACGGCCGCGACGGCAGCTCCGAACAGCTCCGGTCGCTGAAGGAGGCTAACCGCCACCAGCAGCCCGCCATTCGAGCCACCGAAGATGGCAAGCCTTTCCGCTGAGGTCCACTTCTCGTCAATCAAGAGTTCCGCCACGGCGTAGAAGTCATCAAAGACGCGCTGCTTGTTCTCCAGCATTCCTGCCCGATGCCACTTATCACCGTATTCCCCCCCACCGCGCAGGTTGGCATCGACGATGACGCCGCCTCGCTCCAGGAAGGCGATCCGTGACGGTGCGAACAGCGGGGTCAGGCTGATGTCAAAGCCGCCGTACGCATACAGCATGGTGGGGTTGGTGCCGTCGAGGGAAACATCGCGTTGATGGGTGACGAACATCGGGATCTGGACCCCATCATCAGCAGTCGCGAACAGCTGAGTCACGTCGAAGGCTGCCTCATCGAAATCGACCTCAGTATGGAAGAAGGGTTCGACGGAAGCCGAGTTCAGGGCGTAGCGCAGGATCGTCGGGGGGTGCAGCTGTGACTGGAAGTTCAGAAACGCTTCCTCATCGCGCTGTCGCCCGGATAGCTCCGCGACCGAACCGAGGCCCGGCAACCCCACCTCTCCTGTCGGCGAGCCCTCCAAGTCAAACACCCGCACTCGATGGCTGGCGTGGTGCATGTAGAGAGCCAGAATCCGGTCGCCGACGATCACCGCCGTCTGCAAAGTGTCGTCACCTTCGGGCACAACGCGCTCCCAGTTCTCGCGAGCCGGGTCCTCGAGATCGACGGCGATGACCTTGCCCCGATCGGCGTTGAGGTCGGTTAGAAGAAATATTCGGCTCCCGACGTTCCCTGCCAACTCGTACTTGGCCTCTC
>JBHICV010000109.1:0-8593 GCA_046759765.1 Acidimicrobiia bacterium
CGAGCGGATTCCATCGAGACGCTGACCGACCGGATGCAGCTGGTTAGTGTCGAGCTGATCGAGTGGTACGGAGTAAGACTGTTCACCGACGGCTGGATCGCAGAAGACATCGATGAGGACGAGGTCTCTGTGCTGCAGGCGCTCGAATTGGAGGCGAGTGTTCGTGATCCTTACCGCCAGCTAAGCCGCCTCTTTCATTGGGTTGGTCAACGCATCTAGCGTTAACCGACCCCTGCACTGCGGCTCGCCCGACCAAGCACGAATCGCGCCGAGTTCACACCGCATCGGCCACGCACCCGCCCATATCGGCATGTATCCGCTACCCAGGACGTAGGCGAAACTGAGGGTATCGCCGGTCATCTAACCGTGGAAGGATGATTCGTCGCTGGTAGTCCCCTGTGTTGCAAGGGCAGGGGCGGACATCCACGGTCCAAAGTACGGTCGATCCGTGAAAAGCGATCCGACTCTCTGCGGCGGAACAGGCGACCCACCGGTGACTGAATGAGTGAGCTTGCAGCATTAGCCGCGTTCTCGTTCGTGAGCGCCGCGACGCCCGGACCCAACAATGTCATGTTGTGGGCATCCGGAGTCCAGTTCGGTCTCCGGCCAACTCTGCCCCATGTCTTTGGAACATCCATTGGCATTGGGACGATGGCGGTCGCTGTTGCCGCTGGGCTGGGGGTTCTGATCACCACATTTCCCCAGCTGGAGTTGACGCTGAGAGTAATCGGATCTCTTTATCTGCTGTACCTCGCCTACAAGATCGCAGGCATCAGCGTCGTCCAGCAATCCAACATGGCCAGTCCGCTCGGGCTGGGACAGGCGACAGCATTCCAATACGTCAACCCCAAGGCCTGGGTATTCGTCCTGGCAGCACTCACCGCTTTTCGGCCAACCGGACTGCCAGTTGTCCTGGGTAGTGCACTCATGGCGCTAACCATGATGTTCGTTGTCGTCCCTGCGGCCTTCCTATGGGCAGCTGGAGGCACCGTCCTCAACCGCCTCATCAGCGGACGGCAGGCGCGCCGCATCCTCAGCGTCATCCTTGCTGTCTTACTCGCTGCCACCGTTGCCTACATCTGGATCTGAGATGAGCCGCCCATATCGGCACACATGCGCTGGCTCAATCGCTCACGGGGCGTACACTCGCCGCGTCTGGATGAGGTAGGTGAGTATGAGCTCTAGCAGAGCAGGTGTCGCGGGTGGAGGGGCGATCTACGGCCTGGGCATTTTCGGAGCATTCGTGTACTTCTGGCAGCAAGCAGACACGTTCTGGGAGTACGTGTTGTCCTTCTTCCAGGGACTCTTGTGGCCAGCCTTCATGGTCTATGAAGTCTTCGCTGCCCTTCGCGGCTGACCGCCTATATCGGCACATATGCAGAACTGAAGTAGACGACGGGTGCTTGCCCATATTCCGGTTATGGCCAAGAGGGGCGTGGGTTGAGATACGAACTGCTGACACTCGCTTGAACCCACTACTCAATCTGGCGACCGAAAGCACCAAGATGGTCTCGGCGGGTCTCTAGCCACCCATTTCAACGGCCCCGTCGCGCGAAGCAAGATGAGCGTATGCTCACACGGTCGAGTGGACGGAGGATGGGGGCCTACTTGAGGTGTTCAGACGTCCCTCGCCAAACTGGGACTTCGCGGTGCCGCGAGCACCGAGGAGTGGACATAAGCTTGGGGCTCCGGCGGCTCGGGATCGCTATCTAGGTATTCACGATCGCGCTGGGACTTTGCCATCATCTTGAAGGTGTTGCGGTTCAATCGCTCCGGATGCCCC
Organism: Acidimicrobiia bacterium; assembly: GCA_046759765.1. GTDB lineage: Bacteria > Actinomycetota > Acidimicrobiia > Spongiisociales > CAZKJJ01 > JBHICV01. The sequence goes on from JBHICV010000109.1 coordinate 1,784, forward strand.
ATCTAGTGAAAGAGAGGGGTGTAGCCGAATGGAAGAGCCATTGAACGCTGCGATCACAGCCCTAGTGGTCACAGACCCTCAGAACGACTTTCTGAGCACAAAGGGCGCGTTCTGGGACGCGGTAAAGCAGAGCGTGAATGAGAACAACACGATCGAGAACATCGAAACGATGTTCCGCGCTGCCAAGGAGGGCGGGGTTCCGGTGTTCATCTCGCCTCACTATTACTTCCCGTGGGACCACAAGTGGAAGTTCGCAGGCACGATCGAAAAGGCGATGCACGACGTTGGTATGTACGATCGGCCGAACCCCCTCGACTTGACCGGGTTCGAAGGCTCTGGTGCTGACTTTCTGGATCAGTACAAGCAGTACATCCACGACGGCGAGACGGTGGTTGCCAGTCCGCACAAGGTCTACGGCCCGGAGAACAACGATCTCCTGCTTCAGCTGAGAAAGCGGCGCATCGACTCCGTTTACTTGTGCGGAATGTCAGCCAATCTGTGCACCGAGGCGCACCTGCGCGAATTTCTGGAACAGGGATTCGAGGTGACTGTGGTCAGGGACGCCACGGCGGCGGCGATACTCCCCGACCTCGGCGACGGTTACGCGGCGGCGCTGACCAACTTCAAGTTCCTAGCGAATGCTGTGGTCCGCACTGAAGAGGCGGCGTCGGCACTCCAGACTGCCAAAGCCGAATAAGGGTCGGACGCAGTCGGGCGTCTTCTTGCGTGGTGACGGCAGGCTGGCTTCGGTCCGACACGTTTCGCGCGTCCGAAGGACTCCAGGACGTCACGCAGGTGGTGCTGACAACCGAGCTGAGTATGGGCGACGCGGTGCGGATGCCGCTTGTTTGCGCAGGGCGCGTGCGCGCCGATTTTCGGTTTGATCCGAGGGCTACGGATTGAAGGGGGTGGTTTGGCTTCCGTCCTTCGGTTGTTTCCCGGTCCGGTCACAGAGTTACCGTTGGAAGGGCTCTATCTGGGGCTCAACCTTCGGGACTCGCAAAGAACCGACCGTGCGTTCGTTTATAGCTCCTTTGTCATGAGTCTCGACGGTCGGATCGCGGTTGGGCAGCCCGACGATTCGATCGGCGGTGTCCCGGCCGCAATTGCAAATGACCGTGACTGGCGTCTGTTCCAGGAGTTGGCGATCCAGGCTGACGTCCTGATCACCAGCGGCCGGTACGCGCGCCGGCGGATGTACGGAAACGCTGATCCAATCGTCACGGTGTACGACGACCCTCGGCTGGCCGACCTGGTGTCTTGGCGCCGAGACCATGGGCTGCCTGACCAGCCGGTGGTGGCCGTGGTTAGTCGCTCGCTCGACTTCGACCCCTCCGGTCTCCACGCCGGCGACGTCATAGTCATCACCGCAAACAGCGCGGACTCCGAGCGCGTCGGAGCGATTAGACAAGCGGGCCTGCCGGTTCACATTGCAGGGGACGACTCCGTTGAAGGAAGTGAGATGGCCCGTCAGCTAGCCGAAGAAGGGCTACGGATAGCGTTCTCCGCCGCCGGACCCCAAGTCCTGTGGACACTGATCGATGCCGGAAGACTCGATCGCCTCTTCCTCACTCTCACCGACCGAATACTGGGAGGTGAAAGCTATACAGGTCTGGTGGAGGGCGCCGTCTTCAGAACACCCGTGCGTATGGGTCTCAAGTCGCTCTACCTGGACCAAGGATCCGATGGGGCCACTGAGCAGCTATTCGTCAGTTATTTTCCGACGTAGGTGAAATAAGCCCCGGCCACTGGCCGACTTGTCTTCAATCTCTTTGGCCTGCCCTACCCCGGCCTCTACGACAAATTCCTGATCGTTGTGAGCTTCGTGTTCAACGCAATGATCGTCTGGTATGCCTGGACGTGGATCTCCGCCCTTGCCCAGTCCTAGCTGCCTGTAGAGGCACATATGTGTTACTCGAGATAGATCTAAGGGTTGAGATCTTGCGGCTGATGGGCGGGCCTAGCCTTCTTCCGTGACCGGATCTCCTGATCTGTTGGTGCGTGTTGGTGATCGTCGCCTGCATGGCTGGCTTGGGGGAGCTGCCGACGGGTTGGCGCTGTTGTTTCAGCCGGGTACGCCCGCACCGCCGGTGTACTGGGCTTCTCTCGATCGTGCAGCAAAGGAACGTGGCCTGACGCTCCTCAGCTACGCCCGGCCGGGCTATTCGGGTTCCACTCGCCACCACGGACGGTCGGTCACAGACGCTGCGGCGGATGCATCGTCTGTGATGGAACACGCCGAAGCGGACGTTTTCGTGACTTTGGGTCATTCCGGTGGCGGACCGCACGCCCTTGCCTGTGCGGCTCTTCTTCCCAACCAATGTGTCGGTACTGCGACACTGGGTTCCGTTGCCCCGTTCGATCTGTTTGGCGGCGACTGGATGATGGGAATGGCGAATGAGAATGTCGAGGAGTTCACCACCGCATTGCAGGGGGAAGAAGCCCTCGAGCCGTTTCTGGCTGCTGAACTCGACCACTATTCCGCAGTAACGGGGGAGGACATCGCCGCGGCGCTTCGCGGCCTGGTCTCCGATGTTGATCGGAAAGCGCTGACCGGGGAACTAGCCGACGTGTTCGCCCGCTCTATCCGGCGGGCTGCTGCCGACGGGCTAGAGGGTTGGATCGACGACGACCTGGCTTTTTCGAAGCCGTGGGGATTCGACCTGGGGTCAATAGAAACGCCAGTGGCAATCTGGCAGGGACGGCACGATCGGATGGTTCCCTTCGCCCATGGAGAATGGTTGCATTCCCATATCCCTACCTCGAAGCCGCGGCTTCTCGAGGACGAAGGCCATATCTCGCTTCTAACGGAACGACTGGGCGACATACTCGACGACCTCGTAGATATCTCAGATACCCGTGAGCCGCTGTAGGCAGATCGGAGACAACCGCCCAGCACCCGCCCATACCCGGCACATAACGCCTGAATGGCAAAAACCAAGTCCATGGCGTGTATGGACGGCCACACTCAGACGTGGGTAAGCACACCCTCTAGCGGCCGAGGCACCCGGGTCAGGTCAAGCGCATCTACTAGCAAGCGCCCGTACCGGGTCTTCCGCCCGGACCCGGCGCCGAAGAAACGCCGAAGCTGCTCCTCGCTGGCCCTGGTTCGCCACGGCGGCTGGTTTTGGAGGGTGCGAAAGGCCCCGAGCTCACCTTGACTCTCGATGACCCTCTCCACCGAGTCGACCCCAAGAGCCCGAATCAGCTCGTCCTCGAGGTCAACGACGCAGACGTAGAAACCCAGCGCCTCCATATCAGAGCGGGAGAGATCGGTGCCGAGTCCAGCTCGCTCCAGCCCTCGCTGAAAGTCGGCTACCTCGCCTTTGTCGCAAAGGCCCGCCACTGTGCCTTCAAACCCCTGGACACCCAACAGGCGGTCCAAATACTCTCCCAGCGCCGCAGCACCGCCCATCGGCATCACCGATACGCCCTCCGCTTCAAGATTCCGTCCCAAACGTCCTGCCAGCGCTTCAAGGGCCACCTGATCGCTGACACCTTCAACAAGAACAACTGCTTCGACGCTCTTCACAGGATGAGAGTATCGCCCCCACCCTTCATCGCCGGATAACGCGCGCTGGCTGACGCTCGATATAGCGCTAGGAGGCGAGTCACCTGTACGCACCAGAATCGCGTGTGGCGCGATTCGGGTGAAAGAGCCTTTACGACGTGAGAGAGTTGGCGTGGTTGCCGAATCCATCAACGAGTCATTCACGGACTTCGCGACAGCGGGGTCGGGTTCTTCTTAGCTGCGGCAATGGTTGGGCAGCGAACGCGGCAGTTTGGTGTTGCGGTACCTCCAACAAACACGACAACCAGCTTCAAAGGGCTGAAGCACAGGCCGTGCGGCTTGCGGCCATCGATCCGGCGCATCGGGGACTCGTCGTGGTGGGCCCAGCGGTGTGAGGAGGGAGGAGTGTTCGGGAACCGGATCGGTAGCCTCAGGTGTCAAATCTGTATGCGCTTTTGGCAACGTATTGGACTGCTCCTCGTGGCGGCGTTGCTGTTTGCCGCCTGTGGATCGGATGAGCCCCCCTCCGCACAGACGCTTGAAGGAGCTTGGGTGTTGACCGCTGCCTCGGTCGATCGGACAACCCTCAGGCTGGACGACAGGTGGCGGGTCACGATGACGATTGCGGGTGCCGAAATCTCCGGTCGGGCCGCATGTAACAGCTATGGCGGAGCTGTCTCGATTGACAACGGGATGTTTTCGGTTGGCGAGATCGCTCAAACCGAGATGGCCTGTGAGCCGGTTGTGATGGAGATCGAGTCGTCGTTCATGCAAGGATTGCTCCGCGTCACAGCTGCCACCCGCTCTGGCGACATCGCTTCGCTCACCGGCGAGGGCGTCGAGTACACATTCAGCCTTCTTCCACCCGTTCCGACTGCCGAGTTGATTGGAACCAGATGGTCGCTGGACACCATCATCCGCGGTGACACAGCTAGCTCCACCGCGGCTACTGCCGACCCTGCCACGCTGCTTCTCAACGATGATGAGACGTTCATCGGTAGCACTGGCTGCCGTGAGATCTCGGGCGAGTACGTCGTGTTGGGCGACACAGTCCAGTTCACGTCGTTCAGCGCCGACGGCGAGTGCCGCACCGAAGTCCGGTCTCAGGACAGCCAAGTCGTGACTGTGCTGGGAGACGGATTCAGGGTCGAGATCGACGGCGACCGGCTCACTGTCACCGCCTCGGGAGGAGAAGGGCTCTCGTACAGAGCGGAGCGATGAATCGACACTGGCTCGTCACTGCGTGCCGAACGCCAGCAAAGGTGCACCCTGGATAGAGTTTGATCCTTGGAGCCCACTACTGGATATGCGGAGCTCGGTGATCAGCGGATCGCCTATCAGATCCTGGGTGACGGTCCGATCGATGTGGTCTACACGTTTGGATTCGTGGGTTCGATCGACGTCGAGTGGGAGGATCCGTCTGTCCGGCTCTTCTTTCAGCAGATAGCGAGGTACGCCAGGGTCATCCGGTTCGACCGGCGGGGCACAGGGGCGTCTGATCCGATCGCTTTGGATGCGCTGCCGCCGTGGGAGTCTTTCGCCGACGAAATCGAGGCGGTCATGGATTCAGTGGGATCAGATCAGGCTGCCGTCATCGCCGGGGGCCCGGCAGGCCCGGTCGGTCTGCTCTTTGCCGCCACCCGTCCGGAGCGGGTGAGGGCCCTCATTCTCTATCAGACGAGCGTCCGCTACCTGGAGGATGACGACTATCCCATCGGGATTCCCCGCCAACAGTTAAACGAGTATCAGGCCCGGGTTCGAGAAGGCTGGGGCACCGGTGAGGTGCTGGACCTGATGTTTCCCAGCCGGGCGGGTGACGAGCGGTTCCGGACTTGGTACGCGAAGCTCGAGCGGTCGATCAGCAGCCCAGGGGCGATCCAGAAGTACATGGAAGCCGAGGCGGAGATAGACGCCCGCGCCCTTTTGCCCACGATCACCGTACCTACCTTGGTGATCCATCGAACTGACAGCGAAGTCTCGCCGCTGGCCTGGGGGAGGTACATCGCCGACCACATCGAGGGGGCCCGGCTGGTTGAGCTACCCGGCGGCGACGTTGCCCCGTACTGGGACCATCCGGAACTCACCCTCGACGCGACCGAAGAGTTCCTGACCGGAATACGCAGGGAAGCGCCCAAGGACCGGCAGCTTGCCACCGTTCTCTTCACGGACGTCGTTGATTCCACCCGGAAAGCCGAGGAGCTCGGTGACCGCCGTTGTCGGGTGCTGATCGACCTTCACGACAGCACGGCCCGTGACCTCGTGCATGATCACGCCGGCCACCTGGTCAGGACCACCGGGGACGGCATCCTGGCCACTTTCGATGGGCCGGGCCGAGCAATCCGGGGTGCCACCGTCCTGCAGGACGAGCTCGCCAAAGCGGACCTGCAGATCCGCACCGGAATCCACGCTGGAGAGATAGAGATCCTCGACAACGACGTGGCTGGCATTGCCGTCCATCTGGCCGCACGCATCATGGCTGCCGCCGGAGCCGGGGAGATCATGGTGTCCCGCACCGTCCGTGACCTGGTAGTGGGTTCGGGCATCTCCTTCAAGGACCGCGGCTCGTACACCCTCAAAGGCATCGAAGGCGAATGGCAGCTCTACTTGGTCATCCAACCCGGCGCGGTTACCTAGCCGCGATCTGCGCTTCGAAGGTCTCCTAGGACGCAAGCACATGTCACCCGATCTCGAGCGGTCACGCCGGTTCCACGAAACGCACCGAACGAGCACTTCGGAGTGCGTGTCGTGGCATCATCCGCCACATGATCTCGGCTGACCAAGTCATGCCGCTTTTCCTTGAGTTCTGGTCCTCCGATTCACGCTCCATGACATCGACGGCGACTCGGCGCCGGTGATGGACATCGCGAGGCGCCGCAAGCTCGCTCGGGATCTCCTCGCTGGCTATGCGAGTGGCCCCGCTGCGGCGACTCAACCGACGGCCCGGGCGCTGGCGAGGGTGGAAGAGGCGCGCGCCATCGTGTTCGTCGAAGGGATCAGCGACCAGATCGCGCTTGAGACGCTCGCCGGGCGTCGCGGCCGGGATCTCGATGCCGAAGGCGTGTTGGTCCTGCCGTTGGGCGGCGCCCAAGCGATCGTTCGCTACCTGCCCCGGTTTGCTCCCGCGGGAGCGGACGTGAGACTGGCCGGTCTCAGCGACGCGGGCGAGGAGGACATCTTCCGGCGCGGTCTCGCCAGGGCCGGCTTCGGTTCGCCCCAGACCCGCGCCGACATGGGGCGCCTGGGCTTCTACGTCTGGGTGGAGGATCTGGAGGACGAGTTGATTCGCGCCGTGGGTTCCC
>JBHICV010000110.1:0-8507 GCA_046759765.1 Acidimicrobiia bacterium
GGGCGCGATCCCCCACCGGGCACGGGGCGGGCGCCGCCCGCCCCGCGACGAGATCGACGAAGCGAACGGAATGGGTACGACGGCGGCCAGACCGGCGAAGAGGATGTACTCGATTTGGTCCGTGGCCAGGCTCGTCATGGTCGCAACTCCGACGGCGAACAGAAGGGCGATGCGACCGTCGAACAGGATTGAGGCCATCAGCCCGATGGCGGCGGCAGGAATAAGGAATCCGACCGCTGGCTGCTCGAACTCGACCGCTAAGAAAGAAGCAGCTCGGGCGCCCAAAGCGGCCAGCACAATCAGCAAACCGAAGAGAGCCACGCGGCGTTCCACCGACCACAGCCGGGGACGGAACCGAATCAGATAGAAGGACAGGAGTAGCACGGCGAGCGTCACGATCAGGGCCAGCGCGGCCGCGTTGGCGGCGCTGCCCGTCTCCAGCAGGCCCGACTCGTCGAGGGCCTGTAGCTGGATGGGCGAGATTATGTCGCCCTGCTCAACGATTTTCTGGTTCTGCTCGAAGGTGACTTCGACCGGATCCACCGCAGCTCGGGCGGCGTCACGGGCCGCCTGGGTCCTGGCTTCGTTGGGGAAGCTGTTGAGAACGATATTGGTGGCCACGATGTCCGACACTGCTTCGCCCGCCTCGCGGTCGGCGGTGCCGTCGTCGAAGAACACCGTGCGGGGCGCGGCATAGAGCTCGGCGGCGAGAGCGTCGCTGTCCGCCGCGGTACGGATCTCCCTCGCCATCGTGTCTTCGGCCCGTCGCAGGGCTTCGATCTCGACTTGATCGAGGTACGGACTCTCGGCCAGCGCACGGCGGGCGACGTCGTCGCTGGCGAGTGCGACGAGCTTGGTGATCGTTGTTCCGCGCAGTCGCGGATGACTCTGCAGAAGCAGCGCCTCTTGGGTAGCGCGTGCTTCGGTTACGGGAGCGAAGCCGACGTCGAGAGCCTGAAGGGATGACCCGGCGCGGACCTCCAGCTCTGGAAAATCTCCCGTCGAAGGCGCCAACAGATCGGGGAATCCAGGAGCCGAGTAGTCGATGTGGATGAAGACCGTGCCGGCGGGCAGGTCGCCCACTCGGAACACACCGAGGGCGTCGGTGGTGGCGCTGCGGACCGATCCGTCCGCGGCCACGACCGTCACGTCGATGCCTTGGAGGGGACCGTCGCCCGCCTCAGGCGCGTAGTCACCGCTGGCGTCTGCGTCGACGAATACAAGGCCGGTGACCTCGCCGGGTTGCGGCAAGGTAGTGGTCGTCTCCTCTTGTGCCGGCGGCAGGGTGGGTGTGAGCTCCGGGGTGGGTAGCCCGGGCACCGGCGGAATGGCGGCCGTCGGCGGCTCCACGCCTGCTTCGACGTCCGCAAACAGAACCTGGACCTGCTGGCGGACCTCGTCTACCCGCGTCGGATCCCGTTCGTAAACGGTCTCGACCGCCGCCGCGGCCGCCTCCTGCCGCTCGGCTGTGGCGGCCTCGTCGGTGATGACGATTTCACGCGTGGCGAAGTAGGTCTTCGGGGGGAGGCTCGGCAGCCGGACGACCGATCAGGAGCGAGCCCCAGGCCAAGCCGATAGTGAGCAGAAGAATGAGAATCTTGGCCGGGCTGATCCGCCACGGAGTGAACTCCCTGGTCACGACTCGTTCTCCTGGTCGTAGCGCTCATACGCCTCGACGATCGCGGCAACGATCCGGTGCCTGACTACGTCTTTGGGCGTCAACACCTCGAAAGCCACCCCGGGGATTCCCTCCAGCACATCAAAGACCTGTTGCAGACCCGAGCCCTTCGGGTATTGCAGATCCACCTGCGTCACGTCGCCGGTGATAACCATCTTGGAGTTGAAACCGAGCCGGGTGAGGAACATCTTCATTTGCTCGGGGGAGGTGTTCTGAGCCTCGTCGAGGATGACGCAAGCGTCGTTGAGTGTTCGGCCTCGCATGTAGGCGAGCGGAGCGATCTCGATCGTGCCCCGTTCCATCAGGCGGGCCGTCTCCTCCGGGCCGAGCATCTCGAACAGAGCGTCATAGAGCGGCCGCAGGTAGGGGTCAATCTTCTGGGACAGGTCGCCGGGCAGGAAGCCGAGCCGCTCCCCTGCTTCGACGGCAGGTCGGGTGAGGAGAATGCGACTGACGGCTCCGCTCTTGAACAGCTCGATGGCGGCTGCCATGGCCAGGTAGGTCTTGCCGGTCCCGGCTGGACCGATGCCGAACACCAGGGTGTTCTCTCTGATGGCGTCGATGTATTGGCGCTGGCCCAGGGTTTTGGGCCGGACGATCTTGCCGCCACCGACAGCGATCCCCTCGGTGAACACGTTGGCAGGACTGGGGACGTCCTCCGCCACCATTTCGATGACGCGAGCGACCCGTTGGCCGTCGAGGCGTTGGCCCTCCTGAACGAGGATGAGCAGCTCGTCAAGCACGGTACGAACCTGCTCGGTCTCCTCCGAGGGGCCGGCGATGATGAACTCGTTGCCGCGGGCGACGATCTTCGTGTCGGCGAAAGCGCGTTCGATCGTTCGCAGGTGCGCGTCCCGTTCACCCAATAGCTCCAGCATCAGGTGGTTACTCGAAACGCGAAGCCGGACTTCAGCGGAAGAGGCTTGCAGCAATGGATCCTCGGTGAGTGAGGAAGCGTGGAATGAAGGCATTATACCCGGGACCTGTTATGTAAATCGAGAGGGTTACCGGCGGTTTCCGGTTCGTTAAACCGAGGCTTATTCGGCTTCTACCAGCAGATCCCTCAGTGTCTCCTCGTTGGCTCCCACCAAGCCTGCCAACAGGCGCAGGTCGCTGTGCCGGATGGTGAGGATGCGCCCGTTGAAGTCCTGGCGCAATACCTGGATGGAGCGGAGGAAGCGCTCGATGAGGGCAGCGGTTTCCTCGTCTGCGCTCTCCACTCGGTTGAGGTCGATGGTGATGCCGCCGCTCGGCCACGCCATCGGAGCGCTGGCAGGTTCCTGGCTGGGAGGTAGGAGCTGGTCGACGGGAACCCCGTAGAAGGAGGCCAGCCGCTGCATGCGCGGCAGCGAAAGACTGCGTTCTCCCCGTTCGTAGGCTCCGAGCACCGATGCTTTGAATTCCTGCTCAGAGCGCGCCTCGACGTCCTGAAGCGAGAGCCCCTTCTGCTTGCGGATGCCACGTAGTCGCTGCCCGACGGCTACGTTGTAGCTCTCCGCCGTCATGGGTCCCCCTCCAGGTGCCTACCGGCGAGTCGAGCGTAACACACCGGCTCGCGCCGAGCTGGCACCACTTTCCGTGACATTCGTGGCCACTGCGAGTCTAGGCCTGGAGGCCCCTCCCAACCAATAGGACCGGCTTTTGTTTTTGCCGGACTCACTGTTTTTCCTGGTCTTTGCCGATATCAGGCCGGCTCACGTGGGTGCTGTACAGATGGCCAGAGCGACCGCCGGCCGCAACCCTGCGGTTTCAGCCGCGCTTGCGCGCACAGAGTGGTCGTGAGCGGGTGGTTGGCTAGGTCCGACGGAGCTTCCGCTTTGAACGCACGTCCTCGCCGCGCAGCTCCGCGTAGGTACGTAGCAACTCTTCCTCCTCCGACGTGAGAGAAGTCGGAATCGCAACGTTGACCCGCACCACCAGCTCGCCTCGCCCTCTCCGGTTGAGACGGGCCATGCCCTCTCCTGGCAGGCGGAATAGCGAGCCGGCCTGCGTCCCGGCCTTGATGCGTAGCTGTTCGGTGCCCCCGTCGAGAAGCGGTACGGGGATGGTCGTGCCGAGGGCGGCCTCGGCAATGCCGATCTCGACTTCGTGTAGCAGGTGGTCGCCGTCTCGAACGTACCGCTCGTCAGGAAGCACGTGGATCTCGACGAAGAGATCGCCTGCCGGTGCGCCTCGTGGCCCGGCTCCTCCCTCGCCCGTCAGTCGTAGGCGGTTGCCGTTTGCTACGCCGGCCGGTACCTCCACCTTGACGGTGCGCTCGCCTTGAGTTATCCAGCGGCCACGGCAGGTCGGGCAGGGATCGGAGATGATTTCCCCGGAGCCGCCGCACTGGTCGCAGGTGGTGACGCTCATCACTTGGCCGAGGAAGCTCTGGCGAGCGACCCGGATGGTTCCTTGCCCGTCACAGCGGGGACAGCGAATGGGTTCTGACCCGGCCGCTGCTCCGGAGCCGAGACAGGTCGCACAGGTGACCGCGGTGTCAAACGTCAGCGTGTGCTGCCCACCGAAGGCCGCATCGACCAGAGTGATCTCCGTGCTGACTAGGACATCCCGGCCCCGGGGCCTCTGGGTCGTGGCGCCGCGGAATCCCACGTCACCGAAGACCATTCGCAGGAGGTCGTCCATAGAGCCGAAAGTCGAGAAGAGGTCGCCGACGTCGATGGTGTCGCCCCGGTCATACCTGGCCCTCCGCTCCGGATCCGAAAGAACCTCGTGCGCCTCGGCGATCTCCCGGAAGTGCGCTTCCGCATGAGGGTCGCCCGGATTGGCGTCTGGGTGGGTCGTCCGCGCCAGCCGTCGGAACGCCTTCTTGATCTGTTCGGTGGTGGCGTCTCGCGGGACACCGAGCACTTGGTAGTAGTCCGGGGGCATTCGCTCAGTCTACGGCTGGGATCCCAGCTGCTCGGAGAGGCCGTCGGAGACCTCTTCGACTATCGAGATGGCCCGGCGGTAGTCCATCCGCATCGGACCGATGACACCAACACGGCCGCTGATTCCCTCGGCGGCCTCGTAGTCCGTTGAGACCATGGCGACGTCGACCTCGGCGGGGAGGTCCATCTCGGCACCGATCCGAATGGACGTGCCGTCGGGCGACCCGGCGATGATCCCCAGCAGCTCGGCCTCTTGGGACATCAGCTCGAGTATCTGTTGGACTTTGGCGAGGTCGTCCCACAGCGCCGCCATGCGGTTGGTACCGCCGAGGTAGAGCTCCTGGGTCGACTCCCCCTCGGGCTGCGTCGAGACGAAGATCGCCTCTAAGACCCCGGCAACCGAGGGCGATACATCGGTCAGGACCTCGTCGGCCATCACTTCCAGCTCCGCAACCAGCTGTCCCTTCAGGTGCTTGGCCAGAACCCTCTCCGCCAGATTGAGATCCTCCGGGGTAACAGGAGCGTCGAATCGGACCAGCTCCTGGCTGACCCGGCCGGCGTCAGAAACGATGATGATCAGCGCCGACTGCGAACCGAGCGGTACGAGGTGGACGCCTCGCAGCACCTCGCCTCGAAGGCCAGGCCCGACTACGAGGGCGGGATAGTTGCTCACGTCGGCCAGCATCTCGGAGGTCTGCTTGAGGAGCAGCGAGAGCTCGTGGTGAACGGTCCCGAAGAAGTCGTGGATGCGAGTGAGGCTCTCCGCGCGCAGTTTGCGGGGGCTCAGATGATCGACGTAGTAGCGGTAGGCGGCGGCGGTGGGAACGCGCCCCGCCGAAGTGTGGGGTTGCATGCAGAACCCTTCGCCCTCGAGAGAGGCGATGTCGTTGCGGATCGTCGCTGACGAGACGCCAAGGCCGGTTCTGTCCAGCACCGCACGCGAAGAAACTGGCTCGCCGGTGCGGATGTAACAGTCGACGAGCGCCCGCAGAACTTGGGCTTTTCGCTCGTCCAGCACGACCACAGATTAGCACTCCCCCCCTGAGAGTGCTAAGACCGGCTCGTCAGCTCGGCCTGCCATCGACCTGCAGGACCGAGATGAAGGCCTCCTGCGGGACCTCCACCTGGCCGATCATCTTTGCGCGCTTCTTGCCCTTCTTCTGCTGGTCCAACAGCTTGCGCTTGCGGGTCACGTCCCCGCCGTAGATGCCGGCGAGCACGTCTTTGCGGCGGGCCTTGATCGTCTCGCGGGCGATGATCCGGTTGCCGATGGCAGCCTGGACGGGCACGTCGAAGAGCTGGCGGGGAATCAGCTCGCGTAGCCGCTCTGTCATCAATCGCCCGTAGGCGTAGGCCTTGTCTCGGTGGGTGATGGAGGAGAACGCGTCGACGGCCTGGCCGTTGAGAAGTATGTCGACCCGGACCAGGTCTGCCTCACGGTATCCGGCGGGGTCGTAGTCGAAGGAGGCGTAGCCCCGTGTCTTCGACTTGAGCGAATCGAAGAAGTCGAACACCACCTCGGCCAGCGGCAGCTCGTAGACCAGCTCCACTCTTTCCGGCGTCAGGTATTGCAGATGGACTTGGGTGCCTCGGCGGGCCTGCAGCAGTTCGATGATCGGACCGACGTACTCGGCCGGGGTGATGATCAATGCTCGGACAATCGGCTCCTCGATTCTCGAGATCTGCCGCTCGGGCGGAAGATCGAGAGGTGAGCGGATGTCGACCTGCTCGCCTCCCTCGAGCATGACCCGGTAGGCGACGGAGGGGGCGGTGGAGACCAGATCGAGGTCGTACTCGCGCATTAGCCGCTCCCGGACGATCTCCATGTGCAAGAGCCCGAGGAACCCACCGCGAAAGCCGAATCCGAGCGCTCGGGAGGTCTCCGGCTCGAAGGACAGCGCGGAGTCGTTGAGTCTCAGTTTCTCGAGTGCTTCCCGCAAACGGACGAAGTCGTCGCCGTCGGCCGGAAATAGCCCGGAGAACACCATCGGTTTCGGCTCGGAGTAGCCAGGTAGCGGCTGATCGGCCGGGGCGTGAACCGAGGTGAGGGTGTCCCCCACCCGGATCCGGTCGATGTCCTTCACTCCGCCGATGACGTAACCGACTTCGCCCGGCCCCAGGCTGCCTACGGGGACTGCCTTAGGGCGGATGACGCCGATCTCGTCGGCTGCTCGGCGCTCGCCGCTGGCCATGAAGAGGATCTCGTCGCCGGTGGTCAGCCTCCCGTCCACGAGGCGGACATAGGAGACGACACCTCGGTAGGTGTCGTAGTACGAGTCGAACACCAGAGCTTTGAGCGGCGACTCGTCATCGCCGTCGGGAGGTGGAACTCGGGCGACGATCTCCTCGAGGAGCTCGGCAACACCTTGACCGGTCTTGGCCGATATCCGCAGCACGCCCTCAGGTTCGACTCCCAGGAAGGCCCCCAGCTGGGCGGCGGTGGCATCAACGTCGGCGGCCGAGATGTCGATCTTGTTGACGACGGGAACGATTTCCAGGCCGGCCTCCAGAGCCAGGTAGGCGTTGGCGAGGGTCTGCGCCTCTACACCCTGGGCGGCATCGACCAACAGCAGGGCCCCCTCGCAGGCAGCCAGCGAGCGGGACACCTCGTACGTGAAGTCGACGTGGCCGGGCGTGTCGATCAGATTCAGGACATGATCAACGCCGTCGAGGGCTGTGTACTCGAGCCGGACCGCCTGCGCCTTGATCGTGATTCCGCGCTCTCGCTCGAGGTCCATGGCGTCGAGGACCTGATCTCGCATCTCCCGCTCCGGCAGAGCCCCGGTGGCTTCGAGGAGACGGTCGGCCAGCGTCGACTTGCCGTGGTCGATGTGGGCGATGATGCAGAAGTTACGGATGGTGTCAGTGGGGGTCACCTCAGCGCTCCGCGAGGCGGGAGAGCGCCATTGTATCGTTATCCGGCCCACTGCTACCCTGACGCCGCGCCACCCTCGTGGCGCTCCCTCATGGCCAACATTCGATCTCAGATCAAGCGCAATCGACAGAACACCAAGCGGCGGCTACGGAACATGAGCATCCGGTCGGAGCTTAAGAGTCGCGCCCGCGCCGCCCTCGATGCTGCCGAGGCCGGTGACACCGCGACCGCCCTCGATGCGCTTCGGATGGCGCAGAAACGCATCGATATGGCAACTGCCAAGGGTGTGCTGCATCCGAAGACAGCGGGACGTCGCAAAGCGCGCTTGATGCGCCAGGTCAACGGCTTCCTGGAGGGCGGAGAGGCTTAGCTTGCCCTCCGGGCCTTTCCCCCGTACCAGCGACATAGAGCAACGGTCAGCCGCTCCATCGTTACCCGGTGAACCTCCGGCGGTGCGGTTTTCAGCACCTCGTCTGCTCGGCGGAGCGCCTGCAGCGAGGCGGTTAGCTCCGAGTCCGAAACAGACGCGCGCCGGGACCACGCTTTCTTCACCGGATATTCGCTGGGTGACCGATCTATCCACGTGGCGAAAGTCTCGAGATCGGGAGCGGTGGCGGCCAAAGCCCTGTGTCGGAGCTCATTCTCCAAGAAACCGACGAGTTGGAGGGGGTGACCGTGGGTCCAGAAGTCGGACAGCCGGCGCAGCGCCTCGCCTGCTTTCCCGTCCGAGACCGCGTCGGCGTAGTGCCACATCGGCTCGTCCGGCCGGTTGCGGAAGCGGTCCAAAACGGTCTGCCGGGTGATCGGCCCGGAAGAAGCGGCCAGCTGATCGAGGGCCTGTGAGAGCCCGGCCACATCGGAGCCGAACCGCTCCAGCAGCGCACCGGCGGCCCCATCCCCGAGTCTTAGCTCCCGTTGAGTCGTCTCCTCCGAGAGCCACTTAGCGGCGTCGCGCTCTCGGAACTTCTTGACCGTTTCGGTCTCGCCCAGCTCACGGACAGCTTTGGCCAAGGCGCCCGTTAGTGACCCGTTCGTCAAGATCACCACCGTGGCGCCCGCTTCGGTCGTCTCCAGCAGCTCTGCC
>JBHICV010000111.1:0-8436 GCA_046759765.1 Acidimicrobiia bacterium
ATCACTGAGCGGTCGCTTCGAAGGGATCTTCGACCGTCTGCGGGCGAAGGGGAGATTGCGCGAGGCCGACGTCGACGCCAGCCTGCGGGAGGTCAGGTTGGCGTTGCTCGAGGCCGACGTAAACGTCGGCGTCGTCAAGGATCTTCTGGGCCGAATCCGGGAGCGAGCCGTTGGGACCGAGATAACGAAGAGCCTCACGCCCGGCCAACAAGTCATCAAGATCGTCCACGATGAACTCGTACGCACCCTCGGAGGGGAAGCAACCCCTCTGGCACAGGCCCCTAAACCCCCGCTCGTGATACTGGTGGTCGGCCTCCAAGGGTCGGGCAAGACCACGACCGCCGCCAAGCTGGCCGTTCGTCTCAAGGCCAGAAAGCCCCTGCTCGTGGCCGCGGACCTGCAGAGACCCGCCGCCGTTGAGCAGCTCGCCCAGCTCGGCGAAGCCGGCGGCATCGATGTCTTCCAAGCCCGCGGCTCCAAACCCGTGAAGGTAGTGAGGGACGCCGCCCGTTCGGCCGCACAGAGCGGTCATGGAGTGCTGATCGTCGACACGGCAGGACGCCTCCAGATCGACGATGAGCTCATGGGCGAGCTTTCGGTACTTCAGAAGACCTCAGATCCCGATGAGGTTCTGCTGGTCGTCGACGCCATGACCGGCCAGGAGGCAGTGTCGGTTGCGCAGGGCTTCTCCGCAGCCGCAGAGGTGACCGGCTTCGTTCTGAGCAAGCTCGACGGCGATGCTCGAGGCGGTGCCGCCATCTCGGTTCGCGAAGTGACCGGAAAGCCGGTGAAGTTCGCCGGTATCGGCGAGAAGCTCACGGACTTAGAGGTCTTTCACCCCGACCGAATTGCATCTCGAATACTCGGCATGGGAGATGTGCTGAGTCTCATCGAGAGGGCGGAGGCGGCCTTCGACGAGGAGGAGGCCACCAAGGTCGCGGCCAAGATGCGTGATGCCAGCTTCACGTTGGAGGACTTCCTTGACCAGTTCTCCCAGGTGCGCAAGATGGGATCGATGGGGGAGCTGCTTGCTATGCTGCCCGGCGCCGCTCCTGTTATTCCGGAGGTCGATGACCACGACCTCCGGCGGGTGGAGGCGATCATACGATCCATGACGCCCGCTGAGCGTAGGGACCCGAAGATCATCAACGGGAGCCGCCGACGACGCATCGCGGCGGGATCAGGCACGAGCGTCCAGGACGTGAACAACCTGCTCAAACAGTTCACGCAGACGCAGAGGATGATGAAGAGCTTGGCGCAGGGCCGGGGCTTCCCGGATCTGGCCGGATTGATCGGAAGGAAGTGACGAGATGGCTCCCAAGATCCGCCTTATGCGAATGGGGAAGAAGAAGCAGCCGACCTACCGAGTGGTCGTTGCCGACTCCCGTTCTCCGCGCGATGGCAGGATCGTCGAGAAGATAGGGCGCTATGACCCGCGCCAGGAGCCGTCGCTCGTCGAGATCGACAACGAGAGGGCTGTCTACTGGCTCGGTGTCGGCGCACAACCCACCGAACGGACGCGGAAGCTGCTGGAGATATCGGGCGCCTGGTCGAGGTTCCGTGCCTCCCGGGGCGACGTCCATACCGCGACCGGAGCGGAGCCACGCGAAGAGGAAGGTGACGAGGCGTGAAGAAGGGCGACATCACGCAACGAGTGGTCGACTACTTGGTGCGCGAGATCGTCGACAATGCCGATGAGGTTTCGGTCACGATCATCGAAGAAGGCCCTAACGAGGTTCTCGCCGAGGTGAGAACCGCCAAGAGCGATCTCGGCCGGGTGATTGGTCGCCGGGGCCGCGTCGCTCGGGCTATCCGGGTAGTCGCCCAGGCGGCCGCAGATGAGGAAGGCCTCCAGTCATCGGTTGAGTTCGTCGACTGAGAGCCGCGTAGCCGTTGCCCGGGTTGGCCGTCCACACGGCGTTGGCGGCGCCGTGACTGCCGAGTCGCTCTCGGATGATCCGGAACGTTTTCAGCCTGGAGCCCGGCTGACCACCGACGAGACCCCGCGCCGAGATCTCACAGTCATCGAGGTGCAAAAGTCGGGGACCAAGGGTCTCATACTGCGCTTCGCGGAGGTATCGGAGCGGACCTCGGCCGAGGACCTGAGGGGAGTGCTACTCACCATCGCTTCCGGTGAGCGCAGGGTCTTGGGAGAGGACGAGTACTGGCCTGAGCAGCTGAAGGGTCTCGAGGCCCGTGCTCCCGATGGGCGAACTTTGGGTTTCATCCAGGACGTGATTTCGGGTCCGTTTCAGGACCGGCTGGTCGTGGAGCTGGTTGGAGGACCCGTGGTCGAGGTCCCTTTTGTCGATGATCTGGTGCCCGAAGTCTCGATCCGTGGGGGCACCGTCACCATCGTGCCCATCGAAGGGTTGCTCACCTGATATCGATGACCTTCGTGGCGGCTCCTTCGGAGCCGTTGACGACGAGCGAGACGGTTCCGACGGGGCCGGTCGGCACAACGAGGTCGTATTCACCCCAGAGGTCGCCCAAACTTGACGTCTCGTCCTCAACCAGCTCGCTACCTGTCTGACTGGAGCGAACCTGCGCCGTCACCAAGGAGCTGCGCGCGTAACCCTGCACGCGGAGCGGATAGGTCTGCGTAAAACCGGTGGGCTGAGTTATCACAACCTGGTCGCCGACTTCCGGCGAGCCGATCGGTTCGGCGCCCGGTGCGAGGTCGATCGTGATGACAGCAGGTGATCGATCTACGAAAACCCGCGCGGCTGAAGGCGCAGCCAAGTGGAGGTCGACGAATAGCAGCCCTTCCTGGGACCTGACGACAAACGAGGCCTCGACCAGGCTGCCCTCAAAACGATGATCAACAACGGAAGTCGTCTCGATCGCCGGGTCGAGCATGATACGAATGACGCCCTCCTCGCGGAGGATGAGCGCTTTGACCTCTCCTGCCTGTCGTGCGGGAGCCCCCCCTGCCGTGGACAGAGAGATTCTCAACCGTTCACAGCCTTCCTCAGACGTCAGACTCCAGGAGGCGAGGTGGCTCGCATCCGGCTCACCTTCTTGAAGGGAGATCGGTAGCTCTCCCGGTCCCTCAGAGAGAGGCGGATCGCCCAGCACACATCCTCCGACAGGAACGGTCGTCTCAACTGGTTCCGGTGGCGGGGTACTGGTCGTGCGATCGACAGAGGTAGGGGGTGGGGGAGCCTGGGTCGTCGGGCTGCAAGCAGCTAAGACCACCAGGAGAGCTATAGCCCTACCGGTCATGGATCGACCGTAGCTCTCGCGGTGGCCAAGGGAGACCGTGATACCGTTGCTCGAACATGCGTCACCCGGCACCCGACCCCGACCTCGCTCTCGAGTATCTGACGGGCGCCCGTCCGGAAGCTCCCCTGCTCGCGGCAGCACGCCGCCTGCGCGACGAGGGACATGGTCAGGTGATCACGTACAGCCGCAAGGTATTCATCCCGCTGACCACATTGTGCCGGGATACCTGCAGCTACTGCACTTTCGCCAAGCCACCCGGTGCGGGCGGCCGCTATCTCTCGGTCGACGAAGTGATGGCGGTGGCCAGGGGCGGTGAGAGCTCTGGATGCACCGAGGCACTGTTCACACTGGGAGATCGTCCCGAAGATAGGTGGCCACAGGCGAGGTCGT
Organism: Acidimicrobiia bacterium; assembly: GCA_046759765.1. Classification (GTDB taxonomy): domain Bacteria; phylum Actinomycetota; class Acidimicrobiia; order Spongiisociales; family CAZKJJ01; genus JBHICV01. The sequence continues at coordinate 3,616 of JBHICV010000111.1, forward strand.
TTCTCGCCGAGGGGGGTTACTCCTCGACGCTCGATTACGTACGAGCGATGTCCGAGTTGGTCGTCACGGAGACATCGCTGTTTCCCCACGCCAATCCTGGCCTCATGAGTGACGGCGACATTCGTTCCCTTCGTCCGTCGAACCCGTCCATGGGTCTGATGCTGGAGAACATCTCGGAGCGTCTGATGGAACCTGGTATGCCGCATCACAATTGTCCGGACAAGCATCCGGCCCTGCGCGTAGCCACCATCGAGTCCGCCGGTCGTTGGGGTGTTCCCTTCACTACCGGGCTTCTGATCGGGATCGGCGAGAACCATCGCGAGGTAGTCGACAGTCTTTTCGCGCTGGAACGGCTCCACGCCAAGGGACGCCACATCCAGGAGATCATCATTCAGAACTTCCGAGCCAAGCCGTCCACGCGGATGAGGCGGAGCGCGGAGCCGATACCCTCTTATGTAGCGAGAGTTGCCGCACTCGCCAGATGGGTCTTCGGTCCCGAGATGAACATCCAGGTACCGCCCAACCTCACGGACCGCTTCGAGCTCTACCTTGACGCAGGTGTCAACGATTGGGGAGGTGTGTCCCCGCTGACTCCCGACTGGGTCAACCCCGAGTTGCCCTGGCCGCATCTGTTGGAGCTGAAGGCGCGAACAGAAGCAGCCGGCTTCAGGCTGCTACCGCGGCTGCCGGTCTATCCCACCTTCATTGACTCAGTCTGGATCGACGAAGGCTTGCTTCCCTCGGTTTTGGATGCGACCGATGACCTGGGGTTTGCTCTGATCCCACAATTGGAGGGTGTCTCTTGAACGAGGTTGTGACGTACTGCAGGGTCAGGCCGGCCTTGGCGATCAACGAGCTGGCCATCGCGACACGGCGCAAGGAAGGAACTACGACTCTGGAGAAAGGCCACTTCGAGCCGGACGAGATAAGTGTGACCGCGGGCGGGGGAGTACTGCCCGTGGAGACAGCTTCTGCCGACACCATCCCGGCGGCGTGGGTAGTCCCACCGGAGGTGGCGCTGGCATTGGCGTCACAGGGAATACCCGGCTGGCGCATAACCGTCGTCGACGAGGCGCCGCAGGAGAGCGTGCTGGACGGCATAGTTCGCTCGGAGGCGGCGTTCTTGCGCACCGGACGCAGCCAGGTTCCCGAAGCCGCGTCGCTGGGAAGGCTCCCGGGCGTCGAGGCACGAGTGTCTGTATTTGTTGACACCGTCGAGGACGCCGTCGCGGCGGTGGCTGCGGGGGCACGTGATCTGCTGCTTCGAGACTGGGACGCCGAGGGCATCGGCGAGCTGAGAGATGCACTGCGGCCGGTGGGTCTCGTCGAGCGGGGAGCCTTGCCCTACGGCCTCTCCACCGACGACGCGCGCGGCTCTTTGCCCAAGGAACTGTTCCGGGCGTGGCTCGATCAGGTCGATGGATCCGGTGCCGTCCGGCCGCGGACCCCCTGGGCTCCCGGAAAGGAAGTCGGCGCCCCGGTCCCACCGGATCGCTTGTCCTTCGAGTGGTCGGACCCACTCTGGGTGGGAAGTCCGGCCGCTGACAACCTGGAGACGGCATCCACCAGCGTCAAACCCATCCTGGCAAGGGCGCTCGAGGGATCGCCCCCCGGCACTGATGAGCTTGCCACTCTGTTCCGCGCCCGCGGCGCCGATGTTGAGGCGGTGGCCCGCACTGCGGACGAACTCCGGAGGCGGGCCGTCGGCGAGGTCGTCACGTACGTGGTCAATCGGAACATCAACTACACCAACCTGTGCTACTTCAAGTGCGGCTTCTGTGCGTTCTCCAAAGGACCTCGGAGTCTCAACCTGCGGGGCGACCCCTACCTCATGGACCTTCCCGAGATCGCGCATCGGGCCGAGGAGGCATGGGAGCGAGGCGCCACCGAGGTCTGTCTGCAAGGGGGGATCCACCCCGACTTCACGGGTGAGTTCTATATCGAAGTCGTCGAAGCAATCCGTTCGGCAGTGCCGGCAATTCACATCCACGCCTTTACCCCGCTCGAGGTCTGGCAAGGCGCCGAGACCCTCGGCATCAGTGTCAGGGACCTACTGCTGCGCCTACGCGACGCGGGCCTGGGAACCCTGCCCGGAACGGCAGCCGAGATACTGGATGATGGAGTTCGTGCCTTTCTCTGTCCGGACAAGATTCGGACCGCGGAGTGGGCGCATGTGATGGTCACGGCCCACGAGCTCGGCCTGCGCTCCACCTCGACGATCATGTTCGGCCATATCGACGGACCAGAGAGCTGGGCCAACCATCTCGAGGTCCTCCGCCAAATCCAGCGGCGCACGGGCGGAATCACCGAGTTCGTGCCGCTTCCCTTCGTTCACATGGGTGCGCCCATCTACTTGCGGGGCCGGTCGCGGCCCGGACCAACCTGGGATGAGGTGGTTCTGATCCACGCGGTGGCTCGTATCGCCTTCGATGGCCTCATCCCCAACATTCAGGCTTCGTGGGTCAAGCTCGGCCTGGAAGCCGGGGCCCGGCTCCTTGATGCGGGCTGCAACGATCTGGGCGGCACGCTCATGGACGAGATCATCTCGCGATCTGCCGGCGCCTCGCACGGAACGGAGGTCACGCCCGAAGACTTTCGTACGGTCATCACCGCTGCCGGCCGAGTCCCGGCCCAGCGAAACACCGTCTACGAACTGGCCGAGAAAGAAAGGGCTTGACAAACCGCTGTCTTTGTGACATCATTCTGACATCACAGGCAGAAGGAGATGTCATGATGCTAGATCACTCAGTCGTTCGGGCTCTGCAGTCGAGATACGAGGCTCCACCACCGGCGTCACGCAGGCGACGCAAGGAACGCGTTCGCAGGACGCGGGTTGTCCTCCGTCCGGCCCCGGCTCGCTGATGGACCCTGAAGCGGCCATCGCTGGTCTCGAGGGCGCGCTGGACCAGCAGCTGGTCGTGGCAGGTGCCGACCCGGTAGTGGAAGAGGCCGCCCGAGCTTTGATGGCAGCTCTTCAGGCTTCCATCAAAGAGCTCACGATCGAGTTGGCAAGCGCGGCGGCGGCCGAGATTCAGGCCCAGCTGCCCGACTACAACGTCGAGGTCCTGATGGAAGAAGGAGAGCCGCGCCTGTCTGTTCGCCCTATCGAAGCGGAAGAAAAGGTCGGCCCGTCGGAGTACGAGGCCCGGGTCACCGTGAGGCTTCCCGACAGCCTCAAGGAGCTGATCGAAGCCTCCGCCGGTGACGCAGGCGACTCTGTCAATACCTGGATCGTGAAAGCGCTCTCGTCGAAGACTCGACCCCCGCGTGGAAGTCGCGTGTCGGGAATCTACGAACTATGAGTGAGCGGACCGAACGTCTCGAAGTTGGCGAGCGCCCCCGGGTCGAGCTGAGGTTCGGTTCCTCCGACACTTGGGTTAGGAAGGGCGCCGAAGGCCAAATCGACATCGTTATCCGGGGCAAGAACGTCGACGCGGTGATCATTGAGCAGTTCGGAGATCACGTTCGGCTCAGTCAGGACCGTGGCCGCCGTGCCCGCGTGCGGCTGGAGCTCGAAGTGCCGCAGAGAACTGAGCTCCAGGTGGCAACGGGATCTGGGAACCTCACTACTGACGTGCCGCTCCGCGCGTTGGACTATCGGGCCGGATCCGGCGACATCCGTGCCTCCGTTATCGAGGGCGACTGCGCTATCAAGACCGGCTCAGGCGACATCTACCTCGGCTTGGTGGAGGGTCGGGCGAGAATTGTTGCCGCCTCGGGCGATGTGCAAGCCGACCAGCTGGACGGTGATTCCAGCATCACCACCGCTTCGGGAGACATCCGCATTGATCGCGCGAGTGGCCTTACCACGCTCAAAGCGGCTTCGGGGGATGTTGAGGTCTCGGAGTTTCTAGGTGCGGACTTGACGATCGGGACCGTGTCAGGCGACACCGCGATTGGCCTTCACGCCGGGAAGCGGGTGGATCTAAGGCTGTCGAGCGTTAGCGGGAGGGTGGCTATACCGGAGGCCACGCCTGCAGCAACGGAAGCCAAGGGTGACCAGAGGGTATCCGTGCGGACGGTTTCCGGGGACATTCGGATAGCACGGCTCTCCTAGCCGGGCTGCGCCCAACCAAGAGTCGGCTAGCTAGTCAGTCGCGCGCCTGGAGCGTCACGGCAGTTCCGGTGGCCGTAACCACCAAACTCCCGCCGATTTCGTGAACGGCTACTTCCGTGCCAACAACGGCGTGAGCGCCGCGGGCGACGGCATCGTCCAGCATCCGTTGTATGGCCACGGCCCGCGCCTCGCTCACAACAGCCTCGGGGTCCCCGGAGCTCTCCGTCGCGACATCACCTGCAACGACCCCCAAGTATGTGTCCACGTCCCATTGCGCCACGGTGTCGCTCGTGGCGACGATCGGCCTCCAAGTCGAACGCCCATCTTCCGACTCCACCCAACCTTGAGCCGTCTCCCGCCATCTCGAGCCCCACTCGACGCCTGGACTTGCGGCGACGATCCGTTCCTCGCCCTCTTCGGTGGCCGTCTCCTCGATGGGGACCTCGGCCTCCGCTTCGGAGGGCTCCGACAGCTCTTCGAGTTCTGAGAAGACCTGGGGATGCGTCTCAGGCAAATCGGTCTCGGCATCGGAGGAGATCTCCTCAACGGCGGCGGCGACCTCTAATGAGGCCACGAGATCCTCTAGGTCTGCGTCTTCGCCGATCTCGGTGGCCTCGTCGGCCGCGTGTGGCTCCGCGACGGTCTCTGCTACTAGCTCCTCGGCTGGTTCTTCGACTGGCTCGGGGGTCTCCTCGTCGGCCGGTTCTTCGACCGGCTCGGCGGCCTCGGCGATGGGTTCTTCGACTGGCTCGGGGGTCTCCTCG
>JBHICV010000112.1:0-8397 GCA_046759765.1 Acidimicrobiia bacterium
AGTGATCAACCGCTCCCGCTGAGCCTCCCGCAGAAGGCGGGCGGCCGGCTGTGGCTTCCCATGCTGGTAATGGCCCTGATGGGCTTCGCGGTGGGAATAGTCCTGGCCGTGATCCGGGCCAACGAGATCAGCAACGGCGGAGCGGCAGACACAATTGCGGCCTTGGGACAGTTCGTTCCGGCCGCGATGTTCCTCGGCTTCGCGGCTGTATTTGCGGCGATCTCATTTGCGATCGCGAGGATCCTGGGCGGACTCCGCACCAGCGGAGGGGCCGTTCAGCAGTCCGCCGGCGCCAAAGTCGAAACGCTCCGGACGCCCAAGACCGCCAAGGCGTTCATCGCCGGTATGGCTCTGGCGATGATGACGATCCTGGTAGCGGTCGTGATCCACGTGGTAGTGGGTGCCGGTGTCCTTGCGGGCACCGTCTCGCTGGCCAGTGCTGAGCAATCGGCCATCTGGCTGGAGGGTGTACGCCGGATCGGTGTTGCGATCTACCTGTTCGCCATCGCCTTGGGGCTTGGAACCATCATCCATGTGTTGCGCTTCCAGGCGATCCGCATCCGGGAGCTACCGGGCGAAGCGCAATAAGCCGTCAGCTGTTAGCAGTCAGCTATCAGCTGTCCGCAATCAGTGGGGCGTCTCTTAGGGGACGCCCCACCCGCGTTCCTGTCAATCGGAGCCGTGGAAACTGCGGCTGAGATTGACAGAAAGCTCAGCCAGTACTCTCCTCCTCCGTTATGGAGTGGTTCGCAAGACTCTGGTCGAAGGCGTTCAGGCCCGGTTCTACTGCCGGCCTGATCGTGATGGCCGGCATCGTCGGCGCCGGAGTAGGCGTGATGACGGTGCTGCTCGTCTTGGGCATCGAAGGTGTCGGCGAGGTGACAGGCTGGGCTGCGGACAACCTGCCGATCGAGTGGTTGTGGATGTTCATCACCGTTCCGCTGGGACTACTGGCCGCCTGGCTGATCGCTCGGCGTTTCGCTCCCGAGGCAGCCGGCGACGGCGTTCCCGAGGTCATTGCTGACCTGACCGTGCGGGGCGGATACGTCCGCACCAGGGTGATGTGGATCAAGACGATCGCCACGAGCTTGACCCTCGGAGCAGGCGGATCTGCCGGCCGGGAGGGACCCATCGTTCAGATCGGTTCGTCGGTGGGAGCTTCCTTCGGACGCTGGGCTCACCTGGGCGAAGACCAGATCAGGAGTCTGGTGGCCGCCGGGGCCGGAGCGGGGATCGGAGCCAGCTTCAACGCTCCGATTGCAGGCATGTTGTTTGCGATGGAGGTCATCCTCGGGGGGTTTGCCGTGAGGCACCTGAACACAGTCGTCGTTGCCTCCGTGACCGCAGCCGTCGTCAGCCGCAGCCTCATCGGGGAAGAGCTCACCTTTCCGGCCGTCAGGTACGCCGTCGCCCATCCGACAGAGCTCCTGGTTTATGCCGCTCTTGGCATCCTGGCCGTGGCTACCGGCTGGCTATTTCTTCGTCTCCTGAGCGGATTCGAGGGCTTCTCCGCCGGTATGCGGAAGCTCCCAAGGTGGGTCACCCCTGCGGTCTTTGGACTGGTCGTGGCGGCCCTGGGTCTGGCTTCGGTGAGCCTCCATGACGGATTCGACCTCTCTAATCCTCCTGTGTTGGGCACCGGTCAGGACTTTGTCTCGATCATCCTCCGAGGGGGTACGTTCGCATGGTGGGTGTTCCTCGGACTGCTTGTGCTGAAGGTGGTGGCCACGTCGGCAACGTTGGGCTCGAAAGCATCGGGAGGCGCGTTCGCTCCGAGCCTCTTCATCGGAGCAATGCTCGGCGCTGGTTTCGCCAGCCTGCTAGCTCCGTTGTGGACTATCTCCGAGCTCCAGACCGGCGCTTTTGCGCTCGTTGGAATGTCCGCGGTCTTCGCCTCGGTTGCTCGCGCTCCTCTTACCGCCATCTTGATCGTCTTCGAGCTCACCCGGGACTACGGACTGGTCCTACCGCTCATGCTGGCGACCGCGCTCGCCACGCTGCTCACCGACCTGCTCCATCGCGACAGCGTTTACACAATGGCGCTGCATCGGATGGGAGTCCGGCTCCCCCGCCGTAGCGAGGTTGACCTACTCGACACCGTCCACGTCCAGGATGTGATATCGCCCGTGCCGCAGATAGTCGAGCCGTCGATGAGCCTCGCGGAGGCTCAAGAGGCCATGGATAGCTCCCGACACCACGGCCTACCCGTGGTGGAGGACGGCCGGCTGATAGGGATCATCTCGGTGACGGACGTCCTCCGGGCCGGCGGTCCTAATGCGGATATCGCCGCTCGAGACGCCATGACTCCCGACCCGACCACGGTCACCCCCTCCCAACCCGTCTCGCACGCCCTGGAGCGGATGGCGGCCCTGGGAGTCGGGCGCCTCCCAGTCGTCGCGGAACACGAAGCCACGAGGCTCCTGGGGATGTTTCGCAGGGAGGATGCGGTTCGCGCCTATCACCTGGCGCTCGGCACCGCGACCGCGGCCGAAGGAACCCGCGAGCGGCTCCGAATCCGCACGAGGCCTGGGACGCGTTTCTCCGAGTTCCAGATACGGCCGGGGTCGCCGGCCGACGGCCGTCACTTGAGCGAAGTGGCCTGGCCGGACGGTCTTACCATCGTGTCGATCCACAGGGAACGAGAGGTTCTCGTCCCGTCTGGACACACCCTCCTCCGCTCGGGAGATCGGCTGATTGCGTTCGGAAGCGAGGCTGCCGAGGATCAGCTCGAGGCGCGGCTTGCGCCGGGACGAGGGTGGGAAGAGGTTCCGGGCAGCTAGCTGCGCCGGTCCGAGTCGGCGCGGCTGGTGGAAGCTCTCCAGGACCGGCTCATGCACTCCCGGCAGTGATAGGCGCCGTTGAGCAGAACGAAATCGCCCTCAACGGGCAGACCGCACCGGCTGCACGTTCTGTGCAGGAAGTCATCTGCCACCCGGGAGAAGGGACCGTCCCCCGAGATCAAATCTGAAATCAGAACGCCTGGGCTGGAATTGCTCATCAGCTTGTTCCCAGCCACTGAATCGACCGTAGGGACGAAAGCCTTTAGGTATCGCCCTGCACCCGGCGAGCGCTTGGCAGCTCGCGGTCAGGCGTCGGCAACTGATATGAGCCATCGGTGGCCGCGGACGCCGGCGGGAATGGGCCGAACGAGATCACGAGTCGGTGCTCCCGGGCGAGGTCAGCTCGTCGTGGCGAGAGTGAGCGTCGGAGGATCAGAGTCAAGCCCGTAGTACTCGAAGTGGCCCGGATCCGGGTTAGTCCAAAGATGGCCGGAGGCGATCCCGACTGCCGCCATCCGGTTCAGCAGCTCCTCGTTGACGGGTGAGCCCGGTCCTCCGCTGCGTGAATTCCCGAAGTTTATGTCCGCCGCCACTCCCCACGAGTGCCGTGATAGACGGGCTGAGCCTCTCATGTATCGAGACACCCAGCATCCCTGGAAAGCACTCCGATCGATTACGGAGCCGAGCCCGTCGTCGACGAGGCTCTGCATCACCTCGTGCAGCAGGTCGACGTAGATGCGATGACAGGTCGTCCGTCCCAGGAGCGGCAGATTCTCGGTGGCGATGTTGGCGTCAACCCAGTCCGGGTCTATGACGAACCGTCCTCCCGAAGTAGGCCGGTAGGCAAACTCGCCGAATGTCTGCTTGATGAACAGTTGGCTGCGAACCGTCGGGCGCCGACCGCTGGCTCCGCTGCGATCCCGGACTCGGACAGTCGAGCTGCCCGGCACTGTGTCGTTCAGGAGAACCTCGAGCTCCTCGACGGATCCGTCGAAGTCGACGAGGGCGTAGCTCCTCTGTGAACGAGGCACTGCCAGCCCGTCGGTCGCGACCACCAGCTCGGCCGAGCCGAGCATCTCATCCGGGAGCACTGCCGCCACCCGGCCTTCGAAGCCTCCCTCGAAGACGATATGGTCGCCGGCAGCCAGGCGACGGATCTCGGCGGAGCTCTCCCCGAGCAACACCTCGTCGGAGGCAAGTGACCCGATCACCAACGCGGCGTCTTCGTCTACGAACCGGCCGTAAGTGGACGCCTCCAGCACGACCCCCTGTGCGGGAATGACGAAACGTCGGGGCGGCTGATCGACGATCCGGCCGCCAGCTTTGCGTGTCTCGGCGATATGAAGAGTGGCGACCTCGATAATCGTGACGCCGGTCACACCCGGAACATCGAGCGCCAGCTGATCGAAATCCGGATGCAGGCCGTCGGGCATCCACACTACGAACGCGGTGTCCTCCACCGGAGGCACAGTCGTGGTGGTAGCAAGAGTATTCGCACTCTTAGCGGCGGGGGTGGTTGTCACGGGAACCACGGATGTATTCACCCTCGGCAGCGACGTCGGAGCCGGCACTGCAGCTGACTGGCCCCCGCACGACGCAGCCAGCAGCCCCAGCACGACGAGCAGACGTAGGTATCGCGGCAACATTTCCTTGATCTGGTCGGCTACATCCTCGAACCAATTGACGAATTCCTACTTAAGGCAAGTCTCGGACATCGCTTGCTGTGAGCCGAACGTCGTGGAGATCGACCTCAATCCGACGCTCGGGTGGTACTCGGCTAGCCCGGGGGCGCTCCTGTCGGGCAGAATGGGGCGCCCAGTATCGCGGAGCGGGCATGCGAATCGGGATCCTGACCGGCGGCGGAGATGTTCCCGGCCTCAATGCTTCCATCAAGGCCGCGGTGAACAGAATCGCCGCCGAGGGTTACGAAGTGGTGGGTATCCGCCGGGGGTGGGATGGATTGGTGCGAACCAATCCTGACGATCCCGACACGGTGGCAGAGAACTTCGTGCCGCTTGAACCGGGTGCGGTTCGCACGGTCGACCGAACGGGTGGGACCTTTCTCCATACGTCACGAATCAACCCCGCCAAGGTAGATCACGCGGAGGTGCCGGCCTTCATCGAGCTGGGCGGGTCGGTCGATGGAGGGGTCGTCGACCTAACTTCGCATGTGCTGGGAGTGCTGGACTCCCAGAAGATCGACGTGCTCGTTCCCATTGGGGGCGACGACACCCTCTCCTACGGGCTGCGCCTCCACACCGAAGGCCTGCCCATAGTCGCCATCCCCAAGACCATGGACAACGACGTCCACGGCACCGACTACTGCATCGGATTCTCCACCGCGGTCACCCGGGGCGTGCGCTACATCCACCAACTTCGGACGGCGACGGGCTCCCACGAGCGAATCGCCGTGGTGGAGCTCTTCGGGCGGTACAGCGGTGAGACATCGCTCGTCACGGCGTACCTGGCAGGAACTGACCGCGCCATAATCTCGGAGGTCCCCTTTGACATCGATCGGCTAGCCGAGTTCCTCATACAGGACAAGGCCGCCAACCCGTCGAACTACGCCATCACGACGATCTCAGAAGGGGCGCGTGCTATCGGGGGATCCCTGATGCAGTCCGGGGATACTGACGCCTACGGACATCGGAAACTAGGCGGAATCGGTGCCGCTACCGCCGACCACCTGGCCCAGAAGACCGGCTCGCGCATGATCTATCAACAGCTCGCTTACCTGCTGCGCTCCGGTCCGCCGGATTCGCTCGATCTGATGGTGGCGACCAACTACGCGGTAACCGCGGCCGACCTGGCGATGGACGGCACACACGGTCGGATGGTGGCCCTACGCGGCGGCACCTATACACACGTTCCCATCTCCGTTACGGGGGAGGGAGTAAAGCGGGTCGATGTTGACGAGCTATACGACGCCGACGCTTACCTGCCCAAGGTCCGCCACGTCTTGGGCAAGCCCATGTTCCTGTACTGACAAAGAGCGACTTTGGCGAGTGAGGACCGCTCAGGCCGTTTCGATCGTCGCCTCGTCGTCCAGCCCGAGCAGCTCGATGCTCATCTCCCGCAACCGGAACTTCTGAATCTTGCCAGTGACGGTCATCGGGTATTCGTCGGTGAACGCCACATACTTCGGGATCTTGAAGTGGGCGATCTTCCCCCGGCAGAACTCCCGGACCTCGTCTTCCGTCAGGTCCGAGCCAGGTTTGCGCACCACCCACGCCATCGGTTGCTCACCGAACTTGGTGTCCGGAATCCCGACGACCTGGGCGTCCACGATGTCGGGATGCGTGTAGAGGTACTCCTCGATCTCGCGCGGGTAGATGTTCTCACCGCCGCGAATGATCATGTCCTTTATCCGACCGACGATGTTTACGTACCCGTCGGCGTCCATCGTGGCGAGATCGCCCGTGTGCATCCACCCTTCTGAATCCACCGCCTCCGCGGTCTGGGTGGGGTCGTTCCAATAGCCCATCATCACCGAGTAACCCCGGGTGCAGATCTCTCCCGACTCACCCCGCGCTAAGGTCTCGCCGCTCTCCGGGTCGACGACCTTCACCTCGACGTGGGGATGCACCTGCCCCACCGTCGAGACTCGCCGGTCGATGTCGTCATCCGGGTCGGTCTGGGTCGAGACCGGTGACGTTTCGGTCATGCCGTAGCAGATCGTCACCTCGTCCATGTGCATGTCGGATATCACCCGCTTCATCACCTCCACCGGGCAGGGGGAGCCTGCCATAATGCCGGTCCGCAGACTGGATAGGTCGTAGTCCTCGAAGTCTGCTTCGCCCAGCTCGGCAATGAACATGGTGGGAACGCCGTACAGGCTCGTGCATTGCTCCGACTCCACGGTCTGGAGCACTTCCGACGGTTCGAAGCCGGCTCCGGGGACCACCATCGCGGCCCCGTGGGTGGTGCAGGCCAGGTTCCCCAGCACCATCCCGAAGCAGTGATAGAACGGCACCGGGATGCACACTCGGTCCTCCTCGGTGTAGCGGCACAGCTCACCGACGAAGAACCCGTTGTTCAAGATGTTGTAGTGACTGAGTGTCGCACCCTTGGGGAACCCGGTCGTTCCGGATGTGTATTGGATGTTGATCGGCTGCGTGTGATCGAGACCGACGCTGCGCTTCCGGAGCTCGCCTCGCGGCACCGACTCTCCTGCCAACAACAGGTCATCCCAGGCGGGTGATCCGAGAAAGATCGTCTCTTCCAGGGTCTCCAGGTCATTCTGAACCTCCGCGACCATGTCGCGATAGTCCGAGGTCTTGAAACTTGATGCCGAGACTAAGAAGCGACAGCCCGACTGCCCCAGCGCATACTCGAGCTCAGATGTCCGGTAGGCCGGGTTGATGTTGACGAGGATCGCTCCGATCTTGGCGGTGGCGTACTGGATCAGCACCCACTCAGCGTTGTTGGGCGACCAGATACCGACCCGGTCGCCTACTTCGATGCCGCGGTCGAGGAGCCCCCCTGCCAGCGTGTCCACTGCATCGTTGAACTCCGCGTATGTGTACCGCTGGTCTTGGTAGGGCACCACCAGCGCCTCCCGGTCCGGAAACCGTTCAACGGTCGCTTCCAGGTTCTGCCCGATTGTTTGAGTCAGCAGCGGAACATCCACCCGCCCGCTCGCTTGTGCCACCGTCATGCCTTCGCCCTTCGCCAGAGTTCAACAACCCTATCCGGACCGCTCGATCAGAGCCGATCCAGGGCCTGTTCCAGATCCTCGATCAGATCCTCGACGTCTTCGAGCCCGACTGACAGGCGTACCAGCGGATCCGTGATCCCTACCCGAGCCCGCTCGGTTGGGTCGACATCCCCGTGTGTCATGGTCACCGGATGGGTGATCAGCGACTCAACCGAGCCAAGGTTCTCGGCGAGCGCCCACAACTCGACCGAGTCCATGAGCTTCTTGCCGGCGTCCAGTTCTCCTTCGACCTCGAAGGTAACCATCGCCCCGAAACCAGACGCCTGCCGCTTGGCCAAGTCGTGCTGAGGAAAGGATCCGAGACCCGGATAGGTAACCATGGACACCTTGGGATGCTCCTCGAGGAACCTGGCGATGACCATCGCGTTGTCGGACTGCCGCTCCATCCGGTCGGCGAGTGTCTTGACGCCCTGCAGAGTCAGCCACGCCACCTGAGGTGACATGATGGTGCCGGTGGCGTTCTGGATGAAGGCAACCTGATCATGCAGGTCCGAAGTGCGACTCACGACCGACCCGCCCACCGTGGCGTTGTGGCCGTCCAGATACTTCGTGGTCGAGTGGACGACCAGATCGGCGCCGAGCTCGAGCGGGCGCTGGAGATAGGGCGTCAGAAATGTGTTGTCGATCGCATGAAGAATGCCGTGGCTTCTCGCCCAGTCCGAGATAGCCGCGATGTCGGTGAGTTTGAGCGTGGGATTGGCAGGCGTCTCCGTGAGGATCAGCCGCGTGTTGTCGCGGCGCGATTCCTCGACCTTGCTCGGGTCGGCTGTGTCGACGAACGCGGGTTCGACGCCGAACCGAGCGAGAACCTTGGTTGCCAAGCGGTAGGTCCCGCCGTAGGCAACGTCGGAGATGATGACGTGGGTACCGGCTTCACAGAAGGCCAGAAATACCGCGGCG
>JBHICV010000113.1:0-8378 GCA_046759765.1 Acidimicrobiia bacterium
GAACGGAAGGCGGCTCGGATCTGGCAGCTGCCCACGACGCGTTTCTGCTTGAACATATGGACGACTGGCTGGTCCGTGAGATCGTTCTCTACTGGAAGCGAACTCTGAAGCGGCTGGATGTCGGATCCCGCACGGCTTTCACGTTGGTCGAACCCGGCAGTTGCTTCGTGGGTTTGCTAGCGGAGCTGGTGTTCGCTGCCGACCGGAGCTACATGCTCGAGGGGCAGCGAGTCGGAGATGACCGAGAGGCGCCCGTCCTTCGACTCACGAGCATGAACCTCGGCCCCTTGCCTATGCCCAATGGCCTCTCTCGCCTCGAAACCCGCTTCTGGGGCCACCCCGAGCGTCTGGCCGAGGCTGAGGCCATGGCGGGAAAGAATCTCACCGCCAAGGAAGCGGAAGATGCAGGTCTCGTGACTTTCGCCCTCGACGAAATCGACTGGGATGACGAGCTCCGACTTGCTATCGAGGAGCGGGCAAGCTTCTCACCCGATTCTCTCAGCGGCATGGAAGCGAACTTGCGCTTCGCTGGACCCGAGACCATGGAGACGAAGATCTTCGGCCGGCTATCCGCGTGGCAGAACTGGGTGTTCTCCCGGCCGAACGCGTCGGGAGAGGAAGGCGCGCTGCGCCGATATGGGACCGGCGTACGCCCCACGTATGATCGCGAGCGCACATGAGATCTCCGGGTTTCGTGTCAATGCACGCGTCGCTTTCCGACGCGTCGATTGACAGGAACGCGAAACGGAGGGACGGGTGAGCTTGGACGTCGACTACGACGAGCAGATCCCCAACAACGTGGGGCTGGCTGACGACGCCCGGCTCAAGCGGGCGCTCGAGTCCTGGCATCCTGGATATCTGGACTGGTGGATGCGGATGGGTCCGGACGGCTTCCAGGAGGCCCTCGTGTATCTCCGTACGGCGGTGAGTGTCGACCCGAGGGGTTGGGCGCGCTTCGACTACGTGAAGATGCCAGATTACCGGTGGGGGATCCTGCTGGCCCCGGCCGTAGAAGGCCGAACGGTTCAATGTGGCGTCCACGTCGGGGAGCCGGCCTGGCAGGAGGTACCGGGTGAGTATCGGGCCTTGCTGCGGCGGCTGGTAGTCATCCAGGGCGACACAGAGCCGGCCTCCGTCGAGCAGCAGCGCTATCTGGGCAAGACCGCACCATCGCTCTACGACATGCGGAACCTATTCCAGGTGAACGTCGAGGAGGGGCGACACCTGTGGGCGATGGTCTACCTACTTCAGCGCTACTTCGGGCGGGACGGACGCGAGGAGTCCGAGGAGCTCCTCCGAAGGCAATCGGGAGATGTGGACAAGCCCCGAATCCTGGGTGCTTTTAACGAGCAGACGCCGGATTGGCTGTCCTTCTTTCTCTTTACCTTCTTCACCGATCGGGACGGCCGCATGCAACTCGGCGCTCTCGCCGAGTCCGGCTTCGATCCGCTCTCGCGCACGTGCCGGTTCATGCTCACCGAAGAGGCCTTCCATATGTTCGTGGGCGAGTCGGGACTCACCCGGATTCTGCAAAGCACCTGCGAGGCCATGCGGACGGCGGGGATCGAGGATCCCTACGACGTTGAAGCGGTGCGAAAGCTCGGCGTCATCGACCTGCCGTTGATTCAGAGAAAGGCCAATCTGCACTACTCACTGACACTGGACCTCTTCGGATCCGAGATCTCAACCAATGCCGCCAACGCCTTCAACTCCGGCCTCAAGGGCCGGTTCCAGGAGTCCAAGATCGACGATGACCACCAGCTGTCGGAGGACACGTACCCGGTGCTCCAGGCCACCAATGGCGGTTTCGAAGTGCGGGACCAGCCGGCCCTAACCGCCCTAAATACCCGGCTACGGGACGACTTCATCACCAACTGCTCCCGCGGCATCGACCGCTTCAACAAGACGATCGCAAGCACTGGCGTCGACTTCGAGTTGCGGCTGCCCCACCTGGCTTTCCATCGACAGATAGGGGAGTTCGCCGGTATGCGCGTTTCTCCCGACGGTTCCATCCTCAGTGAGAAAGAGTGGGATAGCCGGCGCTCGGAGTTCCTGCCCACATCGGAGGATGCCGACTTCATCACGGAGTTGATGAAGCAAGAGGTGGGCGCCGGCGAGTTTGCCTCCTGGATCGCTCCTCCCCGTTCTGGCATCGACAACAAGCCGGGGGACTTCGAGTACGTGCGGCTGGTCGCCTGAGGTGGAGGCCTTCGCCCATCGCCGACGGGTCACTTGGTCCGACACGGACACCGCCCGCATCGCCTATACGGTCAGGATCCTCGACTACGCCATGGACGCGATCGAAGCCTGGTGGGAAGTCACGTTCGGGGTGACCTGGTATGGAATGGTCGTGGATCGTGGCACCGGCGGACCGTGGGTGCACTTCGACGCCGATATCTCGGCCCCGCTCACGCCGGAGCACGAGGTCAGCAGCAGCGTGTTCGTCGAGAAGGTCGGCACGACGTCGCTGTCGTTCAGGGTCGAGGGAGTGCGGTCGGACGGCGTGCCTTGTTACGTCGCCCATCTGACCACCGTCTTCGTCGACCACGACGAGTGGAAGCCGATTCCGATTCCGGACGATTTCCTGAAGCCGATCAATGAGTACCGGCGGGCAGCGGGGAGCTGACGAAGCCTCGAGGTTTCCTGTCAATCTGAATGGCGCCAGGCGACATTGCGATGACAGAACGCGGCCTTAGACCGACTCGTCGTGGACCTCGACCAGCCGGTTGACGAAGTCGGTGATCGCCTCGAGCGTTGCCTCGGGCTGCTCCAGATAGGGGGAGTGGCCGCAGTCGGGTAGCACCAGCTTCTCCACCGGAGCCATGATCTCGTCGAGCGCGTCGATGTGAGCCAGAGTCCCGTGGCCGTCGTCCTCACCCTGGATGGCGAGGATGGGCACGCGGATGTAGTCCAGGTATTCGGTGATGTCCCAGTCCTTGAATCCCGGATCTTGCCAGGCATCGGCCCAGCCCTGGAAGGCGATGTCGACATGCTCATGGTGGCGAGCTAGGCGTTCCCGCAGATCTCCTTCTTCGAAATCGTGCGTGATCTCGCGGCCTTTGGCCCTGGTGACCTCTTCCGTGAAGAAGTGGGGGGCCATCAGCACCAGACCGCGGACTCGGAGGTCGCCGCTCCCGCCTGCATATACCGCCGCGATTGAGGCGCCATCGGAGTGCCCGATCAGGATGGCCTTCTGTACTCCCGTGGCGTCGAGGACCTTGCCTACTACGTCACGGGCCTCGTCTTCCATGAAGGTGAGTGGTCGAGGGAGTTCGATTGGATCTGAACGGCCGTAGCCCGCCCGGCTGTAGACGAGGCCGCCGATTCTGTTCTCCGCCACGACACGATCGGGAAAGTTCTTCCACGTGCTGACCGATCCCAGGCCGTGGTGCAGGAACACAAGAGTGATCGCCGCGTCCGGTGCCTCCCCGATCCACCGGTACTCGAGACGCGTGCCGTCGACGACGAGGGAGTGGGATCCGGCCGTCACCCCGTCTCGACCTGCTCGATCTGGGTAAGGACTCGGTCGGCTCCCAGACCATCAGCGATCTTCCGGGCGCGCTTGAGCGAACTCTTGAGTGCGAAGGACAGTATTTGGAACGAGCCCGCGTCATCCAGGACAGCCAGGTCATGGTGCCGGCAGAAGCGGGCCCCTTCCGGAAGGGCCTCACCGCACTCGGGACAGCGGGAACCGAGCTCACTACCACAAGAGGGACAGAACCGGGCGTCAGTCTCGACTTCTGGCGAGCAGGAAGGGCAAGTCGACATAGTGGGCGAGTCTACGAGAAGCGAACCCAGGAAATCACAGGGCGATCACGGCCACGGCAGCAATCGCCAAGGCCAGCCCGGCGAGCTGGGATTGACTGAGTCGCTCGTGGAAGAAAATCCGCGCCAGGCCGACAGTAGCCGCCGGATAGAGCGAGGTGATGACCGCCACAATGGCGAGCAGCCCGATGTGAGCGGCCGCGATGAAAGCGAAGTTCCCTGTGACCGAGCAGAGGCCCGAAGCCACCACCGCCTTCCAGGCAGTTCGATCTGGCAGGAGATGCCTCGCGGTCAGCCATCCCAGCCCCAGGGTGATGATCGAGCCGGTGACCCGTGCGGAGAGCAGCGGCCACGCTCCCGAGTCGGCGCCGGTCCGGCTGAAGGCTATGTACAACACCGCGAAACCGAGGCCGGCGAGCAAACCGAACATCAACCCGGGCTTCACGGGCCGATCGGGATGATCATCGGGCACCCTCGAAACAAGCGCGATGGCGATGACACCGAGGAAGATGCCGATCCAATCGAGAGATTCCGGACGGTCGCCAACCACCACCCCGAACAGAACCGCGAGGGCGGCGGCGGACACCGCTGAGACCGGAGCGACCACGCCCACTCTGCTGGCCGCGAATCCTCGATAAAGCGCCAAAACACCGAGCCCACCCCCCGCCCCGGCGACGGCTCCCCACAACCAGTCCTCTGCGCTTGGATCAGCTTCGAAGAACGGAGCGGCAATGAGAAGCGCGCCAACTCCGACAATCTGCACCCAGAGCGCGACGCCGAAGACATGACCGCGGCGCGAGGCCACGCCACCGAGGAAGTCGGCGGTTCCCACGAATCCAGCGGCCAACAACGAGAGAGCTATCTCCATGGAAGGGCGCAGGCTAGAACCAGCGGATTCCCCTCACACTGGAGGCCGGCGACGCCTAGTTTTGTAGCGTGGAGTTCCGGCTGCTCGGACCCTTAGAGGTGACCCACGAAGGGGCTCCAGTGCCCATCGACGGCCGAGATCGCCGCTTGGTGTTGGCGCTCCTTCTGGCCCATGCCAACGAGACCGTCGCCGCGGATGCCCTCGTAGCCCATCTAGCGCCGGATCCCTCGCCGGAAGTGCGCCAGGTCCTACAAGGTGAGATAGCCGCGTTGCAGGAGGCGCTCAACGTCGAGGCTGAGCTGCTCAATCCGAAGGCACCGGGCTACCGGCTCGATGTGACTCCACGCCAGGTAGATGCGCTCCTTTTTCAGGATCTGGTCAACCGAGCTGAGGAAGCTTTGGCCGATGACCCGGCTGAGGCCAGGGAGGTGCTGGGAGAGGGTCTGGGCCTGTGGCGCGGCGTTCCCTTCGCCGACCTGGCCGGTGAGCCTGGGCTGCGACCTTTCGTAACGCAGCTCGAGGGGCGCCGGCGGCGTGCCGTCGAACGGCGTATCGACGCAGAGCTGGCCCTCGGCAACCACGAAGAGTTGGTCCCCGAGCTGGAGGCTCTGACCCGAGAGCATCCACTCGAAGAGGAGTTCTGGAGCCAGTTGATGCTGGCCCTCTATCGGTCGGGCCGGGCCGCCGACGCACTGACCACCTACGACAAGGCAGAGCGAGTCTTGTCAGAAGAGCTCGGAACCGAGCCATCCGAGAAGCTGCAAAGCCTCCGGGGACGAATCGCCGACCGAGACGAGACCCTCGACATCTCCCGTGAGGTCGTTGTCGAAGAGGTCACCTTGCTATTCACGGACCTGGAGGGCAGCGCCTCCCTCTGGGAGAAACATCCCGACGAGATGGGCGAGGCGATCGCTCGACACGACCGGCTCATATCGGCCGTTGTAGCCGATTACGGGGGCAAAGTATTCAAGGGGACGGGCGACGGTGTCTTGGCCGTGATGCCCAGCACCTCCTTAGCCGTTCAGGCGGCGATCGTCTCCCAGCAAGAACTATTGGCAGAAGAGTGGGGCACCGTCGGCCAGCTCAAGGTAAGGATGGCCATCCACGACGGTGACGCCGAACACCGCGGCGACGACTACTTCGGGCCGACTCTCAACCGCGCAGCCCGGCTGATGGCCTGCGGTCACGGCGGACAAGTGCTGCTGTCCTCAGCGGCCAAGAGCCGGCTCGACGAGACAGACGGATTCGAGCTTCTCGAGCTGGGCGAGCACCGGCTGCGCTCTCTCGGGGAGCCGGAGGTCATCTTCCAGCTGCTAGCCGAGGGCTTGCCCTCAGAGTTCCCACCTTTGCAAGTGGATAGTGCTCCGGTCCACCTCCAAGCGGCCGGATTCGCGCGCACAGTCCGCGGCTACGAGCTGCGGGAACAGATCGGAGAGGGCGACTTCGGGCTCGTCTACCGGGCCTATCAGGCTTCGGTCGGAAGAGAGGTGGCGCTAAAGGCGATTCGGCCCGAGTACGCCAACGACCCGGATTTCGTCCGCAGCTTCGAGAATGAGGGTCGGCTGGTTGCTCAGCTCGAGCATCCCCACATTGTCTCTCTATACGACTTCTGGAGAGAGCCCGACAACGCCTATCTAGTAATGCGGTGGATGCGGGGCGGCAGCCTGCGGGACTCGCTTCGTCAAGGTCCGTGGCGGCTCGAGACTGCGCTTCCTCTAATCGAGCAGATCGGATCTGCACTCGGTTATGCCCACCGTCACGGTGTGCTGCATCGCGACATCAAGCCCACCAACGTTTTGCTCGACCAGGACGGCAACGGCTATGTCTCCGACTTCGGACTAGCGACAAGGCTGCGGGACCCGCAGGACGCATCGCAGGTATGGACCAGCTCACCCGCCTACCTCCCACCCGAAGCCGAGCGAGGTGAGGCTCCGTCGGCCAGGTCGGACATCTACAGCTTCGGCTTGCTCGTGGGGGAGCTGCTTACAGGTGAACCACCCTCCTCAGAGCGCACCGATCTTTTGGTGCCGCTTCCAGAAGCCCTCTGGGCCGCGATCTCGAAAGCGACCGCCTTCAGGCCGGAGGAGCGATTCGAGACAGTGGACATGTTTGTTGCAGCTGTCCGCGAGGCAGTCGAGCAACCGGTCGAGCGCCCGAGACCCGCCGCGCCTTTTGCCGAAGTCCGCAACCCCTACAAGGGCCTCCGGCCTTTCTTCGAGGCTGACGCGGAGGACTTCTTCGGCCGGGAAGCCTTAGTCGCACAGCTACTCGACAAGATCGGCAGCTCCCGGCTTATCGGCGTGGTTGGCGCCAGCGGATCCGGCAAGTCGTCGGTGGTTCGGGCGGGACTCGTGCCAGCTCTCCGCAAGGGCCGCTTCGATGGGTCGGACTCGTGGTTCATCGCCGATTGCTTTCCAGGTGCTTACCCGTTTGAGGAGCTCGAAGCCGCGATGCTGAGAGTGGCGGTCCGAGACCCGACTGCCATCGATCAACTCAGTGCAGATCCGCGTGGTCTGCTTCGCGTCTCCAAGCAGATCCTTCCCGACGACGGCTCGGAGCTCCTCCTTCTGATCGATCAGTTCGAGGAGCTTTTCACCCTGGTCGATGACGAGGACGTCCGGCAGAGGTTCTTGGAGTCTCTGGCGACCGCCGTGACCGATCCCCGGAGCCGAGTGCGGGTCATCGTCACCCTGCGAGCCGACTTCTTCGATCGGCCGCTCCAGTACTCGCCGTTCGGGGAGCTCTTGAGGGACGGACTCGTTCCCATTACTCCCCTCAATGAGGCCGAGTTAACGGAGGCTGTCTCGGGTCCTGCGCGCGGGGTCGGACTGGAAGTAGAGCCCACCTTGCTTTCACAGGTGGTGGCGGATGTCCGAAAGCAGCCCGGTGTGCTCCCGCTCCTCCAGTACTCCCTAACTGAGGTCTTCGACCGGCGGGACGATGGGCGCCTCACTCTGGGGGCGTACGAGGCCTCGGGCGGCGTCCTCGGAGCTCTGGGCAGGCGCGCGGAGGAGATCTACGCCACGCTCGATTCCACGGGGCAGGAAGCCTGCCAACAACTATTCCTCCGTCTCGTGACCGTGGGCCAGGCAGACGACACCCGAAGACGGATCACCCGCGCCGAGTTGCGTGACCTGGACATCGATCAAAGAGCCCTCGACGAGGTAGTGGACCAATTCGGCACCTATCGCCTGCTGGCCTTCGACCGCGATCCCGTATCGCGGGCCCCCACCGCAGAAGTGGCCCACGAGGCGCTACTCCGGGAGTGGCAGCGGCTCCGAGGCTGGATCGAGTCGCGCCGCGAGGACCTGCTCCAGCACCGGCGGCTGGCGTCAGCTACGCGGGACTGGCTGGAGGGAGATCGGGAGCCGAGCTACTTGCTCAGAGGAGGGCGCCTGGAGCAGATGGAAGAGTGGGCGGCCGAAACCGATCTCTCCTTGACTACCAGTGAGCGCAGTTTTCTGGAGGAGAGTCATCAGGCGGAGGAGGGCCGGGCTCGGAGAAGGCGCCGACGGCGCGGCGCCGTGGTTGGTGGTCTGGCGGTTGCAGCCGCAGTCAGTCTGGTCCTGGCGGTGTTCGCCTTCGCGCAGCGAGGGGAAGCGGAGGCCCAGGCCCGGGAGGCCGCCTCCAGGGAGCTGGCGGCCGCATCGGTGGGCAATCTCGCCATCGATCCGGAGCTCGCCTTGCTCCTCGCCCTCGAAGCGATTGAGACAACGGTGGATCAGGACGGGTTCATAGTGCGTGA
>JBHICV010000114.1:0-8239 GCA_046759765.1 Acidimicrobiia bacterium
GTAAGCCAAGACAATCCGCGTGTCTCCGAGCAGACACCTGCTCTTCAGCACCCCGGCCCTGCGTGCCCGGCCATAAGCCACGATTGCCAGCCCGCTCATCACCGCCACCATCAGTGGAGGGGAGAGGAGCCAGGCCAGGAGCGCGACTGTCGTAAACACGCACAACCGCAGTGGGTCGAAGGGCTTTGTCTCGGGCCGGGCGGTGAAGGCTGCGGGCGGGGCAGATCTCATGTACGGCCTCCAATTGCCACGGGGACGTTTTCGCTATCGATGCGGGCGACCTCGGCCAGCTTCAGCTCACCCAGAGGTCGCCAGGCCTGCATGGCACAGAACGGGGCGCACTGATGGTCACCGTTCTTGCTGGCGCCAACGTGCACACAGCACTGCATCAGCCGCTCCTCCAGCATCGTGTTGATGTCCATGAAAGGCTTGATCGTGATCCGCTTGACGCGAGTCGCAACTAACTCGCGGATCCGGCGACGCTCCGAGGAGCTGGTCGCCATTTTCAGGAGAGTGCCCATCCCGAGGTCGCAGGCCTCGCAGACGTCGCGAAACAGATCCAGGAGCTTCGGGTGGGTCAAGGACGTTTGTTCGCTCAGCAGTCCGAGCAGCGACGCCTTGACGAGCTTCTGGAGGTCCTCAGTGAGAGAGTGATCGGCCATCTTGTTGCTGACCAGATCGAGGTGCATCTTGAGCCGTTCGTGCCCGATCACTCCGACGAGCGATCTCCAGTCACCGTCATCGGTCTTGAGCATGTAGCCGACGCTGGCGCAATGAGGATGGGAGCACGGTAGGGCGGTCAGGTCCTTCCAAGTGACCGTGTCGTTGGTTTGCGGTCCCAGACGGTGCAAAACGCCGGTGTGAGTCAGCCTGTCGAGGGGGTCAATCGGATTCGAGCGGCCTGATCCGAACTGAGGTTGGATGCAGATCCCGCCGACGTAATCCGTTTCGAGGCCTTTCATGACCACCGCTCCGATCTCGTCGTCGTTGACACCGAGCGCGGCGGTCATAGTGAGCGTGGTGAATATTCCGGCATCGCTCAGGCGGTTTATCGCTCGTTCCTTCAGAGACCGCAGGTCGGCGTTTCGGTGGTGGAGATAGGTCTCCTTGCGGAATCCGTCGAACTGGAGATACACCTCCACGCGATCCTTGTGTCGGGCGAGCAAATCGAGCAACTCGTCGTTGCGGGCGATGAGCACCCCGTTGCTGTTGACCAAGATGCGCCCGATCTCACGCTGGGTGACGAGCCGGAGGATTTCGGCGAAGCGCGGGTGGATAGTCGGCTCGCCGCCGGAGAGCATCAAGACATCGATACGACCGCCCTCCCGAGCCAGCCTCGTATCGATGTTGGCGAGGACATCGTCAACTTGGGCCACTCCGGTCAGCTCGGGCATCGAATCGGCGTAGCACGTCGGGCACCGGAGGTTGCAGTTCTCGTTGATGTCCTCGAGCAGGATGCAAGTGTGCTGGGTCTGCATCTCGCCTAGGCCCTCGAGATAAGCCGCCGGTATGGGCGAGTAGTTGCCGTCCGTGTCAGGAATATGGACTTTCGTGGGCGCAGTCCATTCCTCCAGGTAGGAGAGGATCTCGGGATCCTCGTCATAGAGAGTGACGACCTTGCCGTGCTTCGGGCATCCCCGCACGAGCCAGACTCGACCCTCGGCCTCTGACAGGTAGCCGGCCAGCCGTTCGACCTCCTCGAGGGGAGCACTGGGATTCTCGTCATGGCAGAGAGGGCAGAAGGAGGTCACGTAGCGATGGATGCGATCCTCCCTGACCGGCATACCCAGGGTCATATCTGACCTGGGATCAAAACCACCAGCAGCGTGCAGTTCCCCATCGAGAGGATCGTGAGCAGGGCATAGCCGACCGCGATGCCGATCCCGAGACTCCGGTTGCCGCCGCGGAAGGCCAAGACGACTACCGCAGCAGTCGCGGCCAGCAGCAGCAGCGCCAACGGCGCGGCAACCCAGTCGGGCGCGTCAAGGCCGAGCGCGGTGAAGAACACCACCCAAAAGAAGACCGTGATTCCGAGCACCGAGACTCCCAGACCCAGCATCAGCTGACCCCAGTTGATCTGGCGTGCTTCCGTCATGTGGCTACTTGCCTAGTTCGGTAGGCACCCTGAGACCACTGGCGCAGGAAGTACACCCCGACGAAAGGGACCGTGACCAATAGGAAGAGCTGGGAGCCTGATAGGCCCAGCCAGAACTCCGGGTTCCCTCGGACGAACTCGACTACGAATCGGAAGAGCCCATAGGACAGCAGGAAGATCTTCAGCAGCTCACCCTGGACGGGGATGCGCCCTCGCAGAACCAGCAAACCGCCGAACGCCAGTGCGAGAAATGCGATCTCGTAGAGGAAGGAAGGATGCAGCGGGATACCTGACACACACTGGGGGCAGTTAGCAATCTGGGAGCCGATCGCGGGGTCCAGGGTGATGCCCCAAGGCAGCGAGGTGGGCGTTCCGACCTGCTCAGTCAAGAAGCATCCGATGCGGCCGATAGCCAGTCCGAGAGCGACGGCCGGTGCGAACAGGTCCCCGGTCCTCTCGCGGTAGCCGACGATTCGCTTGGTCACGATCGCTCCGAAGTAGGCCCCCGCCAAGCCTCCAAGCACACTGCGACCGCCCTGGAGCCAGAGGCCTTGAAGAGTGGGTTCCGGGGCCGTGGCCAGGTATTGCCAGCCCGTTGAGAGCTTGCCAAAGACGGCTCCTCCCAGGAGGGCGCCGATCGCGACCCAGAGCGTCTTCTCAGTTAGCTTCCGACGGCGACGCGCCTCCCACAGGTAAAAGGCGAAAGCCGCCGCCACGCCCAGCAGCAGGAATGCGTCGTGCGTCGGGATGGCCAGTTCCCCGAGGGGTAGCAACGTGGGCCTCATCAAACGTTGAGCAGCAGGGCGCAGGTGCCACCGAGCAGAACCAGCACACCGATGGCGATGAGGACCACCATGCCGACCCGTCTCCAGCCAGACGGAGATTCGGGTTCGCGCTCGCCCATGGACCTTCCGCTATTCGGCCGGAGCGTATTCGAGCGCTAGCCCGTCTCCAACGACCGTCGCGGGGTCAGACTTTGACGGCGGTTCCTTTACGGACGATCTCTTCGATCTCCAGAGGCCGCACCGGCTTGCCGAACAGGTAGCCCTGGGCGATGTCACAACCCAGCTCCGAAAGGATCTCGTGCTGTTCGGGAGTCTCGACTCCTTCTGCGATCACCTTTAATGAGAGACTGTGCGCAAGCCGAATAACGGCAGTGGGAATGGCCATGGAATCGGGCTCGCGCTCGAGGTCCGTAATGAAGGAGCGATCGATCTTCAGGTAGTCGATCGGGAACTGCTTCAGATAGCTCAGCGAGGAGTAGCCCGTACCGAAGTCGTCGATCGATATGCGCACTCCCATCTTCTTGAGTCTCTCCAATGTCCGCCGAGTCATTTCGGTGTCTTCGATCAAGGTGCCCTCTGTCAGCTCGAGCTCAATCAGCTTGGGATCGACGCCGCTGTCTCGGAGTGCCCTTCCCACGGTTTCGACCAGGTCGCCGTGCCGGAACTGTCTCGCGGCGACGTTCACCGAGACCGAGATGTTCGGGAGCGACGAGTCCATCCACTCGCGGGCCTGGTGGCAGGCTTCGGTTAACACCCACTCGCCCAGTGGGAGGATCAGATCCGTGTCCTCCGCGATCGGAATGAACTGGCCGGGCATAACGGCACCCATTTCGGGATGATCCCACCGGAGTAACGCTTCCACACCGGTGACCTGCCCCGTCTCGAGCCAGAGCTTGGGCTGATAAGCCAGCCAGAGCTGGTCGTCACGGGCCAGCGCCGCGCGCAGGCTGGTGAGGAGCTCAATCCGCGCTGACGTCTTGGCTCTCAGCTCTGCAGTGACGAACTGGTAGGTGTTCTTGCCGGCGTCTTTGGCCGAGTACATAGCGAGGTCGGCGTCGCGTAGGAGCCCGTCGATGCTCTCGCCGTCCAGGGGGTAAACGACGATCCCGATGCTTCCGGTAACGAAGAGCTTGCGGTCGAGCAGCAGGAAAGGCTTCTCGAGCGCGCTGAGCACCTTCTCGGCCACCTGGCCGGCGTCCTCCGGGCGTGTCCCGCCCTCGAGGATGATCATGAACTCGTCGCCACCAAGGCGGGCAACGGTGTCGCTCTCCCGCACCGAGTCCTCGAGTCGGCCTGCCACCTGCCGGAGTAGTTGGTCGCCGATGTGGTGGCCGAGCTGGTCGTTGACAGCTTTGAAGTCGTCGAGATCGATGAACATCACGCTGACCAGCGTTCCGTCTCTCCGAGCTCTCACGACTGCATGTTCGAGGCGGTCCCTGAGCAACACCCGGTTGGCGAGACCGGTCAGAGGATCGAACTGGGCCAGGTAGTTGATCTCTTCCCCGTCCTGTTCGCGCTCGGCTTCGTGTTCCTCCTCCCGCTCGGCCCGTCCCTGCTTGATCCGCCTCGCCAAAGGTCGAAAGAGGAAGATTCCTTCGACGAGCGCCACGAGCAGAATTCCCTGCAAGAGCAATGGCTGGATATCAGCGTCCTGGCGGGAAAGGGCGCGAGCGACCAGGTAGGTCGAGCTGATGGCAAAGACAGCGATCAGGCCGAGGCCGAGAAGATACCGAGCTATGAGTGGACGCGTGGGTGCGTCCCTGGGCTCATTCTTCGTGACGTCTTCATGGTTTTCCCAGGGATCTCCGCCGTCCTTGCTGTGCCGCTGATCCGGCATCGGCTATCACCTTGAAGCGCTAAGGAGATATCGGCGCTTCTTGGCTGCCTATTGAGTGAGAGGCTCCTGTCGATCGGTGTCGACTGTCACGTTGAATACGTCCGGTCGGAAGTAGTGCCCGGCAGGATCGAAGTTCTGCCGCTCCGCAAGGACCGCATCGACGTCCAGGTCGGCGTAAACGATTGTCTCATCACCTTTGACCGGGCCCGCGATGCCCTTTCCGTCCGGTCCGACGATGCAAGTACCTCCGGTCATGAATCGATCCGCGGTGCCGAGTTTGTCCTTCAAAGGGAAGCCGCTGGGGATGTCGGAAGCGCTCAATACTCCGCCCGTAGAGATCACGTAAACCCTGCCCTCTAGAGCTATGAAGCGGGTGATGTCGCGTGTCAACCAGGGCGAGCCCGGCCACGTGGCGATGTGGACCTGTTCACCTTGTGCGTACAGGCTGTGTCGAGCCAGCGGCATCCAGTTCTCCCAGCAGTTGAGACCGCCGACTCGAAAGCCTCCCCAATCGTGGACTGCCAACCCGTGCCCATCACCCGACGACCAAACCAGCCGCTCCTCATAGGTGGGACGGAGCTTTCTGTGGATCGACACCACGCCCCGCTCGGGGTGTACGGCCGCCAGGGACGCGTACACCGATCCTCCCGAAGCTGATAGCTCCACAAATCCCAGATAGGTGAAGACACCAAGCTCGGCCGCGGCCGCCACGACCGCCTCGATCTCGGGACCGTCAGGGGCAACGGCGCCGCGTACGTAGGCGGCGTAGGCGGCCTTCTGCTCCGGGTCGTTGAACCTGGCGCCTCCAGTGCGCGATAACCAGAACGGATACCCGGCGAGAAAAGTCTCCGGAAACACGCACAGTTCGGCGCCGCCCGAGGAAGCTTCCTTCATGAGGGTGAGGACCTTGTCTGTTGTCCTCTGCGGATCGCAGAAGACCGGAGCCGCTTGGATGCCGGCGACTCTCATCTGTTCCTCCATTCGAGCGGGTCGCCTGACCCGGCGGCCTCCGACACCTCCGGGTCGACTTGGATACCGAAGCCGTCGGCCAGTCTCGTGAGATGGTTGAAGATCCCAACAATGTGGCCCACTTCGAGACAAGCCTCATCGTCAAATCCCAGCTGGCGTAGCTGGGCCCAGTCGGCCTCGACCATCCCGGTCGGCTCGGCGGACATCTTCTCAGCCACCGTGCACAGGGCCACTTCACGTTCGCTGAGCGGTAGATCTCGCCACCGACGCTCCTTGATCGCTTCGACGAGTCCCGGATCACCGGCTTCGGCACGCAGAAACTCTGCGTGAGACTCAGTTCAGTAGAAGCACTCCTGGGCGGCGGAGGCTACGGCGGCCACCATCTCCCGTTCGCTGCGGGTCAGCGCACCTTCTCGAAACATGATCTCGAGGTAAAGCTCGCCAAAGCGAGGACCGATGCGGGGATGGGCGTCGATCAGCTTGGACATCGCCGGTATCCGACCGAAGTCGTAAACCGACCGGTCGCCTCTTGCTCTGACCTCTTCCTCGCTGGGGAGGTCGAGCCACGCTTCGCGCATGTATCTTTCTCCGTTTGCGTTCCGGTCAACCTGAGCCGCACTTTTCGCGGCTTAGATTGACACGAAAGTCAGTCGAGGAGCATGGCGTCGGTCTCCCGGAGACGCTGCGATAGCCCCTGCAGGATCTTTCGCGCCAGACCGGGTACGTCGTCGAGCAGCTGACTGAAGTCGCTCCGATGCATCACCAGCAGCACCGAGTCCTCTTCGACAGTCACCGTTGCCGAGCGAGGCTGGCCGTCGAGCAACGACATCTCGCCCACGAAGTCACCGTCGCCCCTGCTGGCAAGCTTCTGCCCGTCTCTGGTGATCGTGGCGCTGCCCGAGACGATGATGAACATCTCGTTGCCCAGATCCCCCTGCTCAGCCAGCACCGAGCCGGCCTCCTTCTTGATCTCATCCGTGTGACGGGCGACCTCGGTGAGCTGCTTCGGTGACAGATTGGCGAAGAGGGGCACTTGCTTCAGCAGATCGGTCTTGTCGGAATGACGCCTGAGCGCTGCCATGGAATCTCCTCCGTGGCTCGCCATATTCTATGTTGGCTACTCGAGGGGCGAGCTCCGGAGTCATCTGCACTCAGCGAACCAGTACATCGTTTCGGCGTTGAGGCCGAGCAGTGCGGTGCCCTCGTAGTGCTGGCCTTGGTAGTCGAAGGCCACGGGAACTTCGTAAGTTTGCGCCGCCGTGCTGCCGGTGGCGGTTTCGAAGGCGCGGATGATCGGACCGATCGCCTCGCCGGTCTGCTCGTAGTTCTCGAGCTGGAGGATCTCCCGGGTCACAAAGGCGCGGCACCGATCAGTCCCGTAGGCGTCGATTACTACGGGGTGCAGGCGCTCCATTAGGAAGCTCACGTCTTGTGCGTCGATCGCCACGCGAAACGAAACGACGAACGAAGAGGCCGGGTCTTGAGCTGTCGTGGCGGCAGACGCCGGCGCGGTCGAAAGAGCCGTGGGAGGGCCCTCGTCGATAGGACTGTCACTGGGGACTAGGAGTACGACTGCTAACGCAACGCCAAGCGCACCCCCGATCGCAGCCAGCGGCCACCACAGTCTCTTGCCCGTAGGGAGCCCCGTGTTCTCTCGATGGTCTGGAATGCCGAGAATCTACTTTCGCTGTCATCGGTATCCTGCACCAAGCGGAAGGGAGATTGGTGAAGTACCCACACGGAATGTTCTCATGGACGGATCTCGGCGTTCCCGACGGCGGAGCCGCCAAAGCGTTCTACGGGGAGCTCTTTGGCTGGCAGTTCAAGGATCTACCGGGACGAGGCGATCTGCCGTACTCGATGGCGATGGTCGGCTCCCACGACGTGGCAGCGGTGTACCAGCAGGGTCCACAGCAAGCCGGCACGCCACCGGCATGGATGAGCTACATCAACGTCGAGGATGCCGACAAAGTCGCGACACGCGCCTCGGAGCTGGGCGGGTCAGTAGTGGCTGAGCCGTTCGAGGCCGAGGGCGCGGGACGTTTGGCAGTCATCTCCGATCCGACGGGTGCCGTCGTCTCGTTGTGGCAGCCGGTCCAGCACGAAGGAGCCGGAATTTTCAACGTTCATGGAGCTATGACCTGGAACGAGCTGGCCACCAGAGACGGCGAAACGGCAAAATCGTTTTTCGGCGATCTGCTTGGTTGGACGTTCCATACAACGGAGACCCCTCGGCTCGTCTACCACGAGATTCGGGTGGACGGTCGCAGCAACGGAGGCATCCTCGAGATGGACGAGCGCTGGTCTCCGGAAGCGCCGGCCCGATGGATGACGTACTTCGCAGTCGACGACTGCGACGAGACTACCGAGAAGGTGGTTGAGCTAGAGGGCACCGTGGCGGTCCCACCCACCGACATCCCGGCGGGGCGCTACGCGATCGTCAAGGACCAGCAAGGCGCGGCGTTCACGATATTTGCCTTCCCCGAAGGACAAGGCGGAACCCAGCCCGTGTGAGGCTGCCGGTAGCCTTCGCTTTGGAGGCGTCCGGACGCC
>JBHICV010000115.1:0-8222 GCA_046759765.1 Acidimicrobiia bacterium
GGGCTCGCCGTTCGTCGATGAGCCGCCGGTGAGCGATCACGAACACCCAGCTCCGGAACGCTGCCCGATCACCCTCGAATCGGTGAATGCTGCGCGCTAACTCCAAGAACACCTGACCTGTTACATCCTCCGCCTCGTACGCACCTCGGCTCCGCAAGTAGGCCGTCACTGGGCCGGCCAGATCGTGGAAGAGCTCCGCCCATGCCGATTCCGCACCTGCCTTGGCGGCGGCGATCAGCAGCTTGAACGAGTCACTAGAAGGCACAGAGCCTCGGAGGCTGGGGAGGTTGACGGGTCGACATCGGATGACCTGCGCTGATTCCGGCCACTTATCGAGGGCACACTACCACCGAGAGTGGTCGTCATCGGTTCTGCCTGTCAGAACGAGTGGGCAGTCTCGGAAGGGATGATCGACCACCACCATTGGCTGCGCGTAGACGGTGCTGAGGAGGTTCTCGGTTAGGACTGCATAGGGCTGGCCTCGGGCGACGACGGTTCCTTGATTCATCAGCATGATTCGGTCGGCGTGGATAGCGGCCGCGTTGAGGTCGTGGAGAACGACGATCACGGCCTTCTGTTGTCGAGAGAGGAGAACCGCTTCGGCCATGATGCGTTCCTGATGGCCGACGTCGAGCGCGGTGGTGGGCTCGTCGAGAAGCACAACCGGCGTGTCCTGAGCCAGAACTCGAGCCAGGGCGACACGTGTCCGTTCCCCGGCCGACAGCGTGGCGTAGATGCGACCGGCGAATCGCGCTGTGTCGGTTCGTTCCATAGCCTCGGCAACGGCTGCGACGTCCTGCTCAGCGGTGTTGTTTGCGTCGCGCCGATAGGGAAAGCGTCCCATGGAAACGACTTGGGCTGCGGTGTAGGGGATGTCGATCGGGGTGCGCTGGGTGAGCATCGAGCGCAGTAACGCAAGGTCACCGGGCAAGGCGCCAGCGGTGTGGATACCCTTGAGGGTGACCTGCCCCTCGGTGGGTTGAAGATTCCCCGCCAAGAGGTTGAGCAGGGTGGACTTGCCGGCTCCGTTGGGTCCGATGACCGCGATCAGCTCACCTTCGTCCGCTGCAAGCTCGACTTCCTGAACGAGTAGCGCCTCGCCTACGCGGTAGGTGAGCGAGGTGGCGAGAACAGCAGGTTCAGCCATCTCGCCGTCTGGTGAGGAGCCACAGGAACACGGGTCCGCCCACCGCGGCAGTGACCAGTCCGACCGGGATCTCCACTGGTTCGAGTGCGAGCCGAGCGACGAGATCGGCTGTCACGAGGAAGAAGGCCCCGCCCGCGAGGGCTGCGGGCAGCAGGTAGCGGTGGGATGGGCCGGTGACTCGCCGGACCAGGAACGGCACCAACAGGCCGACGAAGGCCACTATTCCTACTGCCCCGACGGTGGCTCCGACGGCTGCTCCGGCGGCAATGAGGAGAACGGTCCGGACTAGGTCAACGTCGATGCCGAGATGTCTGGCGTCGGCTTCCCCGAGCCCCATAATGTCGAGAAGACGCGCCGAGGCGAGCATGGCAACGGTCATCACCGCGAGAAAGACGACGGCGGTGCCGAGGGCCCGCCAGGTCGACCCGGTCAGGCTTCCAAGGAGCCAGAATTCGATCGGGGGCACCGTCGCCCGGTTGGCTGCGAACACCACGAACCCCACCCAGGCGCTGAGTGCTGCTCCCAGCGCAACACCCGAAAGGATGATCCTGGTGGGATCGATCGATGCCCTCCGTGCAAGTCGTCTGACCGCAAACCCGGTCAGCACCCCGGCGGTTACCCCACCGGCGATGGCTCCCTGCACCCCGCCCGCGGCCGACCCGATCGCGGCGCCGATGGCAGCGCCGGGACCGACACCGAGAAGATGCGGATCGGCGAGGTCGTTCCGTAACAGCCCCTGGAGAACCGCACCGACCAGGCCCAACGTCGCTCCTACCGCTAGGGCGAGGAGAAGTCGCGGCATCCGGATGCCCCACACGACGGCCTCGGCTTGATTCGTCGGCTCGGTGAAGAGGTTCAGACCGACTTTGTTGGTGAGTACTCCGAGCACTTCCGCAAACGGGACCGACACCGCCCCGAACGACAGCGCCGCTCCCGCAGTAACCAGGAGACCGAGTCCGACTGCTGGTGCCAGCCAGCGACGGCGTGACGCGTACGGATCGCTGCTCCGGGCGAGCACTGGCGGATTGGTCAACCGATATCCGGATACAGGTCGCGGACAAACTCCTCGAGCGCCTGACCGGCGCGTGGACCCAGGTTGAAGAAGTAGGCCTCGTCATAAGCAAGGAAGGCCTCGTTTTGCCCGGCCGGGGTCTCCGCAACGCCTGGCAGCTCGAGGAAGGCCTCGATTCCCCCCAGGGCGGCCAGACCGGCCTCAGGCAGCACGATCACCTTCGGGGCTGCCGCCACCAGCGCCTCCGGCGTCAAGGGTGCCGGTCCGAACACCCCCGCCTCGGCGCCGGCGTCTATCGCGCCCGCTCCTTCGATCATCGCCTGCGTCGGCGTGCCGGCGCCGAAGAGGAAGACGATCTGGGGGCCACGAACATAGACGAAGGCCACCTTGGGATCGGAATCGTCGATCGCGGCCAGCTCGCGGGCGGCGGCGATCTCACCCATGACGCGCAGTGCGAGCTGCTCTCCTTGATCGGGGACACCGAGGATCTCAGCTACTTGCCGGATCTTGGTCCCGACTCCATCCAGGGTGGTTTGCGTCTCCAGGATCACAACCGGTACTCCCGCAGCTCGTAGCTGCTCGATAGCTTCGGGGGGTGCTACCTGCTGGTCGCCGAGGACCAACGACGGCTCAAACCGCAGCACTGCTTCGGCGGCCAGCTGTTGCGCAAAGCCGACCGTCTGTCCCTGATCGTTCAGGGCCGCGGCCTCGGGTGGATAAGTCGTCGTGACATCGACCCCCACCACGTTCGCTCCTAGCCCGAGCTCGAAGATGATCTCCGTCAGATCACCATTCAGCGACACGATCTTCGACACATCGCTGATCGTCGTCTCGATACCATCGGCACCAAGGAACGTTCGCTCCTCCGTAGGAGTCGCCGCGGGTGTCGTTGTGGTCTGAGCTGTGTCATCGCCGCCGCAGGCAGCCAATACGACTGCTGTTAGAAGAGCCAATATCCGCAGGGCGCTTATTCTCATCCTCAGCTACCCGTCGTTCCGCTGACAGAAGGAACCGGCGCCTGCCGCTGGCCTCGATGGATCGAGACTCTCTTGTCACCGGTGATCACCTGGTAGCCGGCCCAGATCAGCAAGAGCCCGATCAGCTCAGTGACGTACAACACCTCGACGATCCCTGCCCGTGCGAACGCACCGCCTATGCCAGGCAGAATGGCTCCGACCGCGATCAGAATGTTTCCCAGGACCCGAGGTGACACCCCATCGTGACGCCAATACCGCCACGCTGACCAGATCGCCCCCCCGATCAGGAAGACCACCGCATACAGATTGACCAGCGGCGAGAAGAGCCTGACCCACTGCCAGGCCATAACTTCCCCAGACAGCCGGTTCGCCTCCACTAGCTCCGAGACGATCGGAGTCGACACCACAAACGCCGATGCAATCGCGACGTAGGTGACGAGAGCCACAGCAAACCGATCGGCCAGCCGCCTCGGAAGCAGCAAGTACACGGTGCCCTGTGCCAGAGGAGCGCCCCCAAGCAGTGCCCCGGCGACGTACCAGGCCCGGAAAACCGGTTCCTGCCAGCCAAATACGGTCGTGAGCGCCTCGGTAAGGGTGCCGAGGCCGTAAAGGCCGACACCGATCATCCACCACAACACGTGGCGGGCCGACGGATTCCGCCGCCAGTGCCGCCACAGGACACGAAAGAACAACACCGCCACAACAGTCGTCACGATCGGCAGATAATGAACCAAGCTGCGTGACAACCGACCCTCCAACGGCGCTTCGTCAGAGTGAAACTCGTTACACCGCCGACAGAAAGTCGATTCCAAACCGACGCAACGTCGGTAGAGCCCACAGCTGTCGGGAAGGCGCCCCGACCTGGCAGATCACCGGGCGAGCGACCAGCGCTCTCCGACGATGACAGCGGGTGCTCCTACACGTCGCTCCAAGGCTGTCTGCTGACGGCCGGATTCGTCAGGCGGCCACTAGAAAATCGCCCTCGGGAAAGCCCCGTGGGTCAATGGTTCGCGTCGCTCCTCCGACACTAAGAAACCCTTACAGAGCAAGGGTTTTGGGAAAGAGAGGCGGTGCCTCTCTCCTTGTGGTTCCCCAAGGGATCCCACCGGGCGATGGGGAGGCCTGAAACGACAGATCAGGTGTCGAGTCGGTCGAGGGCGTAGGCGAGGGCTTCTTCGACTCCCATGGCCTGGCCTCGCTGCCACGCCACGGTGAATGCTCGCTTTCCAAGGGCGGCCTCGGCCTCTCCGAGGACTTCGTCTTTGGAGAGGAAGCTCTCGTCAATGGGATGGCGCACACCGCTGTCGGCTCTCAGGACATCGGTGGCTCCCAGCAGGACCGTGGCCGTTTCTGGGTCCCCGGTTCCGAGCGCCCAGGCGGCGGCGCTGTCCAGGCAGTGGGCGGTGCATTGTGGACTGACGATTTGGCGGTACAACCCCAGTGCCTCGCGGAGAAGGGGACCGGCTGTCTGGTAGTCGCCTCCGTACCAGCGGGCCGCTGCTGAGATCTCGGTGCCGTGAGCCTGAAAGTGGAGAGAGCCGAGGCGTCGATTCACCGCTTCGAGCTCGTCGACCAATTCCAGAGCGCGGGCGTGTTCTCCGTACTGCAGCTCCCAGTGCGCCAGCACCCAGAGGGAGGTCAACACCCCGACCAGGTCCTCGACCTCACAAAACCCTGCGAGGGCGGCGTCGAACCCGGCGCGCAGCTCCCCCGGGTCGATCTGGCCCCACTGTGTCCGCACTAGGTAGTGGAGGGCGTAGGCAGCGCCGCGTGTCTCCCCAAGGCCTTGAAACAGCGCCAGGCTGCGTTCCAGCAGCTCGGCCGCCCGCTCATACTCGCGCTGGTCCTGCTGTGCCCTCAAGGCACCGCCGGTGAACACCGCCCAAGCCATGACCTCGTCCGACACCTGTGGTGAGGCGGCGAGGTACCGATCTACCCAGCGGACACCCTCCCGTACTCCATGGGACCACCAGTACCGGTACAGCGACGCCACAACGCCCATCCCGGTGGCCGGGTCTCCGCCCTCTCGCGCCCACTGCATGGCGGCTCGGAAGTTGTCCAGCTCGGTCTCCACCCTGGCGAGCCAGGCCGCCTGGTCGGGTCCCTCGAGGTGGGCCGCCGCGGCGCGGGCCAACTCAGCGGCCCAGGCCAGGTGAGCGTTCCTGACCTCCGCGGCTCCATCGCCCAGCTGCTGCTGCCCAAACGCCGCCACCGTCTCCAGCATCCGATAGCGGATGTCTTCATCGTGGGGCTCAGCAATGAGGAGCGACTTCTCGACCAGGGAGGTCACACCTTCGACCACCTCACCACCAGCAACTTGGTTAGCGGCCTCGAGGTCGAACCCACCGGCGAACACCGAAAGCCACTGCAGGAGGCGCTGCTCATCCGGGGAGAGAAGCGCGTAGCTCCACGCCACTGCCCCCTCGAGTGTTCGTTGCCGGGGAAGGGCGGCGCGGCTTCCTCCGGTGAGCAAGGCGAAGCGATCGTCAAGGCGGCTAGCGATCTGTTGTACCGAAAGGGCCCGTACGCGGGCCGCGGCCAGTTCCAGAGCCAGGGGCAACCCGTCGAGGCGCCGGCAGATCTGTGCAACGGCAGGAGCATCATCATCCCCTATAGCTAGATCGGGTCGGGCAGCCCGGGCTCGCTCGAGGAAGAGCTGCACCGCTTCGAACCCCATAAGCTTGTCGATCGAGGAGTCGTGAGCGTCTGCTGGTACAGCCATCGCCGGCACCTGCAATGAGGTCTCGCCCGACAGGTTGAGCGCCTCCCGGCTGGTAGCCAGCACCCGCAGCCTCGGAGCGGTCTCCAGCAATCTCAAGGTCAGGTCAGCGACCGGCTCAATGAGGTGCTCACAGTTGTCCAACACCAAGAGCAGCTCCCGGTCACTGAGGAAGCTACTGAGAACATCCGACCAGGTCCGCCCCGGCTTCTCCGCCAGCTGGAGAGATCCAGCTACTTCTCGGGGTACCAGCTCGGGGTCTTTTAATGCGGCGAGGCCGACAAACCACGCCCCGTCTGGAAAATCGCCCAGCATCTCGGCGGCGACTTGCAGAGCTAATCGCGTCTTGCCCGACCCGCCAGCGCCGGTGAGTGTCAGCAGCCGGGTGGCTGCAAGCAGCCGGGAGACTTCAACGACCTCGACCTCGCGTCCCACGAAAGTCGATGCCGAAGCCGGCAGGTTGTTGGGAAACCCTTCGAGGGACTGCAACGGCGGAAACTCCTGGCGCAACTCCTCGTGCAGGACCTGAAAGACGCGCAGCGGCTGGGAGAGATCGCGCAGCCGGTGCATACCGAGATCCCGCAGCGAAGCCCCCTCCGGCATCTGGTCGCCGACCAGCTCACCGGTGATGCCGGAGAGTAGAATCTGGCCGCCGTGGCCTACGCTCATTAGCCGAGCCGCTCGGTTGACTTCCGGCCCGAAGTAGTCGCCACGCCGTGGAATCACTTCGCCGCGGTGGACCCCCATCCGCACCGGTAGCGAATCCAGCTCGCCCCACGGCTGGGCAGTGAGCGCCTGTTGGGCAGCCAACGCGGCGGCCACTGCGTGCCTTGAGTGCCCGAACACCGCGAACACGCCGTCGCCGGTCTGTTTGACCACCTTGCCCGAATGGGCCTCGATCGCTGTACGAAGGATGTCGTCGTGGTGGGCCAGCGCTGCCTTCATTTCCTCCGGCTGGGCTTCCCACAGCCGTGTGGAACCCTCGATGTCAGTGAACAGGAAGGTGACCGTGCCGGTAGGACGATCGGACATGGCGCCTCCAGGCTGAACCGTACTCCGACGAGAGCAGTAGTGACAGGCCAATTAGAGCGCGCGCCGTGGCCTCAGACTCCCAGACGAGACCACCCATATCGGCTGCCGCCTCAAGGATGAACGCAGGACACGCAACCCCACTGGGCCAGTCGCACTCTTACGACGAGCCTTGCGCCTCTCGTGAGGCCTTCCACTCGTCTAGGTGCAGGTTCAGGAATTCGGCGCAGCGGGGGGTGGCCCAGTCAGGAAAGGGGTCGCGTCCACAGGCTTCGATCCTCTCGGCATCGTAGTTTTCGGCGAGCCACTGAGCGAGCGCATCTGCGGCCTGGGAGTGTGGGGTCGAGAAAAACGCTGGTGGGTACGTGTTTTCGGTGATGATCCCGTCGTCGATAACGAACTGGGCTTGTTGGGGCCGGTCCTCGGTACCGAAGGCCCTGTTGATGTTGGTGTTGACCATTAGCTGGCAGAAGACGACCTGCCCTTCGTAGGCGGTTGCTGGCGGAGCCTCGCAGTCGGTGATGACCCATTCGGCTCCGATCAGGTACTGGAAAAGGAAGGCATCCCTGACCGCCTGCTGTGACAGGGGCGGCTCCCCTGGTAGCGGCTTGACCACTGCCCCTTCGGCGTGCAGGGCCATGAAGGTTTCCACGTCGCCCGCGTTCCAGGCCGCGTACAGGGCCTCAACCACCCCAATGGGATCAACCACTTGCCTAGACACCGGCGCGGTTGTTGAAGGAGCAGGCGGCTCGGCTAGCGGAGCCTCTCTGACCCTCGGTTGGGAAAACACTACGAGCAATCCGCCGAAAACGATCACCGCCGCCGCAGCCGCAGCCGCGATCAACCATTTGGGCCGCTTCCTTGGTTTTTCGGGCGGGAGCAGTTGGATCGGAGTCGTATCGGAGACCGTGGCGAGCACATCCTCTAGGTCGAGGGTGGGGAGCTCCTGTTCGAAGAACTCGGTATACGAGCGAAGCTGACGGTCAATTGATGCGGTCATCTTTCCACTCCTAATGCTCTTCGTAGCTTGCGTTCGCCACGTTCCAGATGCTTGCGCACCGTCGAGACAGAGACCCCCAGCACCGTGGCGGTTTCTCCCAGTGTCCACTCGAAACCGTGCACAAGCCAGACCGCGGAACGTTGCTGTTGGGTCAGCCGACCCAACGCCTTGGGCAACCCCGGTTCCACCCAAGGAAACCGCGCAACTGGCGCCTCCGGGAATACCGGCCGGGACCGATTGCGGGACCGGGCCCGGGATCTACCCACCTGATACAGATACCCCGCCGGGTTCTCCATCTGACGGACCCTTTCCCAATGCTCCCAGCCATAGGCCAAGGC
>JBHICV010000116.1:0-8180 GCA_046759765.1 Acidimicrobiia bacterium
GTCGAAGTCAGCCAAATCATCATAGGGGATCCAGCCGCATCCACCGGGGACCCGGCGGGTAGTGCCTTGATCCCCCGATGTCCCGCCGCGTCGAGGAGTACGCCCCGCGTGAAGAAGGGGGGCAGCTTCTCGGCATCGCCCACTGAGGGACCCCAATCGGTTAGATGCTCCGCGATGTTGCCCCCGCCATACCAGTGACTATCCGGTCCCACCGTCATGTGCGCGAGCGCGTCGACGTGCGTGCCCGAGTGGGAGGTTCCGCTTACCACCTCGGCCATGTATCCCAGCCCAGCTTCGTTGGGCGGTCCCCACGGTTGGGCCCCCTCGGCTCGGATGCCGCCCGGAGTTCGGTAGGCAGTTACCTGGAAGGGTGGGTGGCCCGGGAACAGGGGCATGCCGGGGAACCTGGTCGCAGCGAGCGAGAACCAGCGTCCCTCCTGCACGAGCCCGGCAGCCTCGACCACTTTCTGGTGGGGCATGTCGGCTATCGGTCCGACTTCCTTGTAAGTGCTCATGATCTCTCCTGTAGTGCTTCCCAGACCCGCTCGGGGGTCAGTGGAAGATCCCGAATGACGGCGCCCGTCGCAGCCCGGATCGCAGCTCCTACCGCGGGGGCGGCGGGGAGCACCGCTCCCTCGCTGATTCCCTTGCTGCCGTACGGTCCAGGGCCGTCGGCGTTCTCCACGCTGCCGCTGACGAGTTGGAGCGGGAGGTCCTTGCTCGTTGGGATCCGGTAGTCGATCGCGCCCAGGTTCTGGATTCGGCCCGATTCGTCCAGGATCAGGTGCTCCATGAGTGTGTGGCCGAGGCCCATGATTGCCGCGCCCTCGTCCTGACCGGCGACCTGGGTGGGATTCAAGGACTGGCCAACATCGCTCACCGTGGCGTAACGATGGAGGATCATCTCGCCGGTCTCGGTGTCGACCTCGACCTCGGCGGCTGAGCAGTTGAGTTCGAAGAAGGCGGCCGTGCCCCCGAGAGGATGGTACGGATCGCCTTCCTTGCGCATCTCCCCGTTGCCGACTAGCTCACCGCCAAGTGGGCCGAGACCCTCTTGCAGGACTTCCACCACAGGCAACTTCCGATCGGGCAAACCAACGATGCCACGTTCGACCACTATCTCCGCCTCGTCAACCTCGTAGAGACGGGCCGCCATTGCGCGCAGCTGGGCGTGGATGTCCTGACAGGCCCGCAGGATGGCAGTCCCCATGAGGACCGACGATCGACTGGCGGAGGTCTGCTGATCGTAGGGAACTACCGCTGTATCACCCATGATCACGGAGATCCGCTCGAGCGGTACTCCGAGCTCTGTAGACGCGATCTGGGCGAAGATGGTGCGGGCGCCCTGGCCCATGTCGGACGTGCCCGAGTAGACGAGGGCGCTGCCGTCACCGAGTAGCCGGACCGTCGAGTAGGAAAGGCCGGCGGTGGGCCCGGACTTCAGGCCAATCGCGATGCCGCGGCCTCGTCCCGGGGGTAACGGTTCACTCCACTCGACCAGCTCGGCGGCCTTCCTGATGCTCTCCGCCCAGTCACCATCAGCCGGTGTATCGGAGGGGATAAACGCCTCCCCCGGACCGGCAAGGTTGAGTAAACGGATGTCCAGAGGGTCGATGCCCAAAGAGAGCGCTCCCTCGTCGAGGTTGGATTCCCGCGCCCACGTCAACTGCGGGACCCCGAACCCGCGAAATGCGGTGCTCGGAGTCGTATGCGACAGAATCGCCCGGCCGAGGATCCTGGCCGCCGACACTCGATAGGGGCCACAGGCGATGTAACTGGACTTGCTTGTAACGCGATCGGCGATGTCCACGTAGGCCCCGATCAGAAAGTTCGCCTCTACGTCCTGGAACGCCAAGGTGCCGTCGGATAGAAACCCGGTCCGGAGGCGAACCTCTGTCGATGCCCGCCGCACGGTCTGGAAGGTTTCCTCCAACGTCAGGATCAGCCGGACAGGGCGACCGGTTTCCATGGCCATGAAGGCCATCAGCGGCTCTAACTTTGGGTTCTGCTTTCCTCCGAAGGCGCCGCCCGGATCAGGTGCCAGGACGCGTACCTTCGCCAGTGGCAATCCGAGAATCTTTGCCATCATCTTCTGGAGCAGATACGGATGCTGGACGCTGCTCCAAACGACTATCCCGTCCCCATCCGGTGCGGCCATGAAGCCGTGGGGCTCGATCGCGAAGTGGGTGACCATCGGAAATGCATACGTGTTCTCGACTACGAGGTCCGCCAGCACGTCATCGATGTCACCCCAACCGAACTCGTGCTCTCGTAGGATGTTCGTGCCCGCCAACGGGTCTCCGGGGCGCAACTCCGGATCCTGGACAAGGGGTGACTCGGGAGCAAGCGCGGCAGACACGCTGAAGACGCCTGGGAGTACTTCGTGCTCGACTCGCACCAGGCGGGCGGCAGCCTCGGCCGCATCCTTCGTTTCAGCAGCCACGGCCGCTACGGGCTCGCCGTGGTACTTCGTCTCGCCTACCGCCAGCACGGGCCGGTCTTCGAACTGCGGACCGAAGCGCGACACGGGCTGAGGCATATTCTCCGCAGTCATGATGAAGTGCACGCCGGGGACCTTGGCGGCGTCGGTGGTGTCGATGGACAGAAGGCGAGCGCGGGCGCTGTCAAGGGTGACGAGCTTTACGTGGAGCACGTCCGCCAGGCGGATGTCGGCCAAGTACTCCTGCTGGCCGGTGACCCGTCCGTGCCCTCCGACACGCGGTGGAGAGGTTCCCACGCTTTGGCCGTTCATCGGTCGACCGCTTCTGCGGCGGCAGCGAGGACCGCCTCAGTGATCTGCTGGTACCCCCCACAGCGGCAGAGGTTGCCGACCAGCCCCTCGTGAACATCATCAACACTCGGGAAGGGGTTTCGGGCAATTAGCGCGACCGCCGACATGAGCTGTCCGGGAATACAGAAGCCGCATTGAGCCGCTCCCTTGTCGAGGAACGCCTTCTGCAGGGGGCTGAGCCGACCCTCGGGTGCCAGTCCCTCCACCGTCATGATCTCTTGGCCTTCTGCTTCGAGCGCCAGCATGAGGCACGAGTTCACCGGCCGTCCATCAACAAGGATCGTGCAGGCTCCGCATTCCCCCTCTGCGCAACATTCCTTGGTACCGGTCAGTGAAAGGCCGTCGCGCAAGACGTCGAGCAGCGTATGGTGCGTCGCCACCTCGATGCTGTGAGCCGTACCGTTCACAATGAAGGTCAGCGACATGGAGTCCGCGAGCGTCATACCGCCGCCAATCGGGCGCGGGCCACCTCGAGTGCCCGGCGGCTGAGGACGTCCAGCATGGCTTGCCGGTATTCGGCACTCGCTCGGACGTCCGAGATAGGGCTGGCCTGACCGGTCAACTCTCGTAGAACGGCCTCCCGTTCCTCCTCCGAGCCTCCGTCAGCCAGGACTCCGGTCCGGTCCTGCGCGAGAAATGGGCGGGGCCCGACGGCCCCGAAGGCGAACGTGGTGACCCCATTGGAGTCCACCAAACAACTCAGATTGATCGTGGCCAGATCGACACCACGCCGCCGCGTCATGCGGCCGAATGCGGTACCGACCGTGTGCGAGGGGATTGGTAGGTGGATTGCCGCGACGATGTCAACGGGTTCGAGCACCGTCTCTCCGGGGCCGAGAAAGAAGTCATCTAGCGGGACAAGCCTTGTTTCGGAGGGGCTCACAATCTCGACCTGGGCCATGTGGATGAGGAGTACCGGTGCCGTGTCGGCCGCGGGTGACGCGTTGCAGATGTTGCCGGCCAGGGTTGCTCGATTGCGAATGGCAACCGAACCCACCGTTGTCGCCGCCTCCACCAGGGCAGGAAAGTGGCGCCGCACGAGCTCATGTTCGATCACATCCGTCATGACGGTGTTGGCAGTGATGCGCAGCGCTCCTCCGACCTCTTCGACTCCGGGAGCGAGCTCGGCCGCCCGCTTGAGGTCGACCACCATGTCCGGTTCCAGGCTGCCCGCTCGAAGAGCAACGAGTAGGTCCGTACCCCCGGCGAGAAGTTGGGCCCTCGGGCCATATTCGGCTAGGAGGGAATGGGCGTGGCCAATCGTCTCAGGCCGCGCATACCGGAATGATTTCAAGAGGCCACTCCCGCGCCGCGAGACTCGGCGGCAACGGTACGTTTGCCGCGAGACTTCATGCGATCCCGGAAAAGCTCAGCACCGGTAGCGAAACTTACCGAAGCCATCAGCCACTATGAAATAAAGCCAACCAGGCTCACCGAGCTTCAGCCCTACCCTTGGTGGAGGACAGACAGGATGAGGCCATGAGGACCCGGTCCAGGTTGGGCACGCTTGGGGCTGTCGTCGGACTGATGGTCGTCTCGTGCGGCGGGGCCGGTTCAGCTGACTTGAGCCTGGCCTCGAGTTCTCTGGGTGAGTTCCTGGTCGACGGGGACGGCAGGACTCTCTATGTGTTTCTGAATGACGACCAGACCGGCGAGAGTGTCTGCATCGACGAGTGTGAGGACACCTGGCCGCCGCTCACCGAAGAGGTGACGGCTGGAACCGGAATCAACGGATCTCTTCTCGGGGCGGGGGTTCGCACCGACGGGATCGGCCAAGTGACTTACAACGGCTGGCCTCTGTATAGGTTCTCGGGCGACTCGGAAGCCGGCACGACCAACGGCCAGGGGATCGGGCAAGTGTGGTACGTAGTGGATTCCGCCGGTAACCCGATAGGAGCGACTGGCTATCAGCCCCGCGGTTGATGGGCCGGGCGACGAAATCAGCGGCCTCCTGTGTCGAGGCGCGCTGTGTTTGCCCTAAGAGAAGGTAGGGCGACGCTCGTCCGACCAAGGGTCGACCAGGTTCTTGATCCGACTGCTTCGTCCTTCGAGCAGAGGTATCAAGGCCCCGTCGACCACCTCTTCTAGAGGAAGCGCCACAGGAGCAACGTCTTTCCACTTCACTCCGCGCGAGGAAATCAGCCGGGCCGCTTCGGGTATATCCGTGCCGAAGGTGTGCGCGTTGGTGCCGACCAGCTCGATCTCGCTGAGAGCCAGGTTGCGTGCATCAAGATCAAAGGGCTGTTCTTGTAGGCCGACCACGACCACCGTGCCACCGGGCCGGACTAGCTGAACTGCATCAGCGAGCGCTGACGGCGCACCGGACACTTCGTAAATGAGTCGAGGAGCGTTGTCATTCAGACTCTCGCGAAGCGATCGGTCGCCCGAGGCTCGAATGGTCGCCTCCGCGCCAAGCGCAGAGGCGATCATCAGCCGCTCCCGATCGAGATCCACGGCAGTCACTGTTACTCCTGTCTCGGCGAGGGCATAGACGAGGAAAGCCCCCACGCCGCCGACTCCGATGACCAGCGCCTCGTCGTCCGGACCCACCCGTCCCCGTCGCATCGAGTGAACCGCAATAGACATCGGTTGAACTAGGGCCGCGCCGTCATCCGTCAGTCCAAGCTCAGACACGTTCAAGCAGACGGCCGCCGGCACAACGCAGTACTGAGCAAGTCCCCCACTCCTCTGCAGCCCCACCGTCGCGTAGCGCTCACACAGATTGGTTCTTCCCGCTTCGCACTGACCGCAAGCCCCGCAGGAGATACCGGCGCCGCTGGTCACGAGGTCGCCCTCTGAGAAACCTGTTACCTCGGAGCCGATCTGGACAACTCGCCCTCCGAACTCGTGGCCGGGAATCATGGGACCGCGATGGCCCGTAACAGGATGCTGATCGAGGATCGGGAACATGGTCGGGCCATGCGCGTACTCCGAGGCATCCGTACCACAGACACCTGCCGCATGGACCTCCAGAAGGAGCTCGCCCGGAGCTAACTCAGGAATGGGTACCTTTTCGACACGGATATCACGTGGGCCGTGATACACCGCGGCGAGCATCATGGTCGGTGGCGTCGACATCAGGGCACCAGCTTCACTGTGGTTTCGGCTCGTCGCCGATTCACCATAAACGCGGGAAGGCCCAAGAACTACGGCCTGCCCTCGAACGTACAGTTTCGAGAGCACTTATTGAGAGGATCACGTGTCAAAGGCATTCACGATCGGTCTAGCGGTATTGGGAACGGTGGCCTTCGCCTGCGGCGCTCCCGATGCAGAGCCGCGGGCTGCTGGCGGAGTCGACTCGGACCAGCCGACGG
The DNA here is from genome assembly GCA_046759765.1 of Acidimicrobiia bacterium. Taxonomy (GTDB): domain Bacteria; phylum Actinomycetota; class Acidimicrobiia; order Spongiisociales; family CAZKJJ01; genus JBHICV01. Next base: position 6,106 of record JBHICV010000116.1, read on the forward strand.
CCACCGAAGCAAGCCCGACAGCCACCGAAGCAAGCCCTGCAGCCACCGAAGCAAGCCCTGCAGCTGTGCCATCGGGTATATCGGTGGCTGGATCGGAGATCGGAGCGATTGTGGTCGACGGCGATGGTCGAACCCTGTACCTGTTCACCAGCGATACCGACGGGGCGAGTACTTGCTACGGCTCGTGCGAGGCAACATGGCCGCCGTTCACCGAGGAGCGCCTCGGCCAGCCGGGCTCAGGGATCGACACTGCGCTGCTCGGAACCACCGTCCGCGACGACGGACGCGTTCAGGTCACCTACAACGGACATCCTCTATACCAGTACATCGGTGATCAAGCAGCGGGAGACATAAATGGCCATGGAATCGGCGGGCAGTGGTTTGTGTTCAAGGGGACCGGCGAACCCGTCGACCTGGTGATAATTCCCGGCTACGAGTACTGACGCTTTCAGTCTGTGTGTGCCTCGAACACTGCGGAGTCGTGGCTGAAGAACGCCCTGTCGGGTCGTAGGGATCGCAGCCGGTCGAGTGATTCACGACCGGTTTCGAGCAGGCTTTCGTCGTGCATGTCCGACGCCGGGATCTCTCCCGAACTGAACTCGGAAACGTTGTAGCAGCACTGGCCCACGATCAAGGCTCGTCTGTCCGCATCTTCTTCCACCAAGACTGACTGGTGGCCTGGGCTGTGGCCAGGAGTGGTGATAAGCCACACGCCTTCCGCCACCTGGACGTCGCCAGATACCAACCGTTGCCGAGCCGAGTCGAGGTGTGCCCACTCGGCAATGGTGTATTCCCCGTCCAGTGAAGCTTCCATCTCCGCCGCTTGAACCCAGACCGGTACCCGCGCCAGAGCACGATTCTGGCCACAGTGATCGAAGTGGAGATGAGTGTTGATCAACCCGGTGATATCTCGCTCATCGACGCCGGCCTCGTTCAGGGCTGTCACGATCGGAACCACCGTGGGCCGATAGAGATCGTTAATGGCCGGGTGGTCGTCGGCCACTCCAGTATCGACGAGGAGCTTGCCGTCTGGGTGGTGGATCAGAAATCCGTAGATCTCGCAGGTGCCATCCACCGCGCGTGGATGTTGCGCGGGAAGCTCGACCCAGCCGAGGCTCAGCGACTTGATTTCGATCTCAGCGGTGACTCCGGATCCCTCCGTGCACGGCCATACCTAGTCTGCCGCCGATGCCAGTGCCAGCGCTACCCGACGAATATCAGACCTTCGTCCAGGAAGCCGACTTTTGGGCGGCACTCAGACGTGGAGAGCTCACCTACCTCGATGAATGGGACGACCCGTCTGCCGAGCAATCCCAACGGATCGCGGACGACGTGGGCGGGTTCCGGGCCCGAGCCCGGGAGCTGCAGCTAGAGGCTCCTCTCGACGCACGGGCCCTGCTAGCCACCCTCGAGGCGACCGCCGAGCTACTGGAGCTGAACCGACGGATTCTCTATCAGTCCGTAGCGGTCAATCCGGAGATCGGGCTCCTTGGGAACCTGGTCCCCTTCCTGCCGCGCCAGCCGCTGATGTCCGCAGACGATGGCTCGCGCTACTTGGTCAAGCTGGAGCGTTTTCCGGACTTTGCAGCCGCAATGGCAGAACGGCTGGCCTCCGGGGTGTCGGCAGAACGGACGGTCCTACGAAGACATGCCGAAGCAACTGCTGACTCGCTGGCGGCGATCAGCGAGAACCCGGCGCCCTTTCTCCAGCAGCCCGCGCCGTCGGAGGGCTTCAATGAATGGGAATCCGCCCTGGCCGAGAGGGTTCATGGACCGTTGGTCGAGGGACTCGTCGCTTATCGAGACGCGATCATCGAACACTCGGTCCTGGCCGGCCGCGCCGACGACGAGCCCGGGATCATGTTTTGGCCCGACGGTGAAGGCCTCTACGAGGACTTGGTGCGTGCGAACACCAACCAGGACGTGACTCCTGATGACGTCCATCGCATCGGACTGGAGCGCATCGAACGGCTCGAAGACGAGTACAGGGAGATCGCAGGCCCGATCTTCGGCACCACCGACATCGCGGAGATCTTTGCGCGGCAGCTGCTGGCCGATCCTCCGGCGGTGCAGTA
>JBHICV010000117.1:0-7946 GCA_046759765.1 Acidimicrobiia bacterium
CGAATTCGACAGGCTTGGCCTGGGCCGGCTGGGCAGCCACGTTGAGCGGCGTTATCTGGTGGGTGGTCTGGGTCCACTATCTGGCTGCGCACGGAACCTCCTCTTTCGATCACAACCGGACACCACTAGGACTCTCCTGGTACGACTCCACCCGCTCTCTAGTAATCGCACTTGCCCTGATCGTGCTAGCAATCGCGCTGGTTCGAGTTGGCCACGGTTGGGTTGCCACGCTCAGCCGGTACGGAGCCATAGCAGGCTGGACAGGAGCCGCCGTCGGGATCGTATGGACGCTGGGAGTGACCGAGTGGGGTTCCACCACCCTCTCGTTCTCCAGCCCCTTCGGCTCAGCCCTCATCGCTTTCGGGACAGCTCTCGGGGCTGTAGCCACAATCGTGTACGGACGGAGAGCCCTTGTCGTAGGTCTCCTTCCTCGGGGATCAGGGCTCCTCCTCAGTCTCGGGCTGTTCACCGCGTTTCCCTGGCTTCAGGGCACCATGATTGCCTTCGCATTCGGGCTGACATGGATGGCAATCGGAGTCCTCCTAATCCGCTTCCCAAGCAAGCAACCCGCCACGATCCCCGCCTAGCGCAAATGTGCTGTGCGATTTCAGGGGATCGTTGCAACACCTTCGACGAGTGTGGGGTGTCTCGCATGGGAGGTGTGTGGTGCGCAGGCTGTCGGAGGTGGAGCGTTCGGAGATCTGGGATCGGTTCGAGGCTGGTGAGTCGTTGCGGTCGATCATCCGCCGGTTGGGACGTCCGCCGTCGACGATCCGGACCCATGTGGTGTCTCTGCAGGGTTCCGGCGGCCGCTCAATATGTGCCGATCTAGCGCACCTGAGGAAACGGGCGATAGCACGCAGATCGGGTGATCTGCGTGGTGCGTTTTGGTCCCAAGGGTGATCTCAGCGAGCGGTCACGTTGCGTCTTCGACTCCCAGACGCGTACTTGAGCTGGTGGCCGCGATTGCGGTGTCGAGGGCTTCCTCCGGCCCCATGGCCTGGCCTCGTTGCCATGCTGCGGTGAATGCTCGCTTTCCGAGCGCGGCCTCAGCCTCTCCGAGGACCTCGTCCTTGGAGAGGAAGCTCTCGTCAATCGGATGGCGCACACCGATGTCGGCTCTGAGCACGTCGGTGGCTCCCAGCAGCACCGTGGCCGTCTCCGGGTCTCCGGCACCGAGCGCCCAGGCGGCGGTGCTGTCCAGGCAGTGGGCGGCGCATTGCGGACTGACGTTTTGGCGGTACAACCCCAGCGCCTCGTGGAGTAGGGGACGGGCCGTTTCGTAGTCGCCTCCATACCACCGGGCCGTCGCCGAAATCTCGGTGCCGTGGGACAGAAAGAGGTGAGAGCCCATGCGGCGATTCAACGCTTCGAGCTCGTCGACCATTGCCAGAGCCCGGGCGGTTTCTCCGTACTCCAGCTCCCAGTGGGCCATGACCCACAGGGACGTGGCCACCCCGAACAGGTCGTCGACTTCGCGAAACCCGGCGAGGGCTGTATCGAACCCGGCGCGCAGCTCTCCCGGGTCGATCTGGCCCCACTGTGTCCGCACCAGGTAGTGGAGGGCGTAGGCAGCACCGTGCCGCTCCCCGAGGCCACGAAACAGCGCCAGGCTGCGCTCCAATAGCTCGGCCGCCCGCTCATACCCGTGCTCGTCCTGCACTGCCATCAGGGCACCGCCGGTGAACAGCGTCCAGGCCATGACCTCGTCCGACACCTGCGGTGAGGCGGCGAGGAACAGTTCTACCCAGCGGACACCCTCCCGTAACCCACGGGGGTCCCAGTACCGGAGCAGCGATGCCACAACGCCCATCCCTGTGGCCGGATCCCCCTCGTCTAGCGCCCACCGCATCGCCGCCCGGAAGTTGTCCAGCTCGGTCTCCACCCTCGTAAGCCAGGCCGCCTGGTCGGGTCCTTCGACGAGGTTCGCCGCCGCGGCGCGGGCTAGCTTGGCCGCCCAGGCCAGGTGAGCGTTCCTGACCTCTCCGGCTCGATCGCCCAGCTGCTGCTGTCCAAACGCGGCCACCGTTTCCAGCATCCGGTAGCGGACCTCTTCACCGTGGGGTTCGGCGGCCAGTAATGACTTCTCCACCAGGGAAGTGACACCTGAGAGAACGTCACCTCCTGCCACTTGGTTGGCGGCCTCGAGGTCGAACCCACCGGCGAACACCGAGAGGCGCTCCAAGAGCCCCTGCTCCTCTGGGGACAGCAGCTCGTAGCTCCAGGCCACCGCTCCTTCCAGGGTTCGATGCCGGGGAAGAGCGGCGCGGCTTCCCCCGGTGAGCAGGGCGAAGCGATCATCGAGGCGGCTGGCGATCTGCTGCAGCGACAGCGCCCGCACCCGGGCCGCCGCCAGCTCCAGGGCCAGGGGCAACCCATCAAGGCGCCGGCAGATCTCAACAACCGCGGCAGCATCGTCGTCCCCCACCGCTAGGTCGGGCCGGGCAGCCTGGGCCCGTTCGATGAAGAGCTGCACCCCCTCGAACCTCATCAGCTCGTCGATCGACGAGTCGTGACCGTCGGTCGGTATCGCCATCGACGGAACCAGCCACGAGGTCTCGCCCGGCAGACTGAGCGTCTCCCGGCTGGTCGCCAGCACCCGCAGCCCAGGAGCGGTCTCCAACATTGCCAGGGTCAGGTCGGCGACCGGGTCGATGAGGTGCTCACAGTTGTCCACCACCAACAGCAGCTCCCGGTCACTGAGGAAACTGCTGAGGACCTCCAACCATTCTCGCCCCGGTTTCTCCGTCAGCTGCAGGGCCGCAGCTACCTCCCCGGGCACGAGGTCCGGGTCGTTCAGGCCGGCGAGGCCGACGAACCACGCCCCATCAGGAAACTCACCCAGTATCTCCACGGCGACCTGTAGAGCCAGTCGGGTCTTGCCCGAACCACCGGCGCCGGTGAGCGTCACCAGCCGGGATGTCCTCAGGACCTCGGTGACTTCTGCGATCTCGGCTTCCCGTTCCACGAAGGTCGACACCGAAGCCGGCAGGTTGTTGGGGAACCCTTCGAGGGACTGCAACGGCGGAAACTCTTGGGGCAGCTGCTCGTGCACCAGCTGGTAGACCTGCAGCGGCTGGGAGAGATCACGCAGCCGGTGCACACCCAAATCCAGCAGGCCAGTGCCGGAAGGCAGAGACTCCCGGATCAGAAATTCGGTCGCTTGAGACACCAGCACCTGACCGCCATGCCCAGCCGACAGCAGACGAGCCGCACGGTTAAGAGTCGGACCGAAGTAGTCGCCGCCGCGTTCCTCCGCCACCCCGGTGTGAAGAGACATGCGCACACGAAGCTCGACAGATCCCCAGCGCTCAGCAGCCAACCCTGCCTGAGCCTCAATGGCTGCTGAAAACGCATCCTCCGGAGACTGAAAGGCGGCAGAGAAAGCGTCACCCGCAGTGGAGAACACATAGCCGCTGCGGCGCTCGATAGCCTGTCGGAGGACTTCATCGTGCCGAGCGAGAGCCTCCCTCATCGTCTTAGGATGGTCCTCCCACAGACGGGTCGACCCCTCGATATCAGTGAACAAGAACGTAACCGAACCTTCGGGAAGCGCCTCCGTCCCCTCCTTCGGACTGGGAGCGGGATGCGTCCACGTGAGGTCGGAATCTTGAAGCAGTACCTGCTCTTCCAGACGTTGCAGCTCACCGGAGGGTTCGATTCCCAGCTCCTTGCCCAACAGCCGACGGGCCTTCTGATACGCCCCTAACGCCTCTGCCTGGCGTCCGGAGCGGTACAGCGCCAACATCAGCCGAGCCCACAGTCCCTCCCGCAGCGGGTACTGCTCCGTGAGATGTTCCAGCTCCCCAACCACTTCTACGTGGTCACCCAGAGCCAGCTCCGCCTCGATTCGGCGCTCCCACGCCACCAACCGCAACTCCTCCAACCTGGCCACCTCGGCACGGAGCGTCGGCGGTTCATCCGTAACATCAGCCAACGGAGCGCCCCGCCACAGTCCAAGTCCTTCAGACAGCTCTTCTCGAGCCCGCTGAGGATCAGCACCCAACTTCGAACTCGCATCGCGAATCAGCCTCTCGAACTGCAGCGCATCGACCTGCTCGGTCTCGACCGACAAGACATAGCCGGGAGGCTGAGCCCGCAACAGCTCACCATCAACATTCAGCACCCTGCGCAGACTGGCGACATGCGACTGCAGCGACTTCCGAGACGCCAAAGGCGGATCCCCACCCCACAGCTCCTCGATCAGAAAATCAGTCGAAACCACCTCGTTGGCGTGAACCAACAAGATCGCCAGCACCGTCCGCTGCTGCGGTCTCCCCAAGGTGACCCGTGTGTCCCCGTCGGACACCTCAAGCGGGCCCAACACCCGGAACTCCACACCACAACCCTACGCCCCAGGAGTTCCCGGCGAACAGCTAACGAGAACCCGCACATAACACACCGTCGCCCCGCCGTTCGCGGACTGTGGACCCGCTCGTGAACCGGCACTCGGAGCGGATTTCACGCTCAGCCGGTCAAGCCGGCTCAGCCCTGCGAGCTTCCTGGATGTCTGCGCCAGGCAGCATCCGTCACGGTGCGGCTGCCACCGGGGATGCCGCTCGCCGCGCTCGCTCCCGCTGGATGGTCAGGACGAGATTGGCCGTGAGGAGGGCGACCACCAGGAACAGAACCGGGCTGACCACCAGGCGGAACAGGAACGAGAGCAGCGCGGTGAATCCGCCGTAGACGACTCGGCCGCGGACGGTTCTGGGCGATGTAGAGGGGTCGGTGAGCATGATGAACGCGAGGAAGAGGACACCGGTCGCGAACACCTCGAGGACCAGCCTCGTCATCAGGTCGTCGCCGGTGACAAGCGCGTAAGCGGCGAAGAGCACGACGAAGGTGACCAGATAGCTGGTGACCAGCTCGACCCGGCGCACTCTGTGCACCAAGACGGCGCCCAGGAGCACGACGGCGAGCGCCGACGTCGATCCCGTCCAGCCATGGCCGCCCTCGAGCAGGAAGGACCAACGCTCCATGCGCAGGTACTCTTCGGCGTAGAGGATCCTCGGTCCAGCCTCCAGGTAGCCGGCGTGGTCGTACTGGAGAGGGCCGGAGAAGAGGAGTATCGACACGGCGATCCCAGCTGCTGCCGGGTTGAAGACGTGGCGGCCCCGCCATCTCACCAGGTGCTTGGAGCCGATCGCGATCGCAGCCGCTGCCAGCGGTACGTACCACGGCTGGCCTTCGGGCAGGAGGAGCGCGACGATGAGGCCCGAGATTAGAGCGCCTTTGGGGAACCTCCGGACGCCGGTGATCGCTGAGCGCAGCGGGACGTCCAGCACGCAAGCGGTCGTGGCGGCGATCAGCGTCTGGGGCAGGACATCGCCGACGCCGTGGGCATGGATCGCGATGACGATCAGCGCCCCCAGGTACGCGAGCAGGTAGTTCCTGACGGACATCCGCCTCCGGGCAAGCCGCACTGACTACGCCTTCCGCCCCACCGAGATGACGTACAGCGGCTGTTCTTCGGCCGAGGCGGCAACGATCTCGTGCACCCGGTCGTCGTCGAAGGCCCCGATGACAGTGACGCCGAGCCCCATGGTTCCGGCCTGCAGGTAGACGTTCTGCGCGGCGTGGCCGACCTCCATCCAGACGTAGCGGACGCCGCGGTCTCCGTACTTCGAGGTCGTTCGCTCGGGAACCGCGGTGAACACCAGATCTATGGCCGCTTCCTCCACCCACTCCTGGTCGACGGCGGCCTTCGCCAGCTCGTCCCGGCGATCCTCCGGAGCGACCCCCACCATCTCGTGGTCGTCCGGTAAGTACCGGTACACGCCCGGTGCCAGGCCAGTCACGTCGCCGACGACGACGTAGACCTCCAACGGGTAGAGCGCTCCCGCCGAAGGAGCCGTCCTGAAGCCCTCGGGATCGTTGGTACCCTGCGCTGCCCACAGCAGCTGTGACACCTCCGCCAGGGTGAGCGCGTCACCCGTGTATTCCCGGACCGATCGCCGGTTGAGCAGCGCCTCCTCCACTGAGGTGTCGCTCTCGTGACGGGGCGGGACCAGCTGCACCCGGGCTCCGGGCTCTTCGCGCACGGCCGGCTCGTCCTGGTCGCCGCATGCAATGGCCAGCACCACCATCATCAGCGTCATTCCAAGATACGTCCCGATCCTTCTCCTGGTTTGGGACTCTTCCACGGTATGCCCTCCCCGTCGTCGTAATTGCCCGGCTCACCCACCATTGTCAGCGCGGTGTGGTGAGAACGCCAGGGCCAAATGAGTCGCGAAGGGAGCGGGGACTTGCCGCGCGGACGCTGGCCGACGACTGTGCGAAGCGCAGCCCGCAGTGTTGAGCGCCACGGGGTCGTCCGGCTCCTCATCTCCAGACTATGGCGCGCCATGCTGGTGATGAGCGTCGAGGCTTGGCGCGTAGCCAGGTCTAATGACCGTGGTCAAGGGCAGGATCGAACTGCCGACCTTCGGTTTTTCAGTCCTGTTGGCGTCGTTCCTGCGTGTCCTGCCCGGTCCCTTTCTGCCGGTAGCTGTTGCGGATTCCCGGGATCGTCGTCCCGGCGCGCACCCACCGGTCCCGACTGATCCTGGGGAGCATGCGATCAGAATGTGATCAGGCGGACGCCATCACAGAGCGCATCGATGACCGAGTGGCGATTCGCCCCGGCCACGATCAGCGCACATATCAACAGTCCCGAACCCGCCGCGCCACTTCACCAACCCGCGCGATATCCGGCAATCTCGAGCGGGTCTCTGACTGGCGGCTCCACCTCGGCCGGGGTGCGCGAGAAGTGCCGATCCAGAGCGGTCGGCGAGGTGTGCGTTATTACGCGAGATCAGTTGTTCGGGGTGACTCCGAGTTTCCGGGTTAGCGTCATCCAGAATGACCGAGTCTGTTGGTGGACTGGAGCTGGCACGGCACTTCTACATGACTGTCGTCGAGCAGCTACTGACTGGGATACCGCACGCGGCGGCACTGCTCGGGGAGGGTTCGGAGGTTCTCGGCTTGGATACGGAGCGGTCCACCGATCACAGCTGGGGTCCTCGACTGAACGTGTTCGTGGGTTCGGAGGACGTTGAGAGGGCTCGTTCTGTTATCGGCACTGGCTTGCCGGACGAATTCCAGGGTCGGCCGGTCCGATATCCCAGATGGCAGACGGGCCGGGTCGAACATCATGTCGAAGTGGCCACGGTTGGAGCGTGGTTCGAGTCGTATCTCGGATTCGATCCGCGGGAGTCGATCACAACTGCCCAAAGGTTGGCTACACCTCAACAGCTGCTGTTGGAGGTCACGAGCGGGAAAGTGTTCCGGGATGACCTAGGTGAGCTAACCGCGGTACGGCAGCTGCTCTCCTGGTATCCAGACGATGTTTGGCTGTGGTTGATGGCTTGCCAGTGGCATCTCCTCGCCGAAGTGGAGCCACTGGTCGGTCGTACCGCGGAGGTGGGAGACGAACTCGGATCCCGAATCCTGGCGGCCAGGCAAGTCGAGAATCTGATTCGACTGTGTCTCTTACAAGAGCGGTGCTACGCCCCATATGGGAAGTGGATGGTCTCTGCCTTTAATCAAGTGGAGGCGAGCCGCGACCTTGCACAGCATGTCCAGGCCGCTGTCAGTGCCGACGACTATCCAACCCGGGAGACAGCCCTCGTAAGGGCCTACGAGGCTCTCGCTGCCCGACATAACGCGCTGGAAGTCTCCGACCCCATCGACCCTTCAGCGGGCCCCTTTCAAGTCGAGATTGCTGACGCCGTCCGGCCGTATCAGGTGATAAACGCTGCCCGGTTCGCTTCCGCATGCCAAAAGGCAATCCGAGATGACAAGCTTCGGGAGCTTCCCCTCATTGGATCGATTGATCAGTTCGAAACCAACGACCTTGTCACTCACTTCACCGATCCTTCAACACGGTTCAGTGTCGTTTACGGCGAACTCTGAAGTGCCTGATAGGTCTTAGGGGTGCTGCGGGGTTGTGTTCCGTAGCTTGTAGG
>JBHICV010000118.1:0-7882 GCA_046759765.1 Acidimicrobiia bacterium
GTGGTCAGGGGCAGAATCGAACTGCCGACCTCTGGTTTTTCAGACCAGCGCTCTACCGACTGAGCTACCTGACCAGAGCGGGGACGACGGGATTTGAACCCGCGACCTCCGGCTTGACAGGCCGGCGTGAACTCCTGACTTCACCACGCCCCCGCGGGCGTTGCCGAGGTTACTCCCGGCGACACGAGACCACGCCGTTGTGGCGCGGTCGGAACGGATTCTACGTCAGTGACGAACGACGAGCTTCCCGAACTGCTCTCCCGCATCCATCCGAGCCAGCGCCTTCGGCAGCTCTTCGAACTCGTAGGTGGAGTCGACCAAGACCGGCACCTGACCGCGGGTGACGAGTTCGGTGACCTCATCGAACTCGCGGTGGTCGAACATGCTGGATCCGATGACCTCTATCTGTCGGAAGAACAGATAGGGGACCTTGATCGTCACCTCAGTACCCGAGGTCCCGCCGGACACAAGCAGCCGACCTCCCCGAACCAGCGATCGAAAAGACTGATCGAACGTAGCCGGTCCGACATTGTCGAGCACTACGTCCACACCACTGACGTCTTCCTTGATCGATTTCGAGAACTCGCTACTCGACTCGTATCCTGCTGCGGCTCCGAGTTCGAGCGCCCGGCTGATCTTCTGCGGGTCGCGAGACGTGACAAATACTTTTGCGCCCAGAGCCACACCGAGCGCCAGACCGGCTGCCGCCACCCCACCTCCGATACCGGCGATGAGCAGCCGGTCGCCTGCCTCTAACCCCGCTTTTCGAAGCATGCGGTAGGCCGTGCCGTAAGCCAGTGCATAAGCACCCGCTTCGTCCCAACTCAATCTTTCGGGCTTGGCAGTCACGTTTCGGGCCGGCAGCACTACGTAGTCGGCCAAGGTACCCCAGCGGTTTTCACCCAGAACCTGATAGCGGATGCAGAAAGGGGTATCTCCGGCGAGGCAGGCATCACAGACTCCGCACCCGATCGACGGATTGATTATCACGTCTTCGCCGGGGGCTATATCGGAAACACCGTCGCCAACGGACTCGACCACACCGGCGCCATCTCCTCCCGCGATGTGAGGGAAGGACTTGGGCGCGGGAAGCCCCATGGAGACCCAGACGTCGAGGTGGTTCAAGGCAGAAGTGCGAAGCTCGACGCGGACCTCACCCGGACTCGGGTCCGGAGCCTCGATCTCGCTGAGATCGAACGAGTCGATGCCAGCCGTGTCATGAAGGAGCCACGCCCGCATGTCCGGCAGCGTAGCGGGAGGGCTCGCCGGCCTGATTGGCTCGGGCTAGAGCTAACTTTCACTACATGCGCGCTCGATTACTGACTGGCGCGGCCCTGATCGGAGGTCTCGTAGTGGGGATAGCCTCCTTGCCGCGTCTGGCCACCAAGAAGCTCAAGCCGCCACTGCTGCCGGTTGCGGCCACTCCCGACGATCTCGATCTCCCTCATGAGCAGATCTGGCTACGCAGCCCGACCGGCACCAGGGTTCATGCCTGGTTCATTCCCTCGCAGCAGACAGGCCCGGCGGTGGTGGTGATGCACGGTTGGACGGCAAACTCGGGCTGGATGCTCCCGATGGCCGGGCCACTACGGACGGCCGGGTTTCATGTGCTGTTCATCGATGGGCGAGGACACGGATTCAGCGAGCCGGATGAGTTCACCGGCGCGCTTCAGTTCTCGGAGGACATCGAGGCGGGGTTGGATTGGCTGCGGTCTGACCCGCGAGTCACCACCCTTGGGGTGCTTGGTCACTCAGCCGGCGGAAGCGCTGCCATCCTCGCTGCCTCCCGTCGGCGGTACGTTGGAGCCGTCGTCGCCGCGGCAGCCGTCGCCGATCCCAGACTCATCCGATGGGGCTGGCTGCCACAAGGCACCCAGGAGGCCTTCATGCGCTACGTGTCACGGCGGACCGGTTATCGCACGGAGGAGATGATCCCGACCGAGCGGATCCCATTGATTCGAGCGCCCATATTGCTGATCCACGGTGAAGCCGACGATATGGTGCCGGTCCGGCACAGTCGACTCCTGGGAGAGGCTGCCCTCGACGCGGAGCTGTTGATTCTGCCCGAGGGAGATCACTCGTCGATTGACAAGTTCGCCCCGGCCGGGCCGAGGGTGGTGGAGTTCTTTAGGCAGCACCTGATGGCCGGCGAAGCGGGTTAACTCTCCAGCTCCCGTGCGATTGCCATCTCCCGGCTGTATCGCATCCAATCGGAGGTCTTGGTTGACCAGACGGCGTCGCTAACGAACTGACCGAAGCCGATCACCAGTAGGACGATCCACGTCCAGGAAGGCGCTCCGGAGGCCAGCGCGGGACCCAGCATCAAAAAGGGCACCAGCTTCGTAACGATGGCTCCGGCGGCATGCATCCAAGCCCTCGGTCGAGCGGCGGTGCGAACGTAAGAGGCCTTGTCAGTTTTCAGCCCCGGCTGGGGACTGCGGATCGAAGCGACAAACCACGAGATGAACCGGATCCCGACCAGGCCTCCGACGACCACATGCCCCAACCCGTGGGTCGTTCCCAGGAGGACACCCACGCCGGCCAGGATCGCCACACCATTCCATGGATCCGTCAGGTAGTAGCCCGCGGCGACGAGCCCCAGCCCGGCTGCTGTTCCTACCACGGCCAGGACGGTGCCCAGTGACGCACCCACCCTGACCAGCGGCTCCCAACGCTCAAAGATGAGCTTGTCGATCACGCCTATCTGATCCGCGTGGCGTTGGACGAGCTCAGGGTCGCGCTTGACGACTCCGACCGCGTTCCAGAAAGCCTTGAGGTCGGCCCCCTCCGATTGCTTCAAAGCCTTCTCGGTTTCGTTCAGAACCGCGGCTATCGCGGGCCGGTCCGACACTGAGCTGCACGTTAGCCCCAGGGCTACTCTCCCGATCCATGCCTCACCGATTCCGGGTCAAGGTTCGATTCGCGGAGCTCGACCCGTACGACCATGTCAACCATGCGGTCTACTTCACCTACTGCGAGACGGCTCGCATCGAGCTGCTCGACGAAATCGGTTGGGGGATGGACAAGCTCGCGGAAATGGATCGGCACATCGTTGTTTCGGAGGTCAGCGCCCGGTTCCTAGCCGCCGCCGAACTCGGTGACGAACTAGTGGTGGAAACCATTGTCGACGTAAAGCGGATCACTTCGCGCTGGAGCCAGCGCATTCTTCGCAATGGTGAGCCGATCGTGGAAGCGGAGCTCACCGGGGCTGTTACCGACCTCGCAGGGCGACCTCTGCGCATCCCTGCCGGCTTGGCCGAGGCCTTGGAGACCTACAGGGAATAGCTAGATCGTCGCCAGGTCGTCCAGAAGCGGCTTCCTGTATTCCTCGGAGCCGACATCGGCGGCCTCCCTGCGGGCGGCCTCCGTGTAACGCTTCTTGAGATCGTCATTCCCGGCGCCGGCCTCTGCTCGAGCGAGCGCCTCGAAGCCGTAGCCGACGTAGAACGGTCCGAGGTCGTTGTCGCGAGCCAGGTCCAGACTCTGCTGGCCGTAGTGGCGCGCTCGCTCCGGTAAGCCCGCAAGGGCGTAGACGCGGGCCAGCTGCCACGCACCGACCGAGAGGTTCGTGGGCGTGTGGTGCTCCACTTGCTGCCAATGCCAAGCGGAGGCATGGACATGTGGATCATCTCCTCGGTCTGTTCGGCCGTCCGGTCCTGGGTATCAATCAACTTCCAAGCTCCGTTGAACGTGTCGACCGCCATCTGGCGATGGGGAATCGGCTGGTTGTCCACGGTCCCTCCTTCAAAGGAGGGCAACCTTAACGAACAGTGGTGACCTGCTCCGGATCGATATTGAGCCGCACCCGGCCGTCCTTCGGTGGGCTCTGGGTCTCGACTGTCACAGGAGTTGGTCCGCCCAGGTCGACCGTCACCTGCCAGCGTCCTGCCAGGAATCGGAAGTCGATGACCTCCCCGACCAGCGGCCCATCGGATTGAAACCGTAAGGCCCCCGGCCGCACCAGGAGACGGTGCCTGCCGTCGGCGATATCGGGCACGGGGAATCGGCCCCACGATGTCGTCGCGCCGCCGTCTCGGACGTCCGCGTCGATCCAGGTGGTCTGACCCAAGAAGGTGGCGACCCACTCACTTCCGGGATCTGTCCAGATCTGCTCAGGTGTGCCCGACTGAACGATCCGACCCCGCCTGAGAACCATTATTCGGTGACCGAGAGCGAACGCCTCCTCCTGGTCGTGGGTGACGTAGAGGGCGGTGACGCCGACCTGTGACAGCAGCTGGCGCAGCTCGGTGGCGAGCTGTTCACGAAGTGCTCGGTCGAGCGCTCCGAGAGGCTCGTCCAGCATCAGCATGACGGGCTGCGGTGCCAGAGTTCTGGCTAGGGCCACCCGCTGCTGCTCTCCTCCGGATAAGCTCCCTACTCCGCGTTTCTCGAATCCCGCCATGCCCACCATCTCGAGAACTTCGGCGACCCGTGTTGCGATATCGGGATGCTTCTGCATCCGCAGGCCGAACGCCACGTTCTCACTGACCGTCCGATGGGGGAAGAGGGCGTAGTCCTGGAACATCAACCCGAACCCGCGCTTGTGAGTGGGAAGGTCGATCACCGAATGTCCGTCCCACGTGACGTCGCCGTTGGCGATGGGCTGGAGCCCGGCGATTGCCCGCAGCAACGTTGTCTTACCCGATCCACTGGGACCGAGCACCGACAGGACCTCGCCGTCGCCGACTTCGAAACTGATGTCGGTGAGCAGAGTTTCACCGGCCACCGACAAAGATAGCTCTCGTACCTCGAGCATCAGAACTCCGATCCCACTCGGTACCTGTCGATGATCAGAATCGCGGCTCCGGTCAGGATCACGAGAAAGGTGCTCATGGCCATTGCCTGGCCGAAATTGGCCGCACCTGGCTGGCTCAGAAGGCGGAAGATCGCAATCGGGAGAGTGGGGCTGTCGGGTCGGACAATGAATGACGTGGCGCCGAACTCGCCCAGCGACACGGCCAGCGCGAAGCCGGCGCCGACCGCGGCGGCCCGCCCGATGAGCGGCAGGTCAACCTCGCGCCACGCCTGAGCTGGAGAAGCGCCCAGCACCGCCGCCGCCTCTCGCAAGCGAGTCTGCACCGAGCGCATCACCGGAACGGCGGTTCTCACCACGAGCGGGATGGCGACTAGAGCGTGGGCGATCGGTATCAGCCAAGCCGACGCTCGCAGGTCTATCGGCTGGTCGAGGGCGATGAGGAATCCAAAGCCGATTGTCACCGCGGACGTGCCCAGAGGGAGCATCAGGAACGTGTCGAATCCCCGGGAGAGACGGCCCTTTCGGTAGGCAACGACGGCTGCGGCCATGAGCCCAACCGTCACAGCCAACACGGTGGCGACGGTGCCAAAGGCCAAGCTGTTGCTAATTGCTTCAGTGGGGGTTACAAACAGCGCCGAGGCGCCACCCTCGGCAAGAGATCCATAGTGATCGAGTCCCCAGCCGACTGGTGTCCGGAATGAGCGTCCCACCAAAACCGCGATCGGCGCGCCCAGCAGGACTGCCGTTCCTCCGAGCGTGGCCGCCACCAGGCCGCGTTCGGTAAGCGTCGTCGGCGCGCGCGCGGTCAGCCCGGGCGGCTTTAGCGGCTGCTCGATGGCCCTCCGTTGTTGATACCGGGCATAGGCAACGAGGATTCCGGCCACTCCCACGAGCTGAAGGACGGCCAGCGCGGCAGCCACATCGAGATTCAGGAATGAAGTCGTCTGTCGCCAGATCTCGACCTCCAGAGTGCGGAACTCGAGGCCACCCAAAATCAGGATCACGCCAAACGACGTGAAGGTGAAAAGGAACACAAGGGAAGAGGCTGCCGCGATGGCCGGCCGGAGCAAGGGGAGGGAAACCTCCTTGAAGGTCTGCCAGCGGCTCGCTCCCAACGCTCGAGCCGCTTCTTCGAGACGGGGATCGAGCTGCTCCCACAACGTCCCGACGGTCCGGACAACGATGGCGTAGTTGTAGAAAACGTGGGCCGCCAAAATCGCCCAGATTGTTCGGCTCAGGTCGACGCCGAGGGCACCGTTCGGACCGATCAACGCCAGGAAGGCCGTCCCCACTACCACGGTGGGAAGGACAAAGGGGATGGTGACCGCGGCCCGGAAGAGGCTGCGCCCCCGGAAGCGAAAGCGGGCGAATACGTAGGCGGCCGGAAGCCCGGCCAGAACCGTCAGCAGCGTGGAGACTGTCGCCTGCCAGATGGTGAAAAACGCCGTTCCGCGAAGCGTGGGCCGGGTCAGGACGTCACCGAAGGCCGACAGATCCAGGCTGCCGTCGGTGGTGAAGCTCGTCGTCAGGATCGATATCAGCGGGTAAAGGAAGAAATAGCCGAGGAAGACCGTAGGAACGACCGCGATCAGCGTCCGTCCCCCGCGTCCCACCGTCGGCTGCGCCCCTACGGCAACACCACGTCGGTCCATGCCTCGATCCAGATCTCGCGATTCTCATCGATCGTGTGGGGGTCGAGCGTCACCGGTTCCGAAGGGACCACGGTGTGCTGTACCCACTCCGCGGGCAATTTGGCCCGCTCATGGGCCGGGAACACGAACATGTTGAGGGGGATGTCCTCCTGGAACCTCAGAGTGAGGAGGAAGTCCATGAACAGCTCCGCTCCGGCCCTACGCTCCGTCCCGACGAGGATCCCGGCGAACTCGATCTGGCGGAAGCAGCCCGCCTCAATCACACCGGTAGGGGCCTCAGCCAGGGGGTCCTCGACCTCGAACGGCGGCGAGGATGCGTAGGAGACGACAAGGGGTCTGTCGCCGCCCCACTTGCTGAACGCCGTGAAGTATGCCTCTTCCCATCCGGAGGTAACGAGCACATCGTTCGCCTTCAGGTCTTGCCAGAAGTCGAGCCACGTATAGGTGCCGGTCTCTCCAAAGGTGCCGACAGTGGCCATCAGAAAGGCGAGCCCTGGAGAAGACGTGGCGGGGTTCTCGACTACCAAAAGGCCCTGGTACTCCGGGCGGGCCAGGTCCCGGAGCGCGGTCGGCACGGGAAGACCGATTTTGGCGAAGGCCGCTTTCTCGTAGTTGAGGCAGACGTCCCCGAAGTCGATCGGCGTGACCCGTCCCTCGGGATCGAGCTGCAGGGCTTCAGGCACGAACTCCAGTCCGACCGGACGGTACGGCTCGAAGATTCCCTCCTCGAGCGCTCGAGATACGAAGGTGTTATCCACTCCGAAGAGGACATCCGCCAGCGGGTTGTCCTTGGTCAGGATCGCCTGGTTGACCATCGTCCCTGCGTCCCCGCCCCTCAGGATGCTGACTTCGATGCCCGTTTCGACCGTGAACGTGTCGAGCACGTTCTCGGAGACCGCGAAGGAGTCGTGCGTGAGGAGAGTGAGTTCCGGGTCGACTACATCGGCGGGGCTCGTCGGCGGTGGTTCAGTGGTGCCGGGAGTTGCCGGTGAGTCAGTGGTGACGGGCGATGGCGTTGTAACCGGTGGTTCGGTCGTGGTGCTCTCACCCGCGCATGAAACTGCGATGAGGGCGACGAGGACTGCAACAAGGAGAGCTCTCCGGGACACACTGACTCCCATCTCTCGTGGGGAGCCGGAGCGACGAGCCTCCCTACGCCGGCATTATCCGGAGCAGGTTCTGGCGGTCGGAGGCTTCGAGCCTCCCTCTCAGCCCGGTCTCACCGAGCTCCCGCGTATACCTCCATCATAATGTGCGGCTCGCTGACACTCAGGAGACCGGCCCGGCGGGCGGTAAGCTCCTTAGTTGGCGGATTCCCGCCGACCACGCTCTCCGCCGATAGGAGGTCTCCTAATGGCCGAATACCTTCGGGTGACTCCATCCGGCGAGATATACCTCAAGTCACCCCAAACGAGGTCTCGTTTCATCGAGCGGCTGCAGGACAACCTGGCCGAAGGGATCAAGCATCGGGGCT
>JBHICV010000119.1:0-7818 GCA_046759765.1 Acidimicrobiia bacterium
TGATGATCGAGGGCGCGGATCACAACGACTTCGAGTTAACGGCCGGTAACCAGCTGGTGACTGAGGTCGTGGACTTCCTCGACAATGTGATTCTTGCCGGCTCCAGCTGAACGGCCGTGCAGATTGGGTAACCGCTGGAGAGCGGCACACATCGAGCTTCGATCACGAACCGCGGATAGGCAGTTCTGGCAGCCCATATCGGCACATATGCGCTACCTGAGATGGTCGTTGGGGGCCCCACCAATGTTGCCGGTTATTGGCCGCTCAAGAGGGGGGCGTCTGCCTGTCTCTTGCCGATTTGTGCTGCCAGGGGCATGAGGATGACCAGTCCGACCATGCCGGCGACGATCACGAGGGTGAGGACATCAGGGTTGTCGGAGAAGTTTTGCAGGGCTACTACGAATGCCGGTGAGAGGTTTCTTTGGAGGCGGCGAGTCGGTTGCGTCAGTTAACCGAGCCATGCGCCTTATGCCGATAGCTGTTCGTACACTCTGGAGACGGTGACAGGTGGACAGGTCTTCTTGGCGTACGTCCGTGAGGACTCAGAAAGAGTCGATCGTCTTCAGGCCCAGCTTGAAGGAGTCGGGCTCCAGGTATGGCGTGACGTCAAGGACCTATGGCCTGGTGACGTCTGGAAGCTGAAAATCCAGGAGATGATCGAATCTGGCACGGGTGATGGGAACCCGTTCTGACCTCAGCCTTCGTCCTCGGCCACCCTCTCGTGAACTGAGGGAAGGTGCCTACTGCGTGCCGAACAGACGCTTGAAGAAGCGGGCGAGAGCGGCAGCGAGACTGGAGAAGA
Source organism: Acidimicrobiia bacterium (assembly GCA_046759765.1). Taxonomy (GTDB): domain Bacteria; phylum Actinomycetota; class Acidimicrobiia; order Spongiisociales; family CAZKJJ01; genus JBHICV01. The sequence continues at coordinate 803 of JBHICV010000119.1, forward strand.
AAAGCGAGAACCCCCTCACCTGTCCGGCTGCGATGGCGTCGGCCTCGGCCTCAGTCCCGGCACCGAGCTTCGCCTCCAAGCAGTCGATGAACTCCTGGATCAGCAGGCTGGACATCTCCCTGATGAGCCCGGTCCTCCCGAACTGGGCGGCGGCCCCGTAGAGGGTGATGTCGGCGTCAACAGTCACCCCGGTGGCGCCGCCGTCAGTGGCCACCAGGCGGTAGTCGGCCGTCATCTGGCCGCGGCTGCCTCCCCGCCGGTCGACGCCTTGGCCTTCCATGTGCACCGACCTCGAGGCCTCGTCCGGCGAGACCTTGGCGTCGCCCTCGAACGAGGCCGTCATCGGACCCATCTTCACCGAGACCTTGCCAGCGAAGGTGCCGTTGCTCCTATCCTCGGTCAGCTCCGCCCCGGGCAGGCACTGAGAGACAGCGGGCACGTCCTGGAAGAAGTCCCATACCTCGTCGATGCCGCGTTGGACCTCGAACTCCTGGGTGATTTTCATGCCCTTGCTGCCCAATCAGTCATAAGGACTCGCGGTGACCCTACACGTCACCTTTTTCCTCGGTTCGCTGCGCGTGGATGCAGCCCTCCCCACCGTGTAAGTCTGGCCCCCAACGCGCCCGGATGGGTATAGGACTCGTTCCGTTGCGATCCGCCGACACAGCCGACGCCGCTGCCGATCCCTAGCGAGGTTCGACGCGATATTGATCTCGATGGCTGGCGCTCATTTGTTGAAAGTCCCGAGCTCTTCGATTTCATAGCCTTCTGGATAGGTGGGCCGTCTCACCTTGGTTAACAGGCGGGGCTGGCGGCGTTCGGGTAACCATCTGATGAGCCGGCCGCGCAGCTTTAGGGCACCTGTCATCATCTGCCGCACGAGGGCCGGGGGCTCCGCGAATCCCATCGCCTTGAGCAGGGGTTCGTCCATAAGCGCATGCGCGAAGGGTCGTGTTATCGGAATCAAGAACCAGGGCACGTAAAAGCTCAGGAGGAGATCCCGTGTGATCCCGCCAATATGGCCGTTGGTTTCCGCAAAGCGAAAACGGTTACGCTCGAATTCGCGGTTGTATCGCTCGAGCGCGGCAAAGTCCTCGGGGATATCGGCGATGTTCATGCGCCGTCCGAGCTCGCGGTAATAGTTGAATATCGCCCGCTTTTCGTTTTCAGTCAGCGCGCGCCAGCCGAAACGCTCGATCCAGCGAATCGGCTCGAACACGAACGTCGTCAGTACGTATATGAAATCCCTGTTGGCGATCGGGAACCGGCCGTGCATGTTGTTGATGCGCTGCAGAGCAGCACGACCTAGCTTGCTGTCGAATCCGTTTTCCAGGATCTCGGCCAGCAGCAGCTCCGTATCGTCGTAGCGCTTGCGGGGACGCCTGTCGAACTCGGCGGTTCCCAGTCCTGGTGATCGCAGGTGATGAAGACCATCTCTTCACGATCGAAGAACAGGAAGCGACCGCGCGCCCTTACGGAACCAGCGCAGTGATATTCACCGGCTTTGGCCACGACTTGATGTTGGAGCCGGGCTGGGAGGAACCCGCGACCTATGTGGCCGACTGGCTCGATGAGGTCTCGGTGAGCCGACCTCGACACTAGGGCGCTCCTTCCTCAGGGAGGTTCCGACCACAAAGCGAATTGTCGGCCCGAACAGAGCGGGTTTCGTACGTGACTCGCCTTTGCCCGGGAAGGGGTAGAGGGTAGGTTTCCGGCGTTTCACTCTGGGAGTAGCTATGTCGATACCTGCGGTCAAGTCGAGCGGTCTGAGCAAGACCTACGGGGAAGGGGACAGCGAGGTGCACGCTCTTCGGAGTGCGACCTTCGAGGTTCCAAAGGGCGAATTCGTGGTTCTTTTGGGGCCGTCGGGATCCGGCAAGACCACTCTTCTCAACCAGGTAGGGGCTCTGGAATCTCCGACTTCAGGCGACATAGAGGCGATCGGGGTGTCGCTCGGTGACCTGGACGAGTCGGGCCGGACACAGTATCGGCTGGACTCCGTAGGGTTCGTTTTTCAGTTTTACAACCTGGTTCCGACGCTGACCGCCCGGGAGAACGTGGAGCTCGTCGCGGAGCTGACAGGAGAAGGCCCCGCTGCTCGCACCGAGTCGGTGCTCAGTGACGTGGGCCTGGGCGATCGCCTCGACCACTTCCCGGCGCAGATGTCTGGAGGTGAGCAACAGCGTGTCTCGATCGCGCGAGGATTGGTGAAGGATCCCCCCTTGCTGCTCTGTGACGAGCCGACCGGTGCCCTCGACGTTGCCACTGGGAAACAGATTCTTGGCCTCTTGCGGTCCACGACTGAGGGAGAAGACCGCAGCGTCTTCCTTGTCACACACAACACGGAGATCGCCCGCATGGCCGACCGGGTTATCCGGCTGAGGGACGGCGAGATCATCGACGATTCGCCCAACCCGGCACCTGTGCTGCCCGAGCACCTCGACTGGTGAGCACACTTTCGGTCAAGCGACGAAGGGACTTCCGGCAACGCCGCTGGCAGTTCTTGGCGGTCGGCCTGACGATCGCTCTCGGTGTGATGATGTTCGCGGCGAGCTACAGCGCCTACCTCAACCTCGAGTCCTCCTACAACGGGACCTATGACCGCCTGGCGTTCGCGGACATGACGGTCACCGGCGCCGAGGAAAACTTGGCAGCGACGGCGGCGGGCCTCGAAGGGGTAGCAAGCGTCGAGGAACGGCGCCAGGCCGACCTGCCTTTCCGAGTGGTGGACGGCATCCTCGGGGGCCGGGCGATCGGTATGCCTCCCGATAGCCAACCGACGATTAACCAGATCGACGTCACCGAGGGTACGTACCTCGACTCGGAGCGTCCGGACGGCGTCGTCGTCGAGACCCACATGGCGGACGACTTCGAGCTGTCGGTCGGCGAGACGATCGAGGTATTTGCGGGTACTGACTTCGTCGAGGTGGAGGTGATCGGTATTGCAGTCTCGGCCGAGTACCTGTGGCCTGCTCGTAGCCGGCAAGAGATCTTCACAGCTCCGGGAACCTTCGGCGTCATCTTCGTATCCGAGGAGTTGCTGAAGCCGTTCCCGGCCAATGCGGTCGCGGAGCAGACGCTCGTCCTCTACGGAGCCGACGCCGATACGGAAGCGACGGATCAACGGGTCTCCGACGCGGCTCGCGCCGCCGGTGCGACCGACGTTGAAACCCAGGCGGACCAACCCTCCAACGCAGTGCTCCAGCTGGATGTCGACGGCTTCCAGCAGCTGGCAATCGCTTTTCCCGTTCTCTTCTTGGTCGCGGCCGGCATGGCCGCCTTCATCCTCCTCACCCGGATCGTCTATGCGCAGCGAGCCCAGATCGGAACGCTGCGTGCCTCAGGCGTGACCCGACGCTCGCTCAGCCGTCACTATCTTTCCTATGGCATCATCCTGGGAATCATCGGGGCCGTCGCCGGCACAGTCTTGGGCGCGTCTATCGGATTTGCTCTCACTGGCGTCTACACGGCCGAGCTGGGGATCCCGGACACGGTGCGGGAGGTCCATCTCATCACGGTCGTCGGGGGCCTGGCCTTCGGACTTATAACAGGGTTGGTGTCTGCGTGGCTGCCGGCCCGGGCGGCATTTCGAACGAGCCCCGCCGAGGCCATGCGAGGCGAAGTACCGCTGCCCGACGGCCGGCCAAGCCTTTTCGAACATCTACTTCCGCCCTTACGCCGCGCCCCCGTGCGGTGGAGGATGGTCTTACGGGGCGTGGGGCGGGACAAGCGCCGCAGCCTGTCGACGGTCATAGGAGTAGTGCTGGCTCTGGTGCTGATTCTTGCGTCGTGGGGGATGATCGACACGGTTGTGGTCCTGATGGACCGCCAGTTCAACGAGGTGAACCTCGAGGATGCTTCAGCTGTGTTCACTACTCCTATCACAGAGGACCAGGTGGCCGTGGTGCAAGACGCGACCGGAGTGGAGATCGCCGAGGATGTCGCTTCTCTCAGCGTTTCGATCCGAGCCAATGGCGGAGCCTATGCCACTGAGCTGCGAGCCTTTCGTCAGGGAACCCAGCTCCACGGCTTCCTGAGTGCGTCGGGCGGCCTTCCCAACTCAGGCATTGTCGGGGGTGTAGCGCTGGGAGATGTCCTGGGTGTCTTACCCGGGGACCCGGTCGAGCTCTCCTTCTCCACTTTGGAGACCTCGCTTGAGACCACCCTGGTCGAGTTCGTCGACGAGCCGATGGGAACGCTCGTGTACATGGAGCGGACCGCGCTCGAGGATGCTCTGAGCGAGGCCGATCCCGGGATTCCAGCTGAGGTGTTGATGGAGCCGCTGATCTCGACCGTCGGAACCGTATTCGTCGACGGCGCCGACCGTGGGACCGTGATCTCGAGCATCGAGGACATACAGACCACGGCCGCAGTTATCGACAAAAGGGCCTTCTACAACCTCGCGCAAGACTTCCTGGGCTTCTTCTACGTATTCGTGGGCGTGATGCTGCTCTTCGGAGGCCTGATGGCATTCGCTCTGATCTTCAACACCATCTCGGTCAACGTGGCCGAGCGAAGCACCGAGTACGCCACCATGCGCGCCAACGGGCTGTCGCAGAGAAAGATCGCGGCTCTGATGACGGGCGAGAACATGCTGCTCACTGCGATCGGCATCATCCCCGGGCTGATCGTCGGCTCTGCGATCGCGGCGTTGTTCATGAGCTACTACTCGAGTGACATGTTCCAGTTCAACCTGGAGATGAGCTGGACCACCCTGGCGCTCTCATCACTCTTCATGCTCATTGTCGCCGGCTTCTCCCTATGGCCCGGCATTCGAACAGTGAGACGCCTCGACATCGGCGCCGTGGTGCGTGAGCGGGCTCTGTGACTCGTCTAGTCAGCTCTCGGCGAGCCGAGTTTGCACCAACTCGCGTAATCGCTGGGCGTGATGCGGGTTCTCCTCCATATGGACGTCGAGCGCGTCCCTGGGGACGAACACCAGCTCGCTGCGTTCGGTGACCCGAGCCGATTTGGTATGGGCGGTGCCGAAGATGGCGGAGATCTCGCCGAAGATCTGGCCTGGTTCGAGTTGGGCTACAAGGGCTCCATCAGGCTCGATGATGTCAACGCTTCCCCCCACAATGATGAAGATCCCCTCGGAGGGCTGGCCGGCTTCAAACACGAAGGAGTCCTTCTCCCACACCAAGTAGGAACTGGCGGCTCCTAGCGTCATGAGGCCTTCCTCCGAAGCCTGCTCTAACCCGTAGATACCTCGAAGAACATCAGCCAGTTGATGCGACATGTCGGCAGGCAGGTTACTGATTAGCCTCCGGCTTCGTGCCTTCGCTCGAATCGGCTCCGCTGCGCATCGCTCAGCTGAGCGACATCCACTGCGGCCATAGCCGCTTCGATGAGGACTTGATGGAAGACACGATCGCGGGCATCAACGATCTGGAGCCGGACGTTGTGGTGGTGGCGGGCGACCTAACCGCCAACGCCTATGACGACGAGTTCGAGGAAGCAGCCCGTTGGCTGGACCAGATCGAAGGGCCCAAATTGACCGTGATGGGCAATCACGACGCCAAGAACGTCGGCCATGTGTTATTTGAACGCCATTTCGGCACGCGCTATCCGGTGGTCCACATTCCCTTCGACGACGAACGATCTGCGCGGATCGAGGCGACCGGAGTGACTTTGGTGGGTGTCGACTCCACCGAGCCAGACGTAACCGAAGGGCGGGTTGGGTCGGATCGCTTCGGATGGATGGCGGAGCAGTTCGCCCGCGAGTCGGACATCAACGTGTTCGTCCTGCATCACCATTTGGTGCCGCTGCCGGGAACAGGCCGTGAGCGCAACACGGCCATTGACGCCGGCGATGTGCTCGCGTTGCTCACCCGGCTGGATGTCGACATAGTTCTCGCTGGACACAAGCACACCCCCTGGTTCTGGAGTCTCAATGGAGTGTTGTTCTCCAACTCGGCGACGGCCTCGACTGGTCGCCTCCGCGGACTGACGCCGGCGTCCTGGCACGAGCTTCGAGTCGACGCGGCGATGATCAAGGTCTTCACTCACTACCCGGGAGAGGGCCGTGATCTCTCCCTGATAGTCGACCGCACCAACCGGGACCGAAGCCAACGAATGTTCTACATCACAGACAGCTTCCTATCGCACAATCAGCTCGAAGCTATCTGAGCTGGTTGGGTTTAGGACGTGTCGCCGGTTGGGCGAGCCCTTCGCCAGCCCCCGGCGTATTGCGAGACGATCCGGGCGATTATCACGACGAGAAAGATCTGACCTATTACCGCTTCAATCGTTGCCAGGGCTCGACCTGGTTCGGAGACGGGCGCCAAGTCCCCGTAGCCCAGAGTCGTGATGGTTACCAGCGAGAAATAGGGGAATGCGGTCGAAGGCTCCCGGCTGCCGAACAGCGACGAACCGGGTGAGTCCATCAACAAATAGAAGAAGGAGAAGGCCAGCGCGATCAGTAGAAACGCTGCAATAGCTCCGAGGATGCTTTCGTTGGTTACCACGTCGTGGGCGAAGATTCGTCGCACGATCATGACCGGAGCAATGGCGAGAAGAAGCACCCACAGGATCGGAGGGTCGTAAGCAGTGTCTGTCACCGCCGCGATCGCGCCGGTGACCACCGCTAGCCCTCCGAGAATCATCGCTAACCGGACAGACCTGGGCTTTGCGCCTGACGTCCATAGCGCGGCGACCAGCATCCCTGCCGAGAGCAGTGTTACGCCGATGAGGGCCACATCTCTACGTAATGACTCGAGTTCATCGAAGTCGACAAGCATGAGCAGCACCAGAGTGATGATGATCAAACCAAGCAGCGTGAGATAGCGGTCCAGGCGTCGGTCGGTTCCTTGCGTTTCTGTGGTCATGGCGCTCCTTCCAAGCCGGCTGGCCGACACTACCGAAGCCGGAGCCGGTGATACCTAGGCTTCTCAACCTCCACGGAGAGTCGAAGCTTTGAGCCAGCAAGAACGGAAGTCCTGGGGAAAGAGTCGCCGTGAGGTGTCCACGAGATTCAGCCACGGTGGGTGGACCGCCAGCCCCGGACGTGATGC
>JBHICV010000120.1:0-7807 GCA_046759765.1 Acidimicrobiia bacterium
AATGAGGTCTTGATGGATCGGGGGGCCTTGGCGAGGATCGACCGCAGGATTCTCTCCGAACTTGGCCGCGATGAGAGCTACCGGATGGTCAGAGTGCCGTCCTCGGAAGCGCTCTGGTCCACCTGGCGCCGGTACTGCGGGGTTCTGGGGATGTCGATGGGACGCGCCATCGCCGGCCTTATCGTCCACGAGCTCGGCACCGCGAGCGGCCCAGGGACTGACAGCGGCCCGTTATTCGCCTCAGAGCTGCAGCGGCAGATGTTGGCGCGGGCTGAGGACCTCGACGCTCGAGAACGCCGCCTCGACGAACGAGAGCGAGCGCTGGGATCCGCTCAGCTCCGGCTACAGGCACGCAGCGCGCCGTTAGACCCCTCGGCTCATGCGAAGACCAGTCGTAACGATCGCTGTCCGTGCGGCTCCGGCCTCAAGTACAAGCGGTGCCACGGGAGCTGAAGATCAATTTGTGCTGGAAGGGAGGACAGGCCGGTCCACTCAGGACGAACACAGAGTGGCTTATAGATTGTCCTGACGGTTCCCGAGCGATTCTGAAGGGTCTAGTGGCGGATGTTGGACGCTGATATGCGGCTCTCGGAGACTGGACCCCCGGGTCAGGCCAGGGTCGGGAGGTGACCACCCGGCCGGCTCAAGAAGTTGGAGCGGGAGAGCCGTGAGCTGCAGAAGGACACGCGTCCGGTGATGGGACGGTCGACTTCACTGCACCGTGGGTAGGTCGCCGTTGACGCGGGTCTGTATGCGGCCACATCACGAGTGGGTCAGTGGACTGGTATATGTCTGTTTGGTGATCGATGTTGAGGACGCGAGCTGCGTGCTGGGCTGATCAACTGTCTGCGGGAGCCTCGAAACCACATTCGACCAGAGCATGTTCCTCAGCTACTCCGCCGTATTCCACGCGCTCGAAGGCCGCCACGGCTGCGATTTCCTCCGCTTCGAGGACTCCATCCTGGGAAGGCATGCCTCCTTTGAGCGGCTTGGGCGTCGCGCCGTAGGTATTGCCGACCTCTGTTTTCCAGCGGTCGGATCCAAGCGTGATCCACCTGATATGGTCGCCGCACGACGGCCAGGTACCCGCGACATCCGTCAGCGCGGGCCCGGTTCCGCCTTCGCCCAGAGCTCCGTGGCACACCGAGCAGGTGTCTGCGTATACGTTCTTCCCGAGACTCAACGGTGTGAGCTCCACGGGCCCGCTGCTGCACGCCGCCGAGACCGCGGCGAGCAGCAGTACGACGATGAAGAGCGGGCGCATTTGCGGATCAGTCCTCTTGGGGGATGTGGAATGAAATGAGCACCGCTGCCACCCTACGGTACGTCTCAGAGTCCTCGGGGCTCGATCCGTGTTGCTTCTCCTCTGCCGATCCTCCGAGATGTACAGCGCGTCGGCCACAGCTGCGGTCGACTGGTGCCCTGGGCCACCTCCGCCAATACCTCCAGCGCCCATTGAGCGCCGGCGCAGCGACAGAGCCACCCATTCTCAGGTGGCAACGCGTCTCACCCCCTGCTGGGCGTCGCTAGTGCAGTCCGCCAGGAGGTCTACCAGAGCCACATCGTGGAGCCAGCCTCACTGCGCAGTTGGGAGGCCTGCGGGGTTCCACATCTCCTGTTGTGGGCATGAGCAGGTCGAGGGAGTCGAGTGTCAGGGTTGGAGATGGCGCCATTGAGCGGTGACCTGGTTAGCGGGGTACTGGCCTTAGGTTCACCTTCAAAAGGGTGGGCTCAGCCTGGTGTAGGTGGCGGCTCTAGCCGGGGCGATCCAAGAAAAGGTGCCATCCCGTAACGGAACCGTAACGATGGGTGGGTACGGTTTGGTGAGGAGCTTGGAGGGAGAACCATGGCCGTGATCGCGGCGCGTACACAGTCGGAGCTCTGGCCGGTTGCGCGCATTACCTTCGTCGCCGCGCTATTGCTGTTCATCATCACCATCGTCATAGGCATCCTCAACGGTGTCGACCTTGTGGAGTTCGAGCGTGACCAGACGGTGACTCATCTGCACGCCGGGACGTTGGGCTGGATCACACTGGCATTGAGCGGCACCGCGTTCTTGATGTTCACCGGCCGCCGAGCGTTGAGCGTGGGCGACGTGAGCCATGCAAGAGCGCTCGCGTATTCGATGATTGGCGCGGTGGCGTTGTACGTCGCTGCCTTCTATGCAGGCGACAGCATCTTCGACGATCGAATCCAGCGCCCTTTCGGAGGGACTCTGCTGTTCCTTGTGGTCGTTTGGTTCCTGGTATGGCTCGTGCGCAACAACCGTGCGGCACCCAGCAGCAGCATCGCTCGTCTCGGAGTCATCCTCGCTTGGATCTCGCTCCTGATCGGCGCTGTGTTCGGCATCATCCTCGGGCTCTTCACCGCCCGCGGTGAGGTGCCGGGCCTCGACGCAGAGACCGCCACCGCGGTCGCCGATGCGCACCCGCCGGCGATGGTGATCGGATACCTGATCCTGGCGGCGATGGCCGTGATCGAATGGACGATCAGGGACGAGAGAACCTGGGGGGAGAGTCGCTGGGGCGCCGCGCAGATGTGGATCCTTTTCACCGCCGGAGTCATAGTGAACGTGGGATTCATCTCGGGTCTCGAGCAGGAGCTGCTCGGTCCGGCGAACCTGCTGATGATTGCCGGCGTGGTCATCCTCGTCCTGCGGTCGAGGCACGAACTGGTGCCTTCGGCGTGGCGCGGTGCGGGTACCGCGGTCTACCCGCGAGTCAGCATCATGTTCCTGGTGGTGTACCTCGTCCTGGGGACAATTCTGATCGGCCGAGTCGTCTCCGGCTCCCTGGACTTCGATGCGATGTCCGAGGCCGATAGGGGCTTTGTTCTCACCTTCGATCATGTGATGTTCATCGGTGTGATGACGAATGCCCTTTTCGGTGTCGTGGCGGCACGCCTCCACCGCGGGGCCTTGCAGACCGTAGACCGTGTGCTGCTGTGGGGCGTGAACCTGGGGATCGTGGGGTTCGCTATCGGACTGACGACTGTTAGTCCGGTGTGGAAGCGGATCTCGACCCCGGTGATGGGTACCGCCTTGTTGATCGGTATCGCGGCATACGTCACAGAGCTCAGCAAGACCAGAGAAGAGGTACCGACGGAGACGATGGTATTACCACAGCCGGGATCGTCCTAGTTGGCCCTATCCCGCTGCTGGTAATCGAGGCAGGTACCTTTCCCAAAGCCGGGGGATGGCGAGTGAATTCTGGCGCTGGCCGTCCGATGACAGCTCGAATCATCGGCAACCACCTGAGGCTTTAGTAGATGCTCGGCATCTTTGGGTGGCGATGCTGGCGATGACGCTGGGCGGAATGACGGGGCTCGCCGGGCGGCTGGTTGACCAAAGCCGCTCCGAGACTGACCCGCTCCACCCACCCCGAGAGGACTTGACACCGGCTAGGTATTCATAACACCCGATCGGCTCGACAACGATCTCGTCACCCAGTAGCGCCGAGCGGCACTTCGTGCTCGCTTCGATGTGTGCCTTCTGTCACGGACCGTGACGATCGATGGTTGTCACTGGCGGTGGCGGCTGTCTTGCTCGGTATTGAATCTCGGTTCTCGTGCGGTGCGTTGGACGTGGGAACCGGCTGTGGGACCGCCGTTATGTGCGGGGCGCTGATGTGGGCCTGTCTAGGCGAATGCTCTTTCGGCCAAGGCGAGCGACTCGGAGCCTTGGGCCATTCCGGGGGTGAGGTCGAATCCGTAGACAACGATTATGCCGATTGCCATGACGGCAACAGCCAGGATGATGCCGGCGACGAGGAGTCTTCGGGACTCCCGACGGTATTTCTGAGCGACTTGCTCGGCCGGGCTGAGGATGTGTTGGTTCTGGTCGGGGGTCATGCAATGTCCGTGTCGGTTGAGGGTTCATAACCAAGGTCTTTGAGGCGTTCGGTCACGTCATTACGGGTGATCCGTTGGGGGTCGTAGCGCACGGAAACCTGCTTGGTGTCGACATCGACGCTCGCTTCGAGTACGCCGTCAGTGTGCTTGAGGCCGCCTTGGATCCTGGTTGCGCACTCGGCGCAGTGGATATCAGGGACCGACAGCGTGACCGTCTGTGGGCTTCCAGTGACTCGATGCGGGGGATCGGGCTCGGCGTCGTAGTGGAGTGCGTGCCGGTGCCGCCGCTGCTCGGCTAGCTGATCGGCCACGTCAGCCCGGCCCGATGTGACCCGTTCGCCTCGCAGAAGGCGCCCAGCGAAGGAGTTGGTAAGCACCCCGGTGACCGAGAGGATCATGGCAAGCATCGCAAACACCGGACTGACCAGACCGGTCGCCGCTGCCAGCACGCCCACCCCGTTGAAGACGAACGCGATCGCCAGGTTCTGTTTGGTTTTGCGGTAGCTGTTGACGGCGATCTCGTACGAGTCGGGCACAGCTCCGAGTCGGTCACCCATGATCACCACGTCGGAGGACTCTATGGCGATGTCGGTACCGGCACCGATAGCGATACCCACGTCGGCCTGCATGAGTGCGGGGGCATCGTTGATGCCGTCGCCGACCATGCCCACCCGGGAACCCGTGTCCTGGAGTTCCCGGATGCGAAGGGCCTTCTCGTCGGGGAGAACATGGGCCCGGATCTCTTCGATACCGACTTGGGCAGCCACGGTGCGGGCGGTGCGCTCGTTGTCACCAGTGAGCATGACAGGAGTCATTCCGAGTCGTTTGAGCCAAGCGACCGCTGCAGCTCCATCGGGCTTGAGGGCGTCAGATATTGCGACAAGTCCGGCCAGTGCGCCGTCCACCGACACTCCGATCACCGTGTTCCCCGCTTCCTCGAGGACCCGTCGCTGATCCCCGAACCGGTCGAGCTGGTCGTTTTGGGCTACAACGAAGGACATCTTGCCGACCAGAACACGGTGGCCGTCGACAGACGCTTCGACACCTTCTCCGGTGTGAGACTCGAACGCTGCCGCATCGGGAACCGGGATCCCTCGTTCCCGGGCTGCGTCGAATATCGCTCTGCCAAGGGGGTGCTCTGAGGCCGCCTCGGCGGCAGCGGCCATAGCTAGCACCTCATCCGGGTCGTCAGCGACCACCTCGACCACCACAGGGCGGCCCTCGGTGAGGGTCCCGGTCTTGTCGAACAGCATGTAGGTGAGCTCACCGAACACCTGGAACGCCTCACCCGAGCGCATCAAGATCCCACGCTCGGCGGCAATCCCACCACCTCTGATGAGCGCCAGGGGAGTGGCCATACCCAAGGCACATGGGTAGCCCATCACCCCCACCGCCAGGGCGGCGAACAGCGCCCGGGCCCACTCCGGCTCTCCGAACAGGAGCCAACCTCCCACGGTCCAGAAGAGGAAAGACCCAGCGGCGATAATGAGCACCGTCGGCACGTAGACCTCGAGGATCCGGTCCACCAGCTGGAGGATGCTGGGTTTGAGGGCTCGGGCCTCCTCCACGTGACGGGCCACCTGGTTCAAGAACGAGTCCTCGCTGACCCGGGCGACCTCCACGACCAGGGTGCCGGACTGGTTGATCGAGCCGCCGACCACCTCATCGCCTGGCACTTTCTCGGCCGGGATGGGCTCTCCGGTGACCAGCGACTCATCAACGGTGGAGGCTCCGCTGACCACCACGCCGTCCACTGGGATCGATTCCCCGGGGCGGATCCGCACCTGGGCCGCCACCTCCACCTCTTCCGTGGGGGTGTCGACTTCTTGGCCGTTGATGACTACCCGGGCGGTGTCGGGCCGCAGCTCGAGCAGCTGCCGGACCGCCTGGGAGGTACGGGTCCGCAGCCGCAAGCTCGTGTATCCAGACAGCAAGTGGTAGGTGGTGATGAGAATGGCCGCCCCGAAGAACTCGGCCACCCCGGTCATCGGACCGAAGATCTCATACAGAGTGAAAGCCTCCGGGAAGATCATCGCCAAGATTCCGCCGGCCAACGCTCCGATGGCCCCGAACTCCAGCAGCACATGTTGGTTGAGGATGCGGTTGCGGAGACTCGTCCAGGCCATAGAAACGATGTGCCAGCCGGCGATGAACACGGTCTCCAGCGCCATCGTCAACAGCACGAGGGGAAGCAGCTGGAAGCGAACCAATCCGGCGGCCATGGCCACCATCAGCACCAACACCGCTGCGCTGAAGGCAGCCGCAACCAGCAGCCGGTTGCGAGCCGACCGCAGCTCCGCTTCTTCCTGTGCGAAGCGGATCAGTTTGTCCGGGTCCCGGATGCTGTAGCCGATATCCAGCAGCCGGTCCCGCAGCTCGGTTTCGGTCACCAAGTCGGGGTCGTAAGTGATCAGCCCCTCCTGATGGGAGAGGCTCACCGACACTTTCTCCACCCCGGGAGTCCGTCTGTAGGCCTTCTCGATCGACCCGACGCAGAACGAGCACGACATGCCGCCGATCCCAAGCTGAAGCTTGCTCCTATCCTTGCTAGCGCCGGGCTCAGCATCGGAGCTGATATCAGAGCTGTCGATCGGTATGCCTCGTTCGTGGGGATTCATCGTCGATATATATCCTTGAGCGCGGACGCTTCGCCGAAGCTCCCGGGCTCAGACTGCGTGCCAGGGTCTCAGGTGGCGGCTAGTGGAAACCCGGCATCAGCGAGGCCTGCAGCGATGGCCTCTGAGTCGAGCTGGGTCTCGTCGAAGGTCACCCGCACCTCATCGGTCCTCTGATCGGGTTCCACCTCGGTCACGCCGTCAAGGCGGCCCAGGGAACTGCTGATCGCCTTCTCGCAGCCTCCACAGTGAATCTGTCGTACACGGAAGGTTTCCTCACGCATGCGGTACTCCTATGCAATCAATCGCTTCTCTTCCACTCATATCAACTGTTTGCTATTCCAGATAGTCGTCCGCCTGGCTAGGCCTTGTCCCCAGGTGGCACAGGTTCGGACGCATGCTGAACGATGTCGCAAACGTAGGGGGCATCAGCTGGGGTATCAGGAAGTGTTGCTGCGACCTGTGTGAGTCGCTGCACCTCGGCCTGAAGACGTTGCAGCTCCAAAATGCGCTGCTCGATCGCGTCCGCTTGCTCAGTAAGGACTCGCCGGACATATCCGCACGGCGGCTCACCGCGATCTCGTAAGGCCAGGACCTCTCGGATGTCGCCCATACTTAAGCCCAGCGAACGCGCCAAGCTCACGAATCGCAGCCGGTCGGCATCCTCTTCGTCATAGTCCCGGTAGCCCGCCGGCGTCCTGGCTGGTTCGGGCAGCACCTGCACCGATTCGTAGTACCGGATCGTGGGCGGATCGACCCCCACCCTTCGGCCCAATTCGCTAATTCTCATGTCCCACCATCCGCTATCCGGTTCTCCTTATCCGTCAGGCTCGGCTGCATCGCAGCCGGCTAATCTCGCCTACCGATCACCGTACACCTTAAAGTCACTTGAAGGTCAACCTCTGTTCTCCAACGATGTCAAAAGCGCGACGTTCTCTGGGAGAATCACCCGGCGCCGCCGCTGGATCAAGGCTCAACCGGTGTCGCTTCAGGCCCAGGTTCAGGATGCAAGTGGGGCCAGAGCGGATTAGGTCGGGTCGGGCCGATCACCGCTCTGGAGCAGGACACAGCCTCGATGAGCCTGCGGGAGTGATCTGAGATAGCCGACGGTACCTGTGCCCCAGCGCTCACTCGTCAGCGCGGTAAACCGACATGGGCTCGATGGGAGACCAAAGAGGAGCGGATCACGCCCAGACATAGATACTTGCCATCGATCCCGGCAACACCACAGGAGCGGTAGACGACCAGCTAACCGATCCTGCGGCGTCCCTCAGCCGTCAGTCTTGGGGCGCATGATCCGGTACATGGTCGTGACGTTCTCCACGTACCGGTCCATCAACGCC
>JBHICV010000121.1:0-7779 GCA_046759765.1 Acidimicrobiia bacterium
CCCCAGCCGAACTCACCGTCGGTGACCACCGGCACAATCCGAGTCGCCTCCTTGTGGGCCAGCCAGTACTCCACTTCCCGGTTCACCCACGGCGAGGAGGCAGCCTCAGGTGACAACAACAACACAAACCAGTCCGAGCGGTCCAAGGCTTCAGTTATCGAAGACCACAGATGCGGATTGGCAGACAACGAGGCTTCATCCCGGAAGATCTTCAGCGCCCTCCGCTTCCACCAGGGCTTCGCGAACCGCTGCAACCCCGTCTGCAAACGGGGCGCCAGAAGATCATCCGCCCCATGGCTATACGACATGAACCCGTCGTAGGCCGGCGCCTCCGGCTCCGGAACCGCAGTCCGAGCCTTCGCTGTATCCACTACAGCCGTCGTCTCAACGCGAACAGTGGCAACGACCCGTATCCCTTGGCAGTGGGCAGCGTCCCCACGTACTGGGTGTCGAACGACTGATCCCCCACCAGCACCGCGAGCGCTGCAAACGGATAAGTCGTGTAGATCTCCCCTTCCGGGGTTCTGGGCTCGATCCGAGCCGTCTGTGTGACACCGGCGCCGAAGAACAAGCGGGTGCCGGAGATAGGGTCACGGCCGTCGAACACCGGCGTGGCGTGTGCTGCCACCCGCATGCTTCTCAGCGTGGGCAGCCCCAGTTGGTCGAAGTCCATCTCGCGGATCGTGTCCTGAATCGTGAGCGTGCAGGCGGCCGCGGCAGCGATGTCGTCGAACACCAGATAAAGGCTGTCGCCCCACGTTCGGCCTGAGAGAACATGCGGCTGGAAAGGCTCGATTGCCTTGGCCAATCCTCCCATCACGCGTTCTTGAAAGACGATCAGCTGCCCGTCGGACAGCGTGGAGAAACCGGCGAAGTCGCCAAAGACGATGCCCCTGATGTGGCGTACGGGCTCGACCGATTCTGTCGGTTGAGGGTCGGACGTAGGCTCGATCGATATGACCGTCGAGGTGCGCCCCGTGCCGTGCCAACGGGCGACATCGACCGCCGTCCCGGCGGTTCCACCGGTGGGAATTCCGTCCCACACCGCCACCTGGTGGGCCTCTGACTCCAGAGACCGCGCCCGCATCAGCGCATCGCCCATCGCGATCTGAGAGCAGAAGTCGAACAGCACCGGATCGTCCAGGTACTCACCCGTGATGGCCGTCGTCACCCCTTCGGCCGCGCCCAGGCAACGTTCGAATCGCGTAACCCAATCGGCCCCGGCGGGCGCTACGGAAGTGCGAACGAACTCGTCCCGGTCGAAGGGGAGCACGACTCGGAGCTCGGCGCCTCTTTCAGCCAGGGCCTCCGCGGCGAGGATGTCGGCCCCGGCTGCCAAGGAGCCAAACCCGAACCCGACTCTGAGCCGATCAAATGCCTCCTTGAGCTCGGCGGCCACTCTGGGTTCCTGATCAGGTGGGAATCTCCCATTCTCCCCCGGTGCGAGCACCCGATGGCCACAGAAGTGAACAACTGCCGCATTGGCTATCGGAGCGAGGATTGACGGGTCGATGTCCAGAAGCCCGCACACCATCTTTAGCTGGTGGAGAGTCGTCGCCCGGGAGGCGTGGTTACCTTCGCTGACCTCCCCCGCCCGAGTCAGCGCCTCGGCGGCCCGATCCATCTCACCGAGAGCTATCGCCGCCTCTGCCTCGGAGGCCGCCTCCCAATACCGATCGTCCTCACCGAGCTGGTCCCAATCAACCAGGGCGTTGAGTGCGTCTCGAGCTGCTTTTTGAGCTCTCTCGCGATCCTCGGCGACCAGCCACATGGTGGCCGCGTTGGCAGCGAGGTAAGCGGATGGGAAGCGGGCAAATGCCGACTCGTATCCCTCGGCCGAACGCCGCGCCCACCCTGGCCCTTCGCCGCCCGGGCGGCTGAGCGCCATATCCTTGTCGAGACCGGGAGCTAGCGCGGCGATGTCCTCGGCCAAGCGTGGCGACACCGCGCTTGGGTCCACGGAAGCCAAACCAAGGCCTTCATACCTGCGCCGGGCGTGTTCCGTAGCTCTCGACCTTTTGAGCGCCAGGACCGCGAGATATCGAATCTCAGGATCAACAACACCGCTTTCGAGCATCGAAGTCGCCTGGTCGTAGGCCTCCAGGTTCTGAACGTCCCTGATCAGCTCACGAATCGCCTCTGCTGGCACTGCGTCAGCGGCATCTTTCGCTCGCTCAGCACCAAGACGGGAGCGGAAACTATCGGCCGTGTGGACTGAAACTGTTGTCGCCGTGGCCGCTCGGACCGAGGCAGTTCGGCCCGTGCCGAGCAGCGATGCCAGTTCGCCGAAGTAGCGGCCGGGCCCCAGCTCAGCAAGGACCACCGTCTGCCCGTCGGAGGTGGTCTTGGTCACCTCAACCTGGCCGGTCTCGATCCAATAGACAGAGTCGGCGGGCGCTCCCTCGGAAACGATGACTTCTCCGGTCGTGAAGTTGAGCAGCTCGGGCTCCTCTGTCCACTCTCGAGCAGCCGGTTCGCGCAGGTCTTCGAGCGCCGGGTCATGAAGAAGGATTCGTTCCTCTAGGTCCACCAGCTCCCGTTCCGGCTCAATGCCAAGGTCCTCGCCTAGGAGGGCCTTGACCCGGGTGAAGGTGCGAAGCGCTTCGGCCTGGCGCCCTGAGCGATAGAGGGCAAGCATGAGGTGCGCCCAGAGTCTCTCTCGATAAGGGAACGATTCCACCAGCCCGCTCAGCTCCCCAATAACCAGCTCGTGGTTGCCAGCCGCCAACTCGGCTTCCATCAACCTCTCTACGACTCCGAGGCGTTCTTCCTCCAGCTGCCGGGCCGCCTGTTCGGCAAACTCGAACTTTCGTAAGTCCGATAGTGGGTCACCGTGCCACTGAGCGAGAGCGTGGCGGAATCCCTCCGCCGCCTTGGCCGGGTGGCCGAGCGTGAGAAGCTGGCGGCCCCTCTGTGTGTGTCGGCGAAAGCGCTCGATGTCACAGTTGGCGACCGGGATCCCAAGCCGGTATCCGCCTGCCATAGTCTCGACCGAGTCCTCTCCAATGGCACTCCGCAGTCGAGATACCGCGACATGCAGCGCCGATTCAGGGTTCTGAACCGGCTCGTCTCCCCATAGCGCTTCGATGATGCGATCGACCGAGATGGCTTCAGGAGCGTGAAGGGCGAGGAGTGCAAGGAGGGCACGGGGTCGCGTGCCGGGGACGCTGACTTCGAGATCGGCAGCGTCAACGACCTCGAGCGGCCCCAGCAACCGAACGTCCACTACTGCGAGGACTCTACTGAGGTCGCCTGAGTCGGTTCCCGACGCGGCGTCAGATGTAAGTGCCAAGCGCTTCTGACTCACCTCCAACTGGAGTCTGCCTAAGGCTCCTTACGAGCCGCTTTCGACCCGTTCCTGTCAATCGACGCGTCGCTTTTCGACGCGTGCATTGCCACGAAACCGAACTTCGTAAGACATCAGAAAGAGCAAGTCCCTAAGTTCCCTGGATGTGGAAAGTGTTCCTGGGAGACGAATCGTTCTCGCTGGACTGTTAACCCTCCTAGTAGCTGTCCTAGCGACGGGAGCCTTCCTGACAGCGCGTGGCTTAGCCGGCCAGGCGGGTCGAGCACCCACACCCCCGGAGCTCACAAAGGAGTCGCAGGCTCTTGTTCTGCAGGCGGAGGGTCCCATCCATGAAGGGCTTCTGGCCAACTATCTGGTAAGCACCGACTCTCCACCGAGCGGACTGCTTACTCGGGAACAAGAGGAGCTGGTCCGTTGGGCCTTATGGAGGTTCTCCGCCGCAGGGCTCGAGCTACCAGAGGTAGACATCTTCTTCCAGAACGACACAATGAGCTGCGGGGGCCGACAGGGGCTTTATCACACCGAGACGGCCACTCTCTATCTATGCACGCCACGTAAGCAGACCATCCTCCATGAGCTGGCTCACGCCTGGACGGAAGCGCAGCTGTCAGAAGAGCGCCGTACGGGATTCGTGGAGTTCAGAGGAGTAAGGAGCTGGGACAGCCGAAGTGACCCCTGGGAGCTCCGCGCAACCGAACATGCTTCCGAGATCATCACCTGGGCCCTGATGGACCGACCGATCCACGTCCCAACCCAGCCCGCGGGACCGGGTGGAGAAACGATCTTTCAGCTGTTGTCCATCCCGAAGAGCGATGTCGACGCGCTCGCACTGGGCTATGAGTTCCTAACCGGAACTCTCCCGCCCTTTCGCCATGCCTCGGAGTGGGAGGAAATCCTCCAGATAGGAAACCCGGAGCTGCGCTACGCCCGGTGAATCTGTTTCCGTGACGTCTACTCGTCGGTACGACTAAGAGTCGTCACAAGAATGAAGGCGCTTGTCAATCGCCCCAGTACCGCTCTTCAGTCCACGGATCGCCGCGCATGTGATAGCCGTTTCGCTCCCAGAATCCGGGCTCGTCCTCGCTGAGCACCGTGAAGCCTCGCACCCACTTGACCGACTTCCAGAAGTAGAGGTGCGGTACGACCAGTCGTAGCGGCCACCCATGGTCCGGCGTCAGCTCGCCACCGCGGAAGCCCCAGGCAAAGAGATTCTCCGGCTGGGCGAAGTCTTCGAGCGGGAGGTTGGCAGTGAAGCCGTGCTCGGCGTTCACGAGAACATACTCGGCTCCCGGCAGCAGCTCGATGTGGTCGAGCACTGTCTCCGTCGGCACGCCCTCGAATTCCGCATCGAACAGGGACCACTTGGTGACGCAGTGGACGTCTGCGACGCGGGTCTCTGCACCCAGAGCGCGAAACTCGTCATAGGTCCAGCTCTTCCGCTCCGCCACGAGGCCATCGACTGTGAAATCCCACGTAGCCAGGTCTACTTCGGGAACGACGCCGGCGTGAAGAACCGGCCACCGCTCTGTGTGGTATTGACCCGGTGGAAGCCGAGCGGGATCGATCCCCAAGGCGGCGAGCTCTTCTCGTTTACGGTCGAATGTCATGCCATCCCGGCCTAGCTAGCAACCGGCGGTACGCTACCTCGTGAAACCCGGCATGACCGAGACCGAAACCGTTCCCACCGAGCCCGAAGCCCTACCGCCCCGCGGCGGCCGCCTGGCGTTGATCTTCGTAGCAGTGATCGTCGTGGGAGCAGGAATCGGGTTTGCCGTACGATCCGCCTTCCGGAATGCAGAGGAGCTCAGGCAGCCGCCGACACTTGACCAATCGCTGAGTGCCTTCCCGCCAGGACCCAACGCAGGGCAGCCGGCACCTGACTTCACGCTCGAGCTCTTCGACCTGTCGACCTTTACGCTGTCGGAACATCTTGCTAACGACGGCCGACCCGTCTTGCTCTACTTCTGGTTCCCTTCCTGTCCCCCATGCAGGGCTGAGATGCCGGAAATCAACCGAGTCGCCGACACAACCCCCGGCGTCATCTTCGTCGGCGTAGGTCTTCCCGTGATCGATACTCGTGAGCAGGCAGCCGCCTTTGCGGAGGAAATGAACGTCAAATACCCGATCGGGTGGGACGAAACGGAGTCAATCGCCGCTGCGTACGGCGTCGCCCGACTTCCACAAACATGGGTGATCGGCTCCGATGGAAGGATCGTTCGCACGTACATAGGTGCCGTCACCGAACAGTGGCTGCGCGGGCTGATCTGGGACGATCTCGGAGTCGTCTCCGAAGCGTAGGAGAGCGGCTCAGGCTCCAGTCCCCCGGAATCCCCACAGACCGACGACCCTGCCATCGACACCGAATTCGGAGAAGTTGCCGGTGGCCACGTTCAACGCCATCACGTACGAGCTCCCCATCATCTCGCTGGGCATGAGCACGAACCCATCAAACGTCCAATCCATCGGCGCCGCGAGCGGTCGACTCTGCTCGGCAGCTCCGAGCTCCCATGAGCGCTCAGCGGGTTCCCCAACCGGCGCGATCCGAAGGAAGGTTCCATCCGCGCTGCGCTCGAGATATGCCACTCTGTCGCCGTCGGGTGAAAAGGCCACTCCACGGGGAACGAACCCGGCCGGAGTGAGGTCTTCCAAGTTGGGATCGGTAAGAACGAACTCGTCACCGGCGTACAACAACAGGGCTCCGGATGGCCCGGCGGCGGCGAATTCGTGCAGGGTTGATCCGAGAACCCCACCCTGTTCATCGAGCGTCACGAGCCCATCTGGCCCCTGGAGTAGGTACCAGCCTTCCCCGAAGGCCCGTACGAATGTCCCGTCGGGAACCTCTGTGACTTCTCGAGTGTCTGCATCGGGCCGGGAGGTGCCGGTCGGATTCCGTACGACGCCTGGGGACGCAGATACCAATACCGTCCGACCATCACCCTGCTTCTGCGTCCAGGCCATCCCCGACGGATCCACCAAATGCCATGCAAACGACGTGATTCCCTCCTGGTAGGGCTCGAGGGGAAACGGGGTCTGAATGCTGCCCAGGTGCAGAAAAGAACTAGCCCCGGAGGTGCTCCGGGCCGCGGCCCAGACCCGCGTCGAGTTCAGATCGAGCGAGTTGAACAGCTCGGCTCCCATGACTATGCGCTCGGGCTTGGTGGCGTAGGGACCCCAGACCGCTAGCTCTAGGTTCCCCCCGCTCATCAAAAGAGCCGCCAGGAGTCCCTGGTATCCGGGAATCAGGATTCGATCACGCTCCTCACCGCCACTTGCTGCCTCGTTGGCCGTCAGCTCCTCATTAGTTAGCGGGGGACTCGGGGCGACGCCCGTATTGGCGCCTAACAGGTAACCGAGGGCCACGCCGCCGATCACCAAGGCCAGCACCAACAGCCACGGAAGACGGGGCTTCTCGGGCTCGGGCGGCTGATCCGGCCCGACGGTCACCTCATTCACAGCGCTTCCCGGGATGGGCCCCTCAGGCTAAGGGGGGTCCTCGCTATAAGCGGCCCTAAGGCCCGACAACGCCTCCAGTGTCGATTATTCCTCCGGCGGTTTCGAACAGCAGCACGAGGCCGAGCAGCGCCACAAAGGTGATAACCAGATAAAGGAGCCAACGAAATACGCGTGGGATGGAATCGAGGAAGCTACGCATTAGACCTCGGGATTCTCGTCGACCTGCTGCTGTGCCTGGATGAAGTCGTAGTTGGGTCCCTCGACCAACTCGGCAACCACGATCAGCCGCTGCCTCGCTGAGAACCTCGGATTGCAGGTCGTCAGCGTGAGCCACGAGCCCGGGCGAAACTCGGTGACCCAAACGTCGGAGGGCGCCACGATGAGGGTCTCACGCACCTGGAACGTGTGCTGTCCCCGCAATGTCTCCACAGTGATCAGATCGCCCAGGCTTACCTGATCCAGGTCGAAGAACGGAGCCCCATAAGTGGTTCGGTGGCCGCTGATCACCGCGTTCCCCGGCTGGCCGGGCAACGGCGTCCAGGGCATATGTCCCGGTCCCGCCTTCAGGGTGGAACGGTCAACGCCTTCCATAAGAACATGATCAACGCCGATTCCGCCGATGGTTAGCCGTCCTACCGGCTCACCGACGTCGGGCGCCTCCTCGGGATAGAGCGAGGGCAACGTGACCATCGGCTGATCCGGAGCCGAACCGATCGTGGGGTCGTCCTGCTCGAACGGAATCGGCTCCGCCAGGTCCGAAGCCGCGGCCAGCCGAGCCTCAAAGGCGGCCTCGGCATTGCTCTGCGCGCGCGCGGTGATGAAGTTTGTGCCGACCAGCTGATAGGCCAGGAAGGCGACAATAAGGGTGCCGCTCCAGACCATGGTCCAGCCAAGGATCCTCAAAGCCCGCATTTGCCCGCTGCCAGGCTAACGGTATCTAGCCATCACGGAAAGTGGCAAAGCCAACACTCTCTGTCAAACTTCCGACAAAGGGCTAACGCCGAGCTCAGGCCCATTTG
>JBHICV010000122.1:0-7642 GCA_046759765.1 Acidimicrobiia bacterium
GTTTCGCTCAACAGAGCCTCCAGCCTCGTCACCGCGAGCTCCCAGTCGAACTTCTGGGTGATCAGAGCCATTCCTTCCTGGGAGATCTTCGCTCTGAGGCGAGGGTCCGCCGCCGCCAACTCCAGCTTCTCGGCCAGATCGGCCACATCTCGCCGCCTGGCCACCAACGCCGTTCGACCATCCCATGCATAGTCACGACAGCCGCCGTTGTCGTAGGTCACGAGCGCCGCGCCGCAGGCCATCGCCTCCATGGCCGGCATCCCGAGCCCTTCATCCCAGGACGGGCAGAGGTAAATCGGACAGCGACTGTAGAGCCAGGCGAGCTGCCGTTGTGGGAGGTTTTCGTGATACTCATCGTAGGCTTCGCCCCGTCTCGGTCGTTTCAGGCCGAACCCGACCAGCCGGAGGTCCCGATACTTGGTTTTGACGCGGCGCACTGCTTCAAGACCGTCCACGACGCCCTTCCACGCATAGTCGTGATGCAGCATTAACACGCGGAGCACACCCGCATCGGGCTCAACCTCCACCCGAGAGAAGAGGGCCGGGTCCACCGGCGTCACAAGGAGCTCGGCATCGGCGCCGAACTTCTCCCGCATGATCCCCTTGAGCCAGGTGGAGATGACGATTTTTCTCAGGGGGTAGGCATACGTCCGATCCACTTGCTCGGAGCCGCCGTGATAGAGGCTTTCGTAGTGCTGGACCAGATAGAATTTCTGACCGCAGCGGCCTGGCGCGCTCTCCGCGAGGCCGGCGGTCTGCCAGGCCGTCGCGACCACCACATCCGCGCTCGGAAGAGTCTCGCCCGACAGCTCAGGCACCCAAAGCATTCCCGGGCGGAAGTCCCCGACCCAATCGGGGCTCTCGGCCCTCAGATTCTTCCACCACGCCTTGATAAAGTTCCGGACCGGCACGACCACTACGACCTGGTGGCCGCGCCGTGCCAGCCGGTCGGCGTACGTCAGGATCGCGCGAACGCCGCCGGCAATCCTCACGTGCGGACAAACAAACGTAATCCTCATCCATTCGGAGGGGGCCCAGTGGCCCCCTCCGATACCTCCCCCCTAAAGGACCCGCCGCCCATTCAGAATACTCATATCGCGAGGGAGACCTGGCCGGTCCGACGATAGGCAGCGGGGTCCAGGATCACGTTCAAGCACCAGACCTCATCGGACGCCAGGGCCTTTTCCAGCGCGGGGCGGATTTCGTGAGGCTCGGTGATCAAAAGGCCGCGGCCGCCCAGAGCCTCGACCATCCGGTCAAAGCGGGTAAACGGCAGTGACGTTCCGACGGCACGCGCCTCGCCCCAGAACGAGATCTGAGGATTCCGGATCTGCCCCCACCCGCCATCGTTGCCGATGATGCAGGTCATGGGCAGGTGAAAGCGCACCGCGGTCTCGAGCTCCATGCCATTCAGGCCGAAGGACCCATCGCCCGAGATCAGCAGGACGCGTCGATTGGGCTCGAGGAGCTTGGCGGCGATCGCAAAGGAGGGCCCGACCCCGAGGCATCCGAACTGGCCCGTATCAAGCCACTGACCTGGCCGCTGGAGCGGCACGAATTTGGAGGCACACCCGACCACGTCGCCGCCGTCGCCCACGACGGTCGTCTCAGGGTCCACCAGTTGAGCAATTTCGTGGGCGAACCGGTAGTGGCTGATCGGTACCTGGCCCGAGCGGGCCTCCGCGTTGAGCATTTCCCGGCCCTCCCGATCCTTCTCCCTCACCTGCTCAGCCCACCTGGCAAACCGCACCGCCAATCCCGACGGAAGGGCCTCCCGAACCTGACGGAGGACCAGCCCGGTATGACCCACCAGCCCGAGGGCCAGCGGCCGGTTGCGCCCAAGCTCATTGGGGTCCGAGTCCACCATCACCACTCTCGCGTCCTCGGCGAACGCAGGCGGACGACCGTACCCCAGTCTGAAGTCCAGGGGAGCCCCGAGGACGATCACGAGGTCGGCGCGCGAGAGGGCGAAGCCGCGCGCCTGGAGAAAGCCCAGCGGGTGGTGGAACGGGAGGCATCCGCGTCCGGCACCGTTCATGAATGTCGGTACGCCGGCTCCTTCGACGAACCGCGTCAGGTCGTTGGCGGCGTCATCCCAGTAGACGCCGCTTCCCGCGATCAACAGTGGCCGCTCGGCACTGCCCAGCAAATCGGCGAATCGCATTACGGAGTCCGGGTCCGCCGCCTGTGGATTGCGATGGAGGTACCCGGTCGGAATCGGAGCCAGACGGTCTTCCATCTGGTTGACCAGCAGGTCCACAGGAATCTCGACGAAAACGGGACCGGGACGACCGGTGAGCGCGGCCCGCATGGCCGTGGTCAGCATCTCGGGGATGAGACGGGTCTCGGGAACACTCCACGTCCCCTTCGTGATCGCGCCAAAGAGGGGAAGCTGGGGCATCTCCTGAAGAGCGCCCATTCCCTTGAGCCCAACCATCGCCGCGCCACCGATCAAGACCAGCGGGCTCCTGGCCGCATAGGCGTTCGCCACTCCCGTCACGGCGTCGGTCACCCCGGGTCCGGCGGTCACAATCGCGACGCCGACGTTGCGAGTGAGACGCGCATAGGCGTCGGCCGCGTGGGTGGCGGCCTGCTCGTGGCGCACGTCGATGATCTGAATCCCTTCGGTGAGACAACCGTCATAGATGGGCAGGATATGGCCACCGCAGAGGGTGAAGATATGCCGGACCCCTGCGTGTTTCAGCGTCTTCGCAACCAGCTCCCCGCCTGTCAGATCCGCCATGCGCCGCCTAAAGCTGCCGACCCCCCCTCCCTACGGCTTCCGATCCATCCGAAGCTCGACTGAACCCAGTCGACGATCCGGGTGAGCCGCACCGCGCTACAGACAGGCGTGGTCGCCTCGGGCCCCGCGCAGGCGTTCCATCCCGTCCAGCATCTGCCGCAGATCCATCGGCAGGTGCATCTCGTTGCCGAACTCCTGATAGCATCGCATGATGTTGGGCAAGATTCGCTCCGCCTCCCGCCAGGACGCGTACACACCCAGCTTGATATCACGCGCGGCATCCTCGGCGGACATGCCTGCGTCGAAGCGCTCTTTGGCCTCTTGGCGAACCAGCGCGAGATAGTCGCGCATGTGTTTCAGGTCCGTCTTGGTCCCAATCGGGCCGTGACCAGGCACAAGTACGTCAGCTTCGTACGTCATGAGGCGATCGGCCGCCGTGATCCAGCTGCCGATGTGCCCCTGGAACGCGAGCGGGGTCACGTAGTGAAACGCGAGGTCACCCGTGAACAGGATACGCTCCTTCGGCAAGAACGCGATGGCGTCCCCCACCGTGTGGGCGGCGGTGCCCGGATGCCACAGGTGAATCTCGTGGTCACCGTCCTGGATTACCATGCGGTCCGGGAAGGTCGCCGTCGGCAGCACGACCTTCAGCATCCTGAACTCCCTGGCATACTTCGGCATAAAGCGCTGGAGCAGCGCCAGCGGCGGGAAGCCTGGCGCCAGCGCCTCGCGACACTTCTCAGACGAGATGATGGTCGCGCTGCGGAAGAACCGATTGCCACCGGCGTGATCAACGTGGTGGTGGGTGTTGATCAGCTGCCGGATCGGCTTGCGGGTCGTCTTCTTCATCGCCGCGACGAGCCTTCGAGTCATCGACGGCACCATGAGCGCGTCGACGGCGAGGGCGGCCTCCTGGCCGACGATCAGCCCTGAGTTTGAAATTCCGGTCTCTCCGGTCGCCTGCACATAGGCGAAGATCTTCGGCCCGATCTCGATCATGCCTGTCTTCCAACGTGACGGCACCTGGTGTTCCGACATCGTCGTCCTCCGTCCGCGCCCTACCGGCCGCGGGTGAGTCCGCGATACCAGTCGAGAATCTCCTCGCCCTTCCAGAAGAGCACTCCCGGTTTCTTCTTCATGTAGGCGTAGATCTTCTCGAAGTACTTGATGCGGTGCGGCACCCCGCTGATGTACGGGTGGACGGCGAGAGCCATGACCCGCGCTGTCTGCCGGCCTTCCTCGTAGAGCCGATCGAACTGATCCCGTGCCCGATCGAAAAGTTCTCGGGCCTCGTGGTGCTGGACCATCATGATCGGGATGTCGTTGAGCTCGACGGTGTACGGGACCATGACGAGAGGCCTGGCGGTCGTCTTGATCTCGTATGGCTGATCGTCGTTGACCCAGTCCGAAACGTACTCGATCCCCTCCTCGGCCAGAATATCCAGGGTATCCCACGTCTCGGTGAGGCCGGGGCCCAGCCACCCGCGTGGCGGCTTGCCGGTAAACTTGCGGATTGTGTCGATGGACCTGCGGATGACCTCACGTTGGTCCTCGACCAGGTGAAGCGGCTTCTGGATGTAGCCGTGGCCCAGGAACTCCCAGTCGGCCGCTCGGGCGGCCTCGGCGACGCGCGGGCAGGAGTGACACACGGACGCATTGACCGACATCGTCGCCTTGATCTTGTACCTGTCGAGCGCAGCCTTGAGCCGCCAGAAACCCACGCGCATGCCGTACTCGTGCCATGCATAGTTGGGAACATCGGGAATCACGCTGGCTCCGCCCGGCACGGGCAGCACGGTACGGGGCATCGGCCCCTGGATATCCCACTCTTCCACGTTCACGATGGTCCACACGACAACCCGCGCCCCCTTGGGGAGCTTGAGGGGCTTCCGGTCGACAATGGCCGAGTAGTCGAAGCGTTCCTTCGGCAGTTTCATGGCGTCCTCCGTGACGAAGCAGGCGTCAAGAATGATGCCGGCGACTACATCAGGACGTGATCATAGCCCGTTCGCGCGGCAAGGGCAACGCGGCGGCGCTCATCTGGATGGTTTCGGCATTGACACGCACAGGGGCTTATAGTATCCACGTTCCGTGGCCATGGCCTCTGCCGTTGATATTCATGCGCATTTCTTCCCCGAAGCATACCTTAAGCTGATTGCTGAGGACGGCGGACGCTGTGGGGCGCGCCTCTCGCGTTCGGATCCCAAGGGGCCGGTGATCGAGCTCGGGGCTCTCCGGAGCGGCCCGCTCCGGGCAGCCTTCAGCGACCTCGACCTCCGCCGCAGGGAGATGGATCGGCAGAAGGTGGGAGTGCACGCCCTCTCCCTGACCCTGCCGATGGTCTACTGGGCCGATGGTGAGCTGGGGCTGCGCCTGGCCCGGGCCTTCAACAACGCCCTGGGGGAGGCCCACACGGCGTTCCCTGACCGGTTCGTCGGCTTGGCGACGCTGCCGATGCAGGAACCTCGACTCGCTCTCGAGGAACTGGAACGGGCGCGGGCGCTTCCAGGAATCCGCGGTGTTTACTTGGGAACCAACATCTGGGGACGGGAACTTTCCGACCTCGATTTCTTTCCGGTCTACGAACGGATGGCCGCCCTTGGACTGCCACTCTTCTTGCATCCCGTCACTGTCGTCGGGGCCGAGCACTTGGAGTCGTATTACCTGAAGAATCTTCTCGGCAACCCGTTCGACTCGGCGGTGGCCGCGGCTCACCTGATCTTCGGTGGCGTGCTCGACCGCGTGACGCGCCTTCAGGTCTGTCTGCCTCATGCCGGCGGCGCCTTCCCGTATCTCGCCGGACGACTCACTCGAGGCTGGAAGGTTCGGAGCGAGTGCCAGCATCTCAAGCGCCCGCCGACGGCCTATCTCCGCCGCTTCACGTATGACACCATCAGCCACTCGGACGAGGCGCTGCGCTATTTGATTCGCATCGTCGGCGCCGATCGCGTCCTGCTCGGAAGCGACTACTGCTTCGACATGGGGTACGAGCGACCCGTGGACGTAATCACCCGCCTCCGCTTCCTCAAGGCGGCGGACCGAGCGCGCATCCTGAGAAGCAATGCCGCGCGTCTGCTGCGTCTGACCTAGGTCGATGACCTTCTGGATCCTCCAGAGCTTCAACGGCATCTCCTGCGGTGCGCAGCCGAGCTATGAAATGCGTCATAAGGGGTGGCGGTGAGAGCGATGGTCCTTCGCGAACTGGGGGGCCCGGTGCGGCTGGAAGAGGTGCCGGTCCCGAAGATCGGTCCCAACGATGTCCTCATCCGGGTTCGGGCGACGGGCGTCGGCCTCACCGTCGTCATCATGACCGCGAACCCAGGGTTGGTGACGGCGTACCCCAGGATTCCGGGTCACGAGGTGGCCGGCGAGGTTGTAGAGCTGGGCTCGGAGGTGGAGACTGTCAAGCAGGGAGAGCGGGTCACCTGCCACTTTTACCTGACCTGCAAGGTCTGTCCCTACTGTCGGAGCGGTCGCGAGACCCTCTGCCCCGACTTCCGAGGCTATGTGGGGATGGCGTGTGACGGTGGCTATGCCGAATACATGGCGATTCCCGCGGCCAACCTCTGTCGGATCCCCGCCGGCGTCTCGAATCTCGAGGCGGCCATAGGGGCGGACGCCATCTGCACGCCCCTTCATGCCTGCCGGGAGGAGGCCCGGGTCGGCCCTGGCGATCACGTGCTGATCGTTGGCGCTGGCGGCGGGGTCGGGATCCACGCGGTCCAGATGGCCAAGCTGTGCGGCGGGTACGTTTTGGCGGCCGATCTGAGCGACGCCAAGCTCGAGATGGCCAAGGCGGTGGGGGCGGACGAACTGATCGATGTCCGGAAGGCGGAGTTGTCAAAGCAGGTGCTCGCTAAGACCGATGGGAGAGGCGTGGACGCGGCGATCGATTGCGTGGCCTCGAGTGAGACGCTGGAGGGGTGTCTCCCGTCCCTCGCACGGGCTGGCCGGCTGGTCATCATCGGCTCCCGCCCCTCAGCGGTGTTCCAGGCCGATCCCACCTTCC
This sequence comes from Acidimicrobiia bacterium, assembly GCA_046759765.1. Lineage (GTDB taxonomy): Bacteria > Actinomycetota > Acidimicrobiia > Spongiisociales > CAZKJJ01 > JBHICV01. The sequence continues at coordinate 6,753 of JBHICV010000122.1, forward strand.
GCGTGGACCCGCAGTGGGTGCTGAACCGCATGCTCGAGATCCACGGCTCGCGCTACGTCTCCCTGGCAGAGCTGGCCCAGACTCTGGAGCTTCTCCGCCAGAAACGGATCAGGGCCATCGTCACGCGGAAATTCCCTCTGGAGGCCGCCGAGGAGGCCCACCGTCTCCTCAGGGAGAACGCGCTCGTCGGCCGCGCAGCGCTGATCCAGGAATAAAGACTGGCTGCCACTCGGGGAGAGAAGCATCTTTAACCACATGCCCGGCGGGAGTTGGGACAGACCCTCGTCCACCCTCCGGCGGCTATCCTTCTGGGGAGCGTATGCCATCTCCAAAGCGCGCAAAGCTGGACGCCGATCATTCCTTCCACGCCATCTACGACAAGGACGTCAAGTGGGAAGACGGGCTGGCGATGGAGCTCCTCACGCTGCCGAAGGGTGTCAAGGTGAAGGTCTTCACCCACGACCCGATCACCCAGCGGATCGATATGAAGATTAAATTCCCGAAGGGCTACGTTGAGCCGGTTGTCGTCGGTCCACGACAACCGTAAATCCTGTCAGAGGCGCCCGTGGCTCGCTTCAAGGTGGTGGTGACCGATACCGTCTTCCCGTCCCTGGACCCAGAGCGCGAGACTCTGCGCCCGCTGGACGCCGAGCTCGTGGTCGGCCAGTGCCACAGCGAGGAGGACGTCATCGCCCTGACCCGTGATGCCGATGTGGTCCTCGTGACCTACGCGCCTATCACCGCGAGTGTCATCGAGTCCCTTGGAAAGGCCCGAGCCGTGATCCGCTGCGGCATCGGCGTGGACAACGTGGACATCAACGCCGCCACCCGGCGAGGCATCATGGTGGCCAACACCACCAACTACTGCATCGAAGAGGTGGCCGACCATG
>JBHICV010000123.1:0-7625 GCA_046759765.1 Acidimicrobiia bacterium
CCCTATCTCCGGCCCGGCGTGATTCGGCAGATGTTGCGAGAGCTAGAGGACAAGATCGACTTTGTCTGGGTGCCGATAGTCAGGGTGGTGGGGCGGAAGGCCGTGCCGTGACGAGGCGTCTCAGAGTCCGCCCTTGATCTCCCGCTACTCACTTCCGGAGATGGCTGCCGTCTGGTCTTCGGAGCGGAAGCTCTCGCTATGGCGGCAGATCGAGTCTCTGGCCGCGGAGGCCTGGGAAGCGCTAGGCCGTGCTCCGGCCGGAACTGGCGCGGCTATCGCCTCCGCCGCTCCCATTACGCCTGAGGAGCTCGCCAAGCGAGAGATGACGACGCAGCATGACCTCGCCGCCTTCGTCGATCTTCTGGCCGAGCGTTCGGGCCCGGCTGCTGAATGGGTGCACTACGGCCTTACGTCATCGGATGTCCTGGATACGGCCACCGCGGTTCAGCTGACCGAAAGCACCGATCTCCTTCTCGCGCGCACTGCGGAGCTCTTCCAGCTGGTGAAAGACCGCGCCCTCGAAAATCAGGACTCCGTCATGGTGGGGCGGACTCACGGCATCTGGGCAGAGCCCACGACGTTTGGCCTCAAGCTGGCCGGCTGGGCCTTTGAACTGGCGAGAGATCACCAACGGTTACAGCGAACGCGCGCCACGGTGGCAGTGGGCAAGGTCAGCGGCGCGGTCGGAACCTATAGCCAGGCTCCACCCCAAGTGGAGGAGCTCGTATGCGAGCGTTTGGGGTTGAGTATCGAGCCGGCACCGACGCAAGTCACGGCTCGGGATCGCCATGCCGAGTACCTCCAGACGCTGGCGATTTGCGGAGCATCGATCGAGCGGTTCGCCACTGAAATCAGGCATCTCGCCCGGAGCGAGGTGGCGGAGGTGGCGGAGGCTTTCTCCACCGGCCAGAAGGGCTCGTCGGCCATGCCTCACAAGCGCAACCCGGTGACCTCGGAGCGAACGACCGGATTGGCGCGGCTGCTTCGTGGCTATGCCGGCGTCGGGCTCGAGAACATGGCCCTGTGGCACGAACGCGACATCAGTCACTCATCGGCGGAACGGGTGGTGCTCCCCGACGCCTCCCTCGTTCTTCATTACATACTGGTGAAGTTCCGAGACGTCGTAGCTGATCTGGTCATCGACGCCTCCCGCATGCGCCAGAACTTGGAAGCGACGAGCGGCTTGGTCTACAGCCAGACGGTGCTATACGCGCTGATCGACTCCGGCCTTTCCCGGGAGGCTGCGTACCGAACTGTCCAAGAAAAAGCGGCCACTGTCATAGATGAGGGAATCTCGCTCCGGGATGCACTCGTCACCGACCCGGCTACCCCGCTGTCTGATGACCAATTGGATCGCCTGTTTTCTTGGGAGCCTCTACTGGATAACTCAGCAGTGATATGGAAGAGGCTCGAAGAACTGGAGCTGAGCTAGGCGTCTTCAGGTTCGTTTGAGGACCGCAGCTGGACAGCCGCTAGGACGATCGCTACTACTGCCACGACCAAAGCCAGCAGCAAGAAGGTCGCCCGTAGGCTGTTACCGACCGTGGCCACCACCGAACCCACTGCCTCTGCTCCCCGGCCGGCAACCACCGAGTCAACCAGTGCATCCTCCGCCGCACTCACGAGCAACCATGCGAGGAGAGCTGAGATTCCCCCTCCGATTGCCAGTGTGATGCCGAAGCGAGACCGCTCTCGGGCGAAGGCCGCCGCACCGGCGAACAACAGGACCGTGATCAATGGAAACAGCCAGAAGAGCGTGTCGAGCACCTTCACCAACTGCTGGGCTGCGGCCAGCTGCTCCGAGGAGTAGACCACCACTTGACCGAAGTCATCCGGCACGTCGACCCCGAGCCGCTCCTCTAGCGCCGCGATCAACTCGCCCTCTCCGATGCCGGAGAGGTCCACACCTAGGAGGTCGCCGACTCGTTCCCCGAGGCCGGAAATGACGGCGAGAATCATGCCGCTCACGTCGAGGGTGACGACTCCCTCATCTACCAACACAGGTCCGGCACCTCCTCGGAGAATGGTCACCACGGTGGAATGGGTGATCCGATTGGCTTCCTCCCAGATTGGACGGAACCGCTCACCGGTCACCAGGTCATCCACCCTCTCGGCGATGAAGTCTTCGGCGAACCCGGCCAGGGGGATAGCCAGGAGGTCGAGGGGCGGGCTCAATCGGGAGGCGATCCTGTCCTCGAGGTCTAGGACTCCAGTTATCTCCTCGGTGATTCGATCGGCAACGGCTCCAGTCACGGCCTCATCGGTCGCAATGGGCCCGACCAGATCCACCCATCCTTCGGTGTCAAGCAGAGTCTGGTGCACCCACCAAGCCGCGCCGCTGGCGATTACACCCACCCACGCGAGGATCGCAAAGACGATTGCAAGCGCCTGGATTCGGGGGAAACGCTCCCACCAGCTCACTTGGCTCGCGGGCGCGTCGGGCGACGAATCCACTGGTGCGTTCTCAACCAAGGCCGCGGGATCTTAGAGGGGGCTGCGTGAGCTGAGAAAACGAGTCAGGCCGATCCCTCAGTCCGCCAAATGGTGCGAACCCGAGATGACTCATCGAGGTTGGATCCTTGGGTTGGTAGCTTGCCGCCTGATTGAACAGCGAAACGACTAGTCCGACCGAGGCCGGCGGACAGCGACGCCGGATAGCTCGAGGTGCCCGATGGCTGCTCTGGCGGCATCTCGCCTTTGGCGGGTTGGCCGGCGCGGTTGTCTTCCTCTGCCTGTCGCTGACGCCGTCACTACTTCCCCGGCCATGGTTTCTGCAAGGCGCGGTGAGTGGCATCACAGCCGCCATCGGCTATGGGCTGGGCAGCCTGATGTCAACTGCCATACGTGGTTTCACTCGCGACGAGCCGGCTGCTCGAACCAAGCGGAGGGCATGGCGCGTACTGGTCGTCGTCTCGGTGCTGTTGATTGCCTTGTTCTTGTACCTGGGCAACCAGTGGCAGCAGGTGGTTAGGGGCCTGCAGGACCTAGATCCACTGACGCCCAACGAATGGCTCGGGATCATCCTGGTAGCAGCGATCGTCTTCTATCTGGTGCTGATCGTCTCTCGTGTGATCCGTGGAGCCACCATCGGTCTCATTTCGGTCGCTTCTCGCTTTCTGTCCCCGGGCTGGGCAAGGTCGGTCGGCGTGGTGGCGTCGGTCGTGGTGTTCAGCTTCCTAGCCTTCGGTTGGCTGCTCGACGGTGTCTACGACGTATTCGACTCGATCAGCGCCGTGAGAGCCGCCGGCCACCCCGCAAGGAGTGGTCGCGCCGACCACGCCGTTGCGGTCGGGCAATCCGGTTTCTCTAGTGCCTTGGGACACACTCGGCTCGAAGGGAAGGGAGTTCGTGGGAACAGGCCCCACGGTCGAGGAAATAACCGCGGTAACGGGTCGGCCGGCAACAGAGCCGATCCGTGTGTATGTAGGGCTCCAGTCTGCCGACTCACTCGACGCCCGTGTCGACGTGGCGATGCGAGAGTTAGACCGAACGGGCGCGTTTGAACGCGCCGTGATTCTCGTTCACACCCCGTCGGGCAACGGAGAGATCATCCGGGAGGCCGCCGAGTCGCTCGAGTACATGTTTGGGGGTGACACAGCCCAGGTGGCCATCCAGTACTCCTATCTGCCGAGCTGGGTGACGATGTTCGCCAAGCCGGACGATGCGGTAGATCACTCAAAGAAGCTGATCGAAGGACTGAACACTCGCCTTGGCCAGATTTCGGAGGCAGAACGACCCAAGCTCCTGCTCTACGGCGAGAGCCTGGGATCGTTTGGTACCGAGGCCGCCTTCGAGGGGCTCGACGACATGGCGCAGCGTATGGACGGCGCCCTGCTAGTAGGTCCCTCCTTCCTCAACCCCATGCGAGAGACAGTCATCCAAGGGCGTGACCCGGCCAGTCCGGTGTGGCTTGCGGTCTATCAGGACGGTAGGACGGTTCGTTTTGCCGTGATGCCTTCAAATCTCGAGGAGGTCGGTTCTGACTGGCCTTTTCCTCGAGTTGTCTATCTCCAGAACTCGAGCGACGCAGTCAGCTGGTGGGTTCCCGAACTCCTTTTCTGCCGCCCGAATGGCTCGAGGATCCCCGAGGCCCCGACGTGTCGCCCGATATGACCTGGATTCCGGTGATCACGTTCTGGCAAACCCTTGTAGACCTGATCATGGGCTCGGGTGCCGAGCCGGGTCATGGTCACCGGTACGGGGTCAACGTGGTCGATGGCATGGTTGCCATTGCGGACCCCCCCGACTGGTCGACCAGCCTCACCGCGCAACTGCGCGACCTCCTGCGGGAAGAGAACTGACGGGCCTATGAGAACGCCGGGCCATCAGGCCCGGCGTCTCGATTTGCCCTGCGAGGTATGCCTCACATGGCCTTTCGCTTCATCTCCTCGAATTCGGCGTCGGAAATCACGCCGTCGTTATGCAGCTGCTTCAACTTGGCAATCTCGTCGGCAGAGCTATAACCCTCCAACTGGCGCTGCCGCGTCTGGGCCTCTTCCATCATGCGCTGGTCCTGCTCAGTCATCCGAGGACGAGCGATCAGATAGATCAGGATCCCCAGGAAGGGCAGGAAGATGATCAACACCGTCCAGCCCGCCTTGCCCCAACCGGAGATGTCATCCCTCCGGAAGATGTCGGCGAAGATCGTTATCAACAGCCAGAAGAAGATCACCAGGAGGAAGAACCAGAGCATCCAAAGGACCACGTCCCAGAATTGAGTTCCTTCTCCGGATACACCACCGGCACAAGAAGCGATGACTAGCGGCAGGGCACCGACCGCCAACAGCCGCCATTTATGAGAGCGCATGCTCCTCCCTTGTCTCGAATCGGGAGCACCCTAGCCACGGCCAAAGGTGCCTGCATTTCGCGTTCTCGCCGTCTGAGCGTGGCATTTCTTGACCCGCCCTAGGGTGCAATGCCAACCTTCCGGCCGATTCCTCGACGGGTTGGACTGATGGCGCTTGATGGCGAAGAACCTGACCTAGCCACCGAACCCGATCCGACGAAGAAGGAGAAGCGCCTCTCCGCCTACCGGACCCGCTGGTTTGTGACCACCTTCGACAGCCCCCGCATACGCAGGCCGGCCGATGTCATCACGGTCGTAGCAGGCGCCCTACTCATCCTCCTGGGCATTCTGGGCGCCAACAAGGTGAGTGGACTTGAGGACTCGGTTACCAGCTTGCTCTCTTCGCTCCCCAACTGGAGCCGCTCCCTTTTCAAGCTTGCCTACGCAATCGGCGCCCTGTACGCCCTCCTTCTGGTCGCCATAGCGCTCCTCAATCGGAGAGCCCGCCAGGCCGTGCTCCGAGATCTGCTGGCGGTGTTGGTGCTCGCCGCGCTAATGGCAGTGCTGTTGGCGCGATGGGTCGAGGGCGAGTGGCCGAACCTCTTTCCCGAGTTCAGCTCGACGGATCCCATCACCCAGTTTCCCGTTTTCCGCGTCGTCATGGTGACCGCGATTCTCGCCACCGCCGCACCGCATCTGATCAGGCCGCTTCGACGCTTGGGATGGGCGGTGATAGCCCTGGTGACCATCTCCGGCATTGGGCTGGGTTACGGCTACACGAGCGATGCGATGGGCGCGAATGGCCTTGGCCTCGCCGCAGCGGGCACCGTCCTGCTCGTGTTCGGATCACCACGCGGCTATCCAGACAAGGAGGAAATCGCGGCAGCATTGCGCGGTCTCGGTGTGGCGACCAACGGACTGAGAATCGCACCCAACCAAGACTGGGGTGCCCGCCTACTGCTGGCAGACGGCCCGGACGGCCAACCGCTCGCCATCAAGGCCTACGGTCGGGACGCCACCGACTCTCAGCTCTTCGCCAAACTCTGGCGGTCGATCTGGTTCCGCGACACCGGACCGGCACTCTCCTACTCCCGACTGCATGGTGTCGAGCACGAGGCATTGATCACTCTCCTGGCCGCTCGGCAAGGGGTCTCCACAGCACAGCTCATTGCCGCCGGAGAGCCGGGCGAGGACGTAGCCCTCTTGGTGGTGGCCCAGCCGGGCCGGCCTATCTTCGACCTCGGCGCAGAAGGCATCTCTGACCGGGCGCTGGCTTCGGTCTGGGCGGATGTGGCGAAGCTTCATGAGGCATCCATGGCCCACGGGCGGCTCTCGGCCTCCAATGTCCACCTGAATAGAGACGAGCACGTACTGACCGACTTCTCGGCCGGTTCCTTCGGGGCCCCGGACATCCGAATCCAGTCGGACGTCGCCGAACTGCTGTTCTCTCTCGCCACGGTCGTCGGCATCGAGAGGGCCACGCGATCTGCCTTAATTGGCCTGGGCCAAGACAAGCTCACAGCAGCGCTGCCATATCTCCAGCTGCCCAGCGTGAGCACGCGCTCCAGGAACGCGGCAGACGACCCCAAGCAGCTCATCACAGACCTGCAGCAAGAGGCGGGCCGGCTGACCAACACGGACTTACCGGAGCCCGCTCAAGTGCGGCGCGTCTCAACCCGGCAGATCGTCATGACCGTCCTGACATTGGTGGCTGCCTACGCGCTCATCTCGATGCTGGCCGGCCTCGACTGGGTAGCGGTATGGAATGAGATTCAGGATGCCCGCTGGGGATGGGTGGTCGTGGCGCTCATTGTCGGGCAGGCCGCGTTCGTATTTGAAGCCACCGCCATGATGGCGGCCGTGGGCGATCCGCTTCCGTTCCGCCCGGTCCTCGTTTTGCAGCTGGCGTCGAAGTACATCGGGCTTGCCATCCCCGGGGTGGCCGGTCGGGTAGCCACCAATACGGCTTTCCTCCGCAAGTTCGGTGTGTCTCCGGCCATTGCGGTGACCCAGGGCGCGCTCGACAGCCTGTCCGGTTTCATCGTCGAGGCCGCCATCCTCGTGTTGGTACTGCTGTTCGGTGAGCTGACTATCGGTGTGGACTCAGGGGATCAGGACTGGGGACTGGTCATGGCCATCGTGCTGCTCGTCATCATCGGCGGCGTACTGCTCGTGTGGAGAGTGCAGAAGTTTCACGACAGAGTCGTTCCGGTTCTGAAACAGGTGGGAGGCGCCCTCAGATCTCTCTTCGAGTCGCCCCGGCGGGCTTTCAGGCTGCTCGGCAGCAACGTCGCGTCTCGACTCATCCTGGCCATCACCCTGTCCCTCATTCTCATCGCACTAGACAGTCCGATCGGCGTTGCCACCGCGCTGGTCGTCGTAGTGGCCACCAACCTGCTAGCGGGACTTGCTCCCGTCCCCGGTGGGATCGGAGTGGCAGAGGCCGTGTTGACCGCCGGTCTCGTCGCGGTTGGGGTGGATGACAACACCGCGTTTGCCGCCGCCGTCGTTTACCGAATCATCACCTTCTACCTTCCCTCGGTAGCAGGCTGGTATGCCGTGAAGTGGGAGGAGGCCAGGGGCTACTTGTAAACGACTTCGAGGCCCCGATCTTCCCCCTGGCAGAATGCTCGGATGCCGCACATCGAACTGATCCCGCCAGAGCAAGCCCGCGGCGAACTGAAGCGTGAGTACGACGCCGCGATTCGCCGAGCCGGCCGGATCTGGAACATCGTCTCGGTTCAGTGCCAGACCCCGGAGATGCTCAAAGCCAGCATGCGTCTGTATCAGGCCATCATGTACGGAGCTTCTCCGTTGTCCCGAGCGCAGAGAGAAATGA
>JBHICV010000124.1:0-7491 GCA_046759765.1 Acidimicrobiia bacterium
AGCCTTTCCCGCATATTTGGACCACTTGCCTTGGAAACGCATGGAGAAACCGCGAAGAGAATCCAGTGACGGCAGCGGCGGTCGCTCTTCTCAGCCTGTCAGACGGGGGGCACCCCATATTGCCTCTCGATCTTCTGTCAATCCCGTAGGAGGATGTACGGACGGATCCGACGAAAAACCATAAGCCCGCTCCATGGAAACGCGCGACCGCGCCAAGCTAACTTTGGGAGGAGGAGACGGCAAAACCATGTCCGTGGCACTAGTAAACCTCGGGCGATGCCTCATGAGGAGAAAACATGAAGGCGAAAGACGTCATGACACGGGACGTCAGATTCATACACTCTGATGCCTCCGTCGAGGAGGCGGCCAGCATGATGATGCGACACGACGTCGGTGCCCTTCCTGTATTTCGTGAGGGGCTCGTCGTCGGCATCGTCTCGGACGGGGACATCGTGAGACGCGGTTTGGGACAAGGGCGGGATCCTCGACGCACGCGGATCGCGGATGTCATGTCCGACCGAGTGCCCTGTTGTTACGAACACCAGGACGTCGAGGAAGCCGCCAACATCATGAGCAATAAAGGGGTGCGGGTGCTGCTGGTCGTGGACGAAAGGCGACGACCGGTCGGCATCCTCACTCTTCAGGATCTGGCGCGAGGCTCGAGAGACGGCCGACTCGCCCTGACCGTCCTCAGTTCGTCCTGAGCCTGGAGCCCGGCCGGTACGGGGTTTCGATTGCGGTGTCTTACAGGGATTATGCCAGACAGGAAAACCGGCGGCTCTCCACCGGGTCCCCGGGACGAAGCGGCAGGACGGGTTTTTCAGCTGCCGCGGCGCACGACATCATGCTGACCCTTGACGAGCTGAAGCGGATCGCTAGTCTGAGCAGTCCCGAGGGTATTGTCAGCCTTTATCTCACTATCGATCCCGTTCGGGGCGCAACGCGAGGACAGCTCCTTAGGAACTTCAAGAGTGCACTGAAGCGGTTCGATCGGCGGTCGGATAGTGACAGCTGGCGGGCGGCCGCCGAGCGTGAGCGGAAGCGCATAGAGGCCTATCTGAAGAAGAGTACGACTCGCGGACTCGCGCTCTTCTCTTGTGAACCGGAAGATATCTGGGAGGTAGTCGAGCTACAGACACCCGTTTCTAACTTCCTCGATGTTGGTTCGACGACTCGGACGGCCCTCCTGGCTCAAATACTGGACCAGTATCCGCGGCTGGTCGTCGCCGTCGTCCAGCGCGACCGAGCCCTAATCTATGTCACGGAGCAGCGCCGGAGCGGTAAGCGGGCCGAGCTTGAGACGGACGTGCCCGGTCAGCACCGCGCCGGAGGTTGGTCTCAGAGCCGCTTCGAGCGGCACATCGAGGTGCACTTTGGTAACCATTTGAAGGAGCTTGTATACCGGCTGGAGGGACTTCACAAACAGTATCCCTTTAACCGTCTGGCTTTCGGTGGAGCCGACGAAGTGACGTCGGAGCTAATCAGACACCTCCCCGGGCAATTGTCACAGAGCGTCATCGGCACGTTTCCGGTTGATTTCAAGCATGAAAGCGAAGAGGAGATCATCGAACGAGCTCGCCGTCTGCGCGAAGAGGACAAGCGCAAGAAGGAGTTGAAGCTCGTGAACCAGGTGATCGATGGATCGGAAAGCGAGAGCGCGAAGTCAGCAGTCTCGGGATTGGACGACACACTCGAGGCTCTCAACCTGCGTGCGGTTCGCGCTCTGGTGCTGGTCGATGGTCTGCTGGTCGAGGGCGCGGAGTGTCCGACTTGCGGCTACCTCGCTACTGCGAGCTCGGAACCATGTCCGGGCTGCGGCGGGTTGATGGAGTCATCGTCGAACATCGTCGACAGAGCCGTGGAGCATGCGTGCCTGTCGGACGCGAAGGTGGATGTCGTCTTCGGAGTGGCACGCGAGCGGCTTCTCGCGAAGGACGGGATTGGTGGTTTGCTTCGGTTTTGAGGTGCCTGAAATGTCCGAATGCCCTTGAACGTGGGTAAAAGCGGATCGGAAGTCCTCTGGTCGAAGGTGAGGACTTTCTCGAACCAGGGAGTTTGAGCTCACCGCGGCTGAGCCAGATGATTTCTTCCTCGAGCCGATCCCGCTCGACCGGCCGAATATCGCGGATCCCGTCCGCTTGTAGGAGGAGCTTGTGAATTCCCATAGTCCTGGCGAGCTCGAACCCGCCCGAACCAGCTGGCGGGACTCCACATGCTCGCGACGCTCACTCGTCGTTGGTGGACCGACACTGCTCGACAATGGACCATTACTATCTACCGGATGTCAGCCCGGTGAGCATGGTCGTCGTTTGACTCTCAACCGCGAACGCCCCCTGAGGGATATTGGCCGGGAGTCAATATCAAGGCCTCTACGTTTCAGAGTGGCCATATTGGCGAGCCCCCCACTTCGACGAAGGCACGAGTGGGATTTTTCGACACCTCTCCTTCTTCGATGGCGATGAACAGCCGGCTGTGGTGCTCTTAGGCACGGCGCCAACCTGGCGATACCAGGAATCACGAAGTACTCTAGCGACAATGCTGGGCGTCGTGGACTGCCTAGAGGTCCTGATGCGCCGAACTTCGTCCTTGGCCACGGCGTCATGGCCACCTTTGGCTAATCTGAACGCGGGGAATCGCCGTTTTCTATCGTTCTGGGAGCCAGCGCCAAAGCGCCCACCACGGAGCGCGGAGTAAGCGAAGGCGCGCTCGCTCGCCCGGCTCCAGCCGGTCCGGGGTCGAAGCTGCTTTCATTGCGAGGACGTACCTCTCCCTCTCGACACTCTTTTGCCATCGCCGGTGCGCGTAGTATGTCCAACCGATGAGCAGGGCCCCAATGATCCCAACCGTGAAGATCCATCCGGGGAGAGATTCCATCAGGTGTTTCAATGCCCCCCTGATCGGGATTCCTCCTCGATAATAGGCTGCCTGAGCCTCACCACGTAGACCTCGTCCTGTTTGGTTACGACCACAACCACCGCTTCGGATGACGGTTGGTATACCGAGACGGCTCGCTGGATATCGTTGCCTGCCAAGGCGAACTCGGGCTCGGAAGCAGCAACGTAGAAGGGTGTCGCTTGCGGAATGGTTCCCGTCCACATTTCACTATAGAAAACGGCGCCCCTTCCATGCTGGGCGTTTCCTATACGCGCGCAAGCCCACAGCATTTCACTCTTTCGAGCCACTAGGTCAACGATGCGTTCGTATTCTCCGAGTTTGCTGTCGGGCTTCATCAGGCCTCGTGCCGTTGCCGGGTCGAGAAGCGAGGTCAAAGATAGCTCGCGTTTGAATTGGACCCGTGGTCGCCCCAACGTCAGGGCTATAGGGGTCGCTCAGGTGCAGTCCAGCGGTGGGGGAGGACGGTCGAGGGGCTCGATCGGGAGGTAGAACAGCAGGCGGGTCAGGGTGCCCCCACCCGGGGTAAGCTGGTGCCACACATCCATCGTACTCAAACTACAGCCTTGCAGAACGCCTGTCAACCTCTTTCACAAATACCGTTAATTAGGCGGTTTACATGGACTTCCGGGACCACCCCACGAACAAACCATTGAAAATCTATACGTGGTCGATGTATCATCTCAGCGATTCTGGAAACCGTCATTTCGGGCCACGGGAAAGGAACGCGCTTGATGACCATGACCGCGGAGCCAGTTTGGAAGGAACGACTTTCGACGATGGAAACAAACATCGAGGCGATCCAGCTCCCCTCAGAGAGCGATCGGAAGCTATCGCAAGATGAGGAGTGGTGCGTCGTAACCGCCGACGGTAGCCGGAAGCGGATTCGCTTTCACGATTACGCCTCTATCTACGAGATTCCGGGGCTCTACGAACAACTCTTCTACGACCGTCTCAAATGCAGCTCTCCGTTCCGGGTGAGCCGGCTCCTTGCCGACGTTATGCGAGAACACCGTCTGGCGCCGGAGGATTTGAGGGTGCTGGATCTGGGGGCCGGCAACGGAATGGTCGGCGACGAGCTCCATGCCCTCGGTGTGAAGACCGTCGTGGGAGTCGATATCATCCCTGAAGCCCGTTCCGCGGCCCTTCGCGACCGAAAAGGGATCTACCAGGAGTACCTGGTTACGGACATGACCGATTTGCCGGAGGACAAGGCCCGGCGACTAGTCTCCATGCACCTCAACTGCCTGACCACGGTGGCGACGCTGGGCTTTGGCGACATCCCTCCCAAGGCCTTCGCAACTGCCCTTTCTCTGGTCTCGACTCCGGGTTGGCTCGCTTTCAACATCAAGGAGGACTTCCTGTACGAGCGGGATGACTCGGGGTTCGCGCGCCTGGTCCGGGAGCTCAGCCGCAGCGAAGTGATTCGGATCGAGGCGTATCGACGTTACCGACATCGGCTGGCGATCGACGGCCGACCCATCTACTACGTCGCCATGATCGCGAGCAAGCAGAAGAAGAGTCCTCTTTCTTCACACGAAGGGGCGGATCTACCGCGCCTGCAGTGATCGCCTTTCAGGACATCTCAAAATCTTTCGACGGAGGGCACAGTTTTGCCGTCCATACCCTCAGCCTCGAGGTTCCGGATGGTGAAACCCTCGTGCTGTTGGGGTCCTCCGGGTCCGGGAAGACCACGCTCCTCAAGATGGTGAATGGACTGGTCCAACCAACGAGCGGCACCGTCTCCGTCGACGGTGAGGAAACCGCCCACACGGACCCTGTCGCTCTACGCCGTTCCCTCGGGTACGTCTTCCAGGGTATCGGCCTCTTTCCGCACCTGACCGTGGAGCAAAATGTCGGCATCGTTCCGAGGCTTCTGGGATTCCAGGCGAACGAGCAGCGACGTCGGGCCCAGGAAATGCTGGAGCTCGTGGGCCTTGAACCTTCCGTCTACGGAGAGCGGTTTCCGGAGGAGCTCTCGGGAGGTCAACAGCAAAGAGTCGGGGTTGCGCGCGCCCTCGCCGCCGAGCCAGCGCACTTGCTTATGGACGAGCCCTTTGGTGCTCTCGATGCCGTGACCCGAGACGAGCTTCAACAAGAGCTACTGTCCCTCAAGAAGAGGCTTCACAAGACCATCTTGTTCGTAACCCACGACGTCTTCGAAGCGATTCGGCTTGGAGATCGTATCGCCGTCCTGCACGAGGGCCGGCTCGAACAGGTGGGCGCTCCCCGAGAGGTTCTTCGACAGCCCGCGACCCCATACGTCGAGCAACTCGTCGGAAGAATCCAGGAGCAGTTGCACGTAATCGCCGAGCTGCTCACCTGATGGAAGCCTCACGTTGGGCCGAGCTTTGGCTGAGGATAGGCGAGCACCTCATCCTCACCGGCGCTTCGACCGTGTTCGCTATCGTGGTCGGGATCCCTCTGGGTATTTTGGCCGCGCGGCATGGTGCGTTGCGGGGAGTGGTGCTGAGCATTGTCGGCATTCTCCAGACGATTCCAAGCCTCGCCATGCTCGCGCTTCTTCTCGTCCTGTTCCGGCAGATCGGGGCTCTACCCGCCATTACCGCCCTATCCCTCTACGCGCTCTTGCCGATCGTGCGCAACACTCTGGCGGGTTTCGAGAACATCGCGCCCTCGATTGGCGAGGCCGCCGACGGAGTCGGGATGAGCTCGCCCCAGCGTCTTCTCATCGTGGAGCTTCCGCTGGCTGCTCCGATCATCGTTGCTGGGATACGAACGGCGGCAGTGGTCGGCGTCGGCATCGCGACGCTTTTGGCCTTCATTGGAGCCGGTGGGTTAGGTCAGTTCATCAACCGGGGCTTGGCACTCGCGCGCTACGATCTCATCCTTCTCGGCGCCATACCGGCGGCCATCCTTGCGCTCGCGGTCGACTTCAGCTTGGGAGCGGCCGCGTGGGGACTTCGAGCCCCCCGGCGGCGAGAAAGAGCCCGGTGGAAAGCGCGCCTCAAACCCGTCGCCGCATGGTCACCAACGCTCCTGGTGCTGCTCGCTGCGCTTTCGCTTCATCTTGGCGACTCGACGGGCGGACCTGGGTCCGCGCACCGGCAGGGAGTGATCCGCATCGGGAGCAAGAATTTCACCGAACAGCTTCTTTTGGCGGAGCTCATCGCGCAGCTCGTAGAAGCGCGCACCAACCTGCGGGTGGAGCGATACCCGAACCTCGGCGGCACGATGATCTGCCACAAGGCGCTCGTATCGGGTGAGCTCGATCTGTACGTGGAATATTCGGGCACGGCGCTCTCGGCGGTCTTGAATCTGCAGATGCCGGAATCCCCGCACAGAGTCTGGGCTATGGTGACCAAAGAGTATCGTGAACGCTTCGATTTGGAGTGGCTGGAACCACTGGGATTCAACAATAGCTACACCATCGCGGTACGCCGCGACGATGCGCGACGGCACGGATGGAATACCGTCTCCGATCTCGGCCGGGACGCGCCACGCCTGCGGGGAGGGTTTACCGCCGAGTTCGCCGAGCGCGCCGACGGCTACCCGGGCTTGAGCCGCACCTATGGTTTCGAGTTCGCCGAGGTGCGCGACTTGGACCCGGCGTTGATGTACCGCGCCCTCGCCAGAGAGGAAGTCGACGCCATCGCGGCCTTCGCGACCGATGGACGCATCGAGGCCTACGACCTCCAGACTTTGGAGGACGATGCGTCCTACTTCCCTCCGTACCAAGCCGCGCCCGTGGCTCGTCGGCAAGTGCTAGAACGCTGGCCAAGGCTCCGTCCGACCCTGGCGGATTTGGCTGGTCGTATCGACGACACCGCGATGCGCCGACTCAATGCCGCGGTGGACGAGGGGAAACGTTCGCCGGAGTCCGTCGCCAGTGAGTTTCTCCGACAACAAGGGCTTATGCCGTAATGTGTGGCATCGTTGGCGTATGGGGAACTCCGGCGACGGCAGAAGATGCGAAGCTCGTCGATCGCATGATGGGCACTCTCGTTCACCGGGGCCCAGATGCGGCCGGCAAGCTGAGGAGCGCGCACGGCACCTTAGGGCACCGTCGCCTTTCCATCATGGATCCCGCAGGGGGTGATCAACCGATCCGATCGGACACGGGGAGGGCCATCGTCGGCAATGGCGAGATCTACAACTTCCCTGAGATTAGGCGCAGTTTAGCCGGGCGCTGCTGCTTCCACACCGGAAGCGACACGGAAGCTGCTCTTCACCTGTACGACGTGGAGGGGGTCGCGCTACCGACAAGCCTGGATGGGATGTTCGCCTTCGTGATTGCTGACGGCGAGCAATTGTACGCGGCGCGCGATCCACTGGGCATCAAGCCTCTCTATCTAGCAGAGAAGGATGGTCGGCTCTTGTTCGCTTCCGAGCTGAAGGCCTTTCCTTCGAATATATCCGAGGCGAAGGAGTTTCCACCAGGCGCGTGGTTCCACTCTGAGACAGGTTTCCAGAGTTACTACGAGCTCCCGAAGCATCGACCGAGTCCGCAGAGTCAAACCGACCCAGGCGCGCTGGCCTTAGCGGTGAGATCCACCATCGAAGACGCCGTCCAAAAGCGTCTTATGAGCGATGTTCCCGTCGGCGCGTTCCTTTCTGGAGGACTTGACAGCGGCATCG
>JBHICV010000125.1:0-7403 GCA_046759765.1 Acidimicrobiia bacterium
CAGGCGGCCGCAAGTACCGCAACCATCAACAACAGGGGGAACCGAGGCCCGGTCCGGCCGGAAACCGTCATCCTTCAACTATTACACCGCAGGCCCTCGTAGGGTTCCAGGTCCTAACACCCTGATCAGCGGGGGAGCTGATCTAAGCGCGGCGTCGCACCACACACGAAGGCTGGATTACAGCCGAGATGCCGTTGGTGAGCGCTCCTCGGGGCGCACTGGGGGCGCGGGAGGACCAAAACAGGTGCAATTCGCTGCGTGATTGTGCAAGACGATGAAGGGACGCAAAGCGTTGCCGGGCAAGGGTTTCCGGCCGATCCCCTTGTGCGCCAACGGAAGGCCGATTCTGACTGCATCAGTCTTGAAAACTGCTGGGCTCCATTCGGGGTCTCGTGGGTTCGAATCCCACTCCCTCCGCTCAAAGGCCTGGTGTAAAGCTTTCCGGTGGTAGTGGCTGTAACGCGACCACCTGGTCGGAGACGTTGCCTCCAAACGTGGAGGAGTTATGTGCTCTTCATGTCCACGGCCCCGCCCGAATCCTCTGCCGCATATGCGCTACCTCGAGGGTCGGTAAGTCACTCGCAAGCACCGTTTGCCACACTTAGACCTGTTTTCAGCCTGGGAGTTGGCGTGAGTACCGCTGAGGCCGGTACTGGGGCTTCAGATTCTCCGGTAGCTGTCGTCTACGACGGGTTCCTTTCCTACTCCCACGCTGCTGACGACCTGCTTGCACCGAGGCTGCAGGCTGGGTTGCAGCGGTTCGCTAAACCGTGGTGGAAACGACGCGCATTACGGGTTTTCCGAGACGATGCCTCCCTGAGTGCGAATCCTCATCTGTGGTCGTCGATCACCGAGGCCTTGGATCAGTCGGGCTGGTTTGTGCTGTTGCTCTCACCTGATGCGGCAGAGTCGCCGTGGGTGAACCGAGAAGTGGAGTACTGGCTACAACATAAGGAGGCGTCTCGGGTTCTGCCGGTGGTCACCGACGGGGAGTTCGGCTGGGCCGGCGGAGATGTCAGCCCTGAGACTGACTCCACTCCGCCGGCTCTCTATGGGGCGTTTGGGGAGGAGCCGAGGTGGGTGGACCTGCGTTGGGCCAGGACAGACACCGATCTGGATTTGAGCAATGCCGAGTTCCGTAACGCCGTCGCGGATATCGCTTCTGCCCTACGGGGGATGCCCAAAGACGAGTTGGCTTCTGAGGAGGTCAAACAGCACCGCCGCACCATCCGCACCGCCTGGGCCGCCGGTGTGGCGCTGCTGCTGCTTGTAGTGGTTGCCACAGCGGCAGCCGTGTTCGCTATCAGCCAGCGAAACGAAGCCCAAGAAAACGAGCGGCTGGCAAGGACCCGCGAGCTGGCTTCAGCTGCCGACTTCAACATCAGTCTGGACCCGGAGCGCAGCGTCCTGCTAGCTCTGGCCGCTGTCGATGCGAGCCGGTCTGTGGACGGCCTGGTGCTTCGGGAGGCCGAGGAAGCTCTTCATCGTTCGGTGCAAGCTTCGCGGGTGGTGTACAGCCTCCCTGCTTCTGGGGCGGTGGCCTTCAGCCCCGACGGGAGGTTGCTTGTGACCCCGGGAATCTCATCATCCAGTTCGGAGGCTTCCGGCCAGGCCGAAACGGTCACGGTGATCGCTGGGTCGTCCACGGTGATCGTCTGGGATGTGACATCCGGTCAAGTACTGGGCACTTTGGAAGGGCATGAGGGTTTGGTGACCAATCTCACATTCAGTCCCGACGGCTCTCACGTAGCGACTTCTAGCTCGGACCGCACAGCGAGGGTGTGGAACGTCTCTACCGGCGAAGAGCTGATGAGGTTCGTTGGTCATGAGGACGGACTGATCAGTGTCGCCTTCAGCCCGGACGGTCGTCTGCTGGCTACAACGGGCATGGATGAAGCCGCAAGGATCTGGGACGTCCAATCGGGCGATGAGCTGGCTGCCTTAGAGAATCCGTTTGCGTCGGGCCTTGCCTTCAGTCCCGACGGGACTGTTCTGGCTGTAGCAGGCGGCGACCTCAAACTGTGGGACGTGGCCAGTGCTGAGTTGGTTCGAACGCTGTCGGGTCACCAGTTCGAGCTGAGCGACGTCGTCTTCAGCAAGGACGGCAGCATGCTGGTGACGTCCAGTCAGGACGCCACGGCCAAACTCTGGGACCCTGAAACTGGAGAGGAGTTCTCCACACTGATTGGCCACACCGGCCCTCTGCTCGGTGTCGACATCAACTCGGACGGGACTCTGATAGTCACCAGTGGCAGTGATGCCAGCGTCAGAGTGTGGGAACGAGGTCCCAGCAGCGTGCGAGAGGTGATGTCGTTGGTCGGACATGAAGGACCGATTCCCAATGTTGCCTTAAGCCCGGACTCGAGCCTGCTAGCGAGCGGCAGTGAGGACGGGTCCGTGCGGGTATGGGATCTGAGCGTCAACGGCAGCCGCGAACAACTCACGGTGCCCGGTGCGTCCGTCTGGGTTGGGGCAGTCGCCTTTGCCCCTGACGGGACCTGGATAGTGGCCAGCGCCGACGACGGCGTTGCTGTTGGCTGGAATGTCGATACCGGAGACGAGTTGTTCCGGCTCGTCGGCCACGAAGGCCAAAGCACAGAAACCGGCGCTGTCTTCGCTGTCGATGTGAGTACTGACGGAACCATCGTTGCGACCGCAAGCAACGACCGGACAGTCAAACTGTGGGATGCGTCTACCGGCCGGGAGCGGCTGACGTTCTCAAATCATGACGGATGGGTGAACGGCGTAAGCATCAGTGCCGACGGTGCAACCGTCGCCTCTGTCGCTGACGACGGCACCGCGAGATTATGGGAAGCAGAAACAGGCAACGAACTGGTCGCGATCGCTGCCCATCCCGGGAACGTCGTCTTCGGTGTGGAGTTCAGTCCTGGCGGATCCTTGATAGCCACGGTAGGTACCGACAGCCGTGCGGTGATCTGGGACGCCCAAACTGGACTCGCCCAGATCGACTGGACTGTCCCTCGCCCGTTCTCGGTCGCTTTCGACCCGCTGGGAGAGCGGGTTGTCACAGCGGGAGACGACGGCTCCGTCACAGTATGGGATGCCACCAGCGGCGAGGAGATCCTCAGCATCCAAGCCCACTCGGGAGGAGTTCTGCACGCCACCTTCAGCCCCGACGGATCACAGCTCGCGAGCGGAGGCTTCGACGGAGCAGTACGTCTATGGGATTCAGCAACGGGCCTACAGCTCCTCGAGCTGGGTGGCCACACAAGTCTTGTAGCGCGAGTCGCCTTCAGTCCCAATGGCGAACTGCTCGCATCGATCAGCGACGACGGCACAGTGCGGATCTATGTGCTTCCGGTCGAAAGACTCATCGAGCTCGCCAAGAGCCGTCTGACCCGATGGTGGACTCCACAAGAGTGCCTCCAATATCTACACACCGACGGGTGCCCACCGCCAAACACGGACTAGCAGCCCACACTCAAACCTGACCCGCCCATCTGGGCACCTACTAGCTCATTCG
This sequence comes from Acidimicrobiia bacterium, assembly GCA_046759765.1. Taxonomy (GTDB): domain Bacteria; phylum Actinomycetota; class Acidimicrobiia; order Spongiisociales; family CAZKJJ01; genus JBHICV01. The sequence goes on from JBHICV010000125.1 coordinate 3,485, forward strand.
CACTGCATCAGTCTTTAAAACTGCTCGGCCCCATTTGGGGTCTCGTGGGTTCAAATCCCACTCCCTCCGCCCTACGTGGTGGTCACTCGTAGCGTGAAGGGCGACGTAGTACGGCCCGATCGAGCGGATACCTCGATGTAATACGAACCTGGGAATACGAACTCCGCTTGCTCGAACGCGCCCAGCTCACCGCGAAAGAGCGGGGGTTCGATCAGCACTAGCTCATCCTCAGGACCGGAAACGTCCGAAGACCGCAGGCCCAGGCCGCCCCGTAGTGCTTCCATATCAGGGAAGCCCACAAACAGGGCGAGGTCGTCCGTCAGTTCGGTCAGCTCAACCGAGATGCTGGTAACACCTTCGGGGATCTGCACACAGAAGAACCATGTGCTGTGTTCCGCATCGCGGGTCTCGCTGACCGTCGATCCGATGGCGATCTCCGTTGCCGGCTCTTTGCACTCCTCCACCGGCGGTCCCGCCGGGGCTTCGCTAGACGTTTCCACCTCGGCAGGAGCCGCAGGCTCAGCCGGTGCCTCCGGCTGGTCCGGCGATTCTCCAGCTGGACTGGGTGCCTCGGTCACAGCCGGCTCGGCCGGCTCCGGCTCGTCAGATTCTGTCGGCGTACTCGCACCGCCTCCGCATGAAGCCAAAGTCACCACCACAGCCACGAGTAGAGCGCCACGAACAGTTCTCGTTTGGCGCTCAGACATCCGAACCCCCTTTAACCTCTACAGCCTACGGTCATCGAAGAACTCGCTCAGCAGCGCCGCGCTCTCCTCTTCCATGACTCCCGCGATCACCTCGCAATAGTGATTGAGTCGCGCGTCCTGAGGAATGTTGTAGAGGCTCCAAGCAGCACCTGCCTTAGGATCCGCAGCTCCGTAGACGATACGGTCTAGCCGAGCCCAGACCGCGGCCCCCGCACACATCGGGCAAGGCTCCAGCGTGACTACGAGCGTCATGCCGTCGAGTCGCCAGCTACGCCGCTCAGAGGCGGCTCCGGTAATGGCCAGAATTTCCGCGTGGGCAGTGGGATCCTGCAGCTCCTCTTTGCGGTTGTGATCGGAGGTGACGACCGCGCCATCTGCGTCGACTAGCACAGCTCCGACCGGCACATCCCCGTGCTCAGGCGCCCGACGAGCCTCGTCCAGAGCCAGCTGCATGAAGGGTTCGTATTCGAGGAACTCCACGCAGCCGTACACTACGGACTCGCGTCCCAACGTCCGCCGGCTACTCACCGGATCAGCCTGGGTCGACGCGTTGGAGGGATCGCATAGTCTGGCCTAGTGCGCACGCCTGGAAAGCGTGTTGGGGGTTACCGCCCCCTCGTGGGTTCAAATCCCACTCCCTCCGCGAGGAACCGGCCTAAGGCCGGTTCCAGCTCATCCTGGGCCTCTAGGCTCGGAGTCGACTGTGCTAGGTGGGGCGTTAGGGGTGCCCTGAACCCGAAGTCCCCTCAATGCGGGGCCGAACTCCCTGCCGGAGGGCTGTGCTCGTTCGGGCCAGCGCCGGGCACGTGGTGTTGAAGATTGGGTCCTACGCGACGGGACACCGTGAACCGAGTCAGGTCCGGAAGGAAGCAGCTCTAAGCGGGCCGTCCCGGGTGCCGTAGGAGTGCCTGATCCGAGCCGGCGACCCGGAACGCGCCGCACGAACAGGCTCGAGGGCAGGGTGCACAGTCACCTTCCTGTGAGTCGCGGTCCCGCCTGGCGGGATCGTTACTGACCGAAAACCGGGTCACAGTTTCCTGTCAATCGGGGCCGCGCTTTTCACGGCTGAGATTGACAAGAACACGCCTTACGCCTCGATCGTGTCGAAGCCCACGTAGGGCTGCAGCGCCTCGGGTATCGCAATCGAGCCGTCGGACTGCTGGTAGTTCTCCATGATCGCGATGAGCGTCCGACCGATTGCCACCGCAGTGCCGTTGAGCGTGTGCACGAGGCGATTCTTACCCTCATCACGGAAGCGGACCTTGAGCCGACGCGACTGGTAGTCAGTCGTGTTAGAGCACGAGGTGATCTCCCGATAGCGCCCTTGCGACGGCATCCATGCCTCGATGTCGTACTTCTTGGCCGCGGCCGGACCAAGATCCCCAGCCGCCACGTTGACGACGCGATACGGAATGCCGAGTTCTTGCACCAACGCTTCCTCGAGACCCAGCAGCCGCTCGTGCTCAGTAGCCGACTCTTCCGGGCTGACGAACGAGAACATCTCTACCTTGTCGAATTGGTGCACACGGAAGATACCCCGGGTGTCCTTTCCGTAGGTACCCGCTTCGCGCCGAAAGCAGGTCGAGAACGCAACGTACCGAACGGGCACAGCATCGAGGATCTCGTCCATATGAAGACCGGCGAGAGGCACCTCGGACGTGCCGACCAGGTAGAGGTCATCCCGCTCAATCGCGTACACCTGGTCCCTGTCACCCGGGAAGAAGCCGGTCCCGAAGAGGGCCGGCTCTCGGACCATCACCGGAGGCACGACAGCAGTGAAGCCCTCCGCGATGAGGCGATCGAGCGCCCATCGAACGAGCGCAAACTCCACGATCACAGCCGCACCTAGGACGTAGCCGAAGCGAGTACCCGACACCTTCGCCGCTCGTCCAAGGTCGATCATGCCGAGGCGCTCCCCGAGCTCCACATGGTCTAGTAGCTCGAAGCCGTAGTCGGGAATGTCCCCCCACCGGCGGACCTCGACCGCATCCTCCTCGGTGGCGCCATCGGCGGCCGTCTCGTCGGGCAGATTTGGAATCGACGCCCACAGCTCGTCGAACTCGGCGGCCGCAGCCTCTGCCTCGGCCGCCAGGCGCTTCGCCTCTCCACCCAGCGCGCTGGCCTTTTCGATTTCGGACTCTCTCTCATCCCCGTCTAGGTTCGGGATTTCCTGGGAGACTCTCTTCTGTTCAGCCCTACGGTCTTCTGACTCGCGCCGCAGGCTGCGTCGTCTCCGGTCCAAGTCCTGAAGTCCGGCGAGGTCTACCGAAAGGCCCCGGCGGCTCAGGCCTGACTCGAGCCGAGCGAGGTCGTCACGTAGCAGCGCCGGGTCGAGCATGGCAGGCGGATGCTACTGCTGGGCCTGCGCAGTCCTCTTGCCTTCAGGCCTCGACAGCATCGTTGACGAAGAACCGTCTGCGATGGAAATTGTTGTCGAGTTTCGACGAGTCCTCCTCAGCGACTTTGGTGATAGCGACGGAAAGATCGTATGCCTCACTCGGCGTAACGGGCAAAGCCGCGAACATCGCCGTGTTCTGCCCTCCGGGCGCCAACACCGCCAGCACCTGCTGGTCTTGAAACAGCACGTTTCCGCCGTCGGTCGTCAGAGTGAGAGCCACACGAACCGCCTCCTCCGGACGGTTTCCATGGTTGGCGACAACGATTTGAACATCGATCGTCTCAGTAGCGGGAATCACACTGACGGTGGCGTCGGCCTCGGAGATCTCCTCAGGCGTAATACGCACGGCCGAGATCCCCACGTCGACCACCAACGCGAGGCTGGGCGAACGACGCGCAGCCTGAGCGAGACTACTTGCAACGATGGGCGGATCACCTTCCACATAGGCAACCGACGGGAGGTCTCCGGCTTCGACGTCGATCATGGATCTCAGGGCCGCCGCTAGGTCCAGAAACCCCTCGTAGGTCGAGTCTCCTACACGGAGCTTGGTCAAGGCGAGCCCCAAATCGCGTTCGGCGAGGGGACTCTGAGGCTGATCTACGGAATCCAGTAGTGCCACCTCGAACTCCCCCAGACCTTCATTCCACGACTCGAGCGCCACGAGGAATACTTGTTGGGCCGCCTGTGCCTGCGGCGGAGCCTGCGAGATGGCGATCTGTTCCATTGCCTCCTGTGTCCCCTCCATCAGTTGCGCCATCGTCGCCATCAGGCTCTCGCGATCAATCCGGTTGAGATCTCTTCGGACAAGCTCCTG
>JBHICV010000126.1:0-7281 GCA_046759765.1 Acidimicrobiia bacterium
ATCCCTTCAGCTTCTCAGGCGAGCACTACACGATTACGGAACTCGACGGTCTTCCCAAACCGCTGCAGCAGCCTCATCCTGCGATCTTCATCGGGAGCGGCGGTCGACGCCTTCTTTCCTTCGCAGCCAACGAGGCTGACATTGTGGGTATTACGTTGCGTGCGCGCCGTGAAGGCGGAACTGAGACCCGAGAGGCGACCAAGGAAAAGCTGTCCGAGAAGGTGGGCTGGGTCAAGGACGCGGCCGGAGAACGATTCGGAGACCTGGAACTCAACATTCTGCTCTTCAAGACAATCGTCACCGACAACCCGGAGGCGGCAGCCGAGCAGATTGCCGGAATGCCCCTCTCCGCCACCGAGCGGTACCGCAAAGACGCGAAACGGTCCGCCGCGCTCACTCCGGAATTGATACTGGCCTCGCCCCACTTCCAACTTGGATCAGTTCAACAGATCGTCGAGAACCTGCAGGCTCTCCGAGAGCAATACGGCGTCTCTAACTTCGGGATCTATCCCGAAGATGTGGAGACCTTTAGCCCGGTCGTTGAGCAACTGGCAGGGCGTTAGGGGCATCGGACTCCAGCCAAGTCTCCGTAAGCCACAAGCAGGGCTGCTCATGGGAACGGTGGAGGCCGCCTCCGGGTCGGGGGTCGCTATGGTCCGATAAGTGGGACGCTCGTCTGTCGTCCTCGTGACCCTTCTGCTCGCCCAGGCCTGTGGCCAAGGAGCGACGCCAACCACCACAACACCGGCGGCCCTGCCCCCGCCGGCCGACGCCACCACCGTCGCTCCCGCCCCGACAACGGTTCCACCGGTGGAAACGACCGAGGTTTCGCCCACCACCACTGTGGCCGCGGTGGCTCAACGAGACGTGACGTTCGTGACGTCCGACGATTTCACACTGGAAGGAACGGTGTTCGACGGAGGTCCGGATTGGGTGATCCTGGCGCACATGTTCCCGAGCACTCAGACAGGATGGTTTGGCTTCGCCAGAAACGCCGCCCGGGACGGCTTCACGGCCCTAACGTTCAACTTCCGCGGCTACGGGAACTCTGACGGACCCAAGGAGCCCTTCCGGGTTGACGTCGATGTTGTAGCCGCCATCGACTTCGCCGAGTCTCAGGGAGCTCAGCGTGTCTGGCTCATTGGAGCGTCGATGGGTGGCGCCGGATCGTTGGCCGCGGCACCTGACCGGACTTCCGTCGTGGGCGTGGCCACACTGTCGGCTCCGACCGGTTGGATGGGGACCGACGCGTTGGGCGCAGTTCCTCAGATCACGGTTCCCAAACTGTTCATCGCCGCCGAGGGTGACGGAGGATTCGCCGCCTCCGTTTCGGAGTTCGTCGCCGCCTCGGCGGAGCCCGTGGACTCGAAGATGTTTACGGGATCGCGCCACGGCACCGAGCTCTTCGCTGAGCATGGTGAGGAGCTGACGGCGCTATTGCTCGACTTCCTCATGAGCCCCCGATAGACGACAAGAGAGGCGCTCGCGCAACCGACCGCCGCTAACGGAGCTCGAGCACTGGAACGGGTTAGGCGGTTTGGGTGCCGAGGCGATCGTAGATGCGGAGCAGGAGCTGCTTGGCGACGATCATCGCCACGATCAGGCTCACGATCTCGACGAGGCCACGGAGCTCGACGTGGTCCCCGAAGACGATGTCGACCGCTTCGAGGATCACGAACTTGCTCCCAAAGAGTATGGCCCACATCGAAAGGGGCCCCAGAATCCGGTAGACGGCGCCCTGGCGGGCCTGGAAGAAGGCGTGAACTCGGTGTTCGAATCCGAAGACGACATCCAGCAATGCTTTTAGCAAAACAGCGGTGAAGATCGAGATCGTGAACGAGTCGATCACGATGGAGTCCACGTACTCGACGAACAGGTTGAGAACCACGGTGTAGACCAGCACGTCGAGCATCCAGGACGCGAACCGCTGTTGGGCCGTGGTGGTCGTCCTCAGCCTTGTCTCTTCCGAACGTCGCTTGTCCGATGCCATTGCTCTCCTCGCCGAAACCGCAAGCTAGCGGTGGTAGGACTCGTCCGAGCCTCCTCGCTCTACTGTCTTCGAGGTCTGGTCTGGATCATCACATCAGATTGATCATCTGCATCATCAACCGGAACGGCGGCTAGGACTATCGGATTGGTTGACCGTTCGCGCTAAGAAGAGGGCAACGAGCTCAATGCCGCCAGTGATCGGTTAGGTCCCAAAGAAGCAACCTATTGCGTGCTTCTCAGGACCCTCCGACGGTCAGTTCGGTGGCGGGGACGAAATTATCGACCGGGAAGCCAGTCGGCAGGCAGCTGACGTCGTGAGTACCGGTGTCCAGCACCGCGTACCAGGGCGCCTCGTCGTTGCCTTGCGCGTGCACAAAGCCCGAGAGATACTCACCGTCCACGTTGAAAGTACCTGCGCCTGCGAGCTGTGACGAGGTATTGACAAAGTCGAATTGGACCACCGTGCCATCCGCGAAGCTGCTAGCTCCGTCGTAGTGGCACGTGACTCCATCCCACGTCACCGTGGCAACTGCGGAAACATCAGCGACGTCGATGAAGAACGGCGAAGGAGGCGGCTCGTCCGGCACCTGCGGAACCACGATGTCCCCGGAGATGATCTGGCTCTTGTAACCATTCACGACTTCGATGGTACGCGGAGCGAGGTGGCCTCCCTCGGTTGAGAAATCGACCCCTTCGTCAGCGAGGTTCAACAACCGGATGCCGGGTGTGAAGCCGTCTTCGACAAAGTCCTTGATGACCTCGTAAAGGGCGGTGTCATACCGCTTGATCATCGAAGTCAGGATGTAGGGCTTGAGATGATCGGGTTGAAGTAGGTACTCGTCCGCATCGACGCCGATCGCCCATTGCCCGTGGTCGCTGGCTGCCTCCACGACCCCGAGTCCGGAGAAACCCGCGGCGTGAAACACCACACCCGCCCCCTGTTCGAAGAGTTCGCTTGCTGCCGCGCGACCGCGCTCGGGGGATGTGAAGCCATCGAACCAGTACGAGAGGTAAGCCGTGCGGACCTCGATTTCCGGATCGACTTCTCTCGCCCCGGCTATGTACCCGGCTCGGAATGCCTCGATCTGGGCAAACGCCGACATCCCACCGACGAAGCCGATGGTGCCGGTCTGCGACTCGAGCGCGGCGGCTGCTCCCACGAGATAGGAGCCCTCCTCTACGGCGAAGACGACGGAGGCCACATTTGGCTGGACGATCGGGGCGTCGATAACCACGTACTTCGCATCCGGAAACTCAGGCGCGATGCTCTCCACGTTGAACTGAAAGTCGAGGCCGGTGACGATCAGATCGGCGCCCCCGTCGGACAGGTCGCGCAAGACACCCTCCGGGTCCGCCAGCACCGGTTCCTCTACGGGATCGAACGCAAAATCGCGCGTCGCCCTGTCGATTCCGATGGCCATAAGATCGTCGATCGGGCCCCTTCCCCGATCGATCCCCACGATGGCTACGGTGGGCCGGAGGGCTCCTACCAACAGCACTCCCCCGATGACCGCCAGCGCCACGACCGCGGCCACGGCCGCCCAGAGGCCGCGTCGGGCCCGCCGTCGCAGCCGAATCTCCTGCGCGTCTCTAGCTTCCTCGGCCTCTCGCTCAGCCTCCCGTCGCTCGAGCGCCGCCTCGAGGTACTCACGCTCGGTTTCGGTGAGCCTCAGCGCCGTTTCGTCACGCCATTGCTGGTATTGATCGAGTCGGGCTCCGGTCAACAGGTAGTCAGGATCTCGGTCCGCGGCAAGCCACTCGTCGACCGCGACGGCGTAGGTCGCATGTCGGCGGAGGTCCTCCCGGCTCTGATCGATCCACTCCCGCAGTCGTTCCCACTCCCGCAGGAGCGCCTCGTGGGCCACCTCCACCGTTGGAGCTCCGGAGGCCTGGTCACGGTCGAACGTCAAGAGCCGGTGCTCCCCAAAGATAGCGATGGCCGCCTGCATCGCCACCTTGTCCACCTCCAGGGCGGTGATCTCGGACGCCAGGACCCTTCGCCGGCTGTCCTCGGCCTCTTCCGTGACCGCCACGAGCCTGAGCAAAAGCTGCCGGGCAGCTTCCTGCTCTTCCGGTTCGAGCTGGTGGTAGAGCTCATCGGCTCGCCTGGTCAAGGAGCCGCGCAGGCCGCCGATCGTCCGATAAGTCGAGATCGTCAGCGTGTCACCCTCGCGCCGGTCGAAGAGATCCGCCAGGGTGTATTGGAACAGGGGGAGCGCCCCGGGCTCATCGGCGACGTCGGTGATGAGCTCGGCGAGCAAGGCGGACTCCAGGGACACACCACTCTTCCGGGCCGGTTGCACTGCGGCAGCTTCCAGCTCCTCTGCGGAGAGTGGCATCACGTTGATCACATTCGACGTGAGCAGCTCTCCGAACTCCGGATAGAGCAACGGTCGTCCATAGAAATCGGCACGCAGCGTTAGGACGACGTCGATGCGGCCCCGCGGGTCCTCGACTGCGGTGGCGAGGTTGGTGAGAAACCGCCGCCGCTCGTGTTCATCCTCGACGAGGGTGAAGAGCTCCTCGAATTGGTCGATCACCAGCACCACGTGGGAATCTTCTGAGGGAAGAACCCGCAACGCCGCTCGCAGTAGGCCAGTCGTCTCTTGTTGGAGCTGGTCGCTCAGACTCTGAGGAGGATCGAGGGTGGAACGGAGAAGCGCGGCCTCCAGCTCGGCGAAGGGATGGGCGCCGGGCAGCATTTGGGCGACCAGCCACAGGTCCGATCCGGGAAGAGCCGCCTTGCGGAGCTCTGGAAGCAGACCTGCTCGGACGACGCTCGATTTGCCGGAGCCGCTCGGTCCGATCAGAGCCAAGAGCCGATCCTGGCCTGAGAGCTTCTCAAGCAACGCGGCCACCAGGCGCTCTCGCCCGAAGAAGTCCTCGGCGTCGTCTTCTCGGAAGGGGCGCAACCCCTTGTACGGGTTGGGAGGTCCGACGGCCAGACTCAGCGCTCCCTCTTCCACCTCGGTGGGCCGGAGCTCCGGAAAGTCTGAGAGAAGGCCTTCGATCACGAGCTGAAAGACCCGCTCGGGTTCGGGAATGCCCTTGAACGTGTATTCGCCGAGGTCGATCAGTTCCGCGGAGGAGCCGGATTCGCTCACCTCGGTCTGAGCCATAGAGGACAGCAGGACCTGTCCGCCGTGGCCCGCGGCCACCATGCGTGCCGCCCGGTTCAGCGCCGGACCGAAGTAGTCGGTGCCTCGTCGACGGGTTTCACCCACATAGATCGCCATCCTTGCCCGGAGCTCTCCCAGATGTCCCCAGTCCTCGGCGGCTAAACGCCGCTGAGCCGACTCGGCGGCCGAGACGGCCGACGACGGATCAGGCAGGTTGGCGAGAAGACCATCGCCGGTCCCCTTGAAGACAGCCCCTCCGGCCTCCATGACGGCCGTCCGGATGATCTCGTCGTGCCGTTCCAGGGCCGGAGCCATGGCATCCGCATCGAGCTCCCAGAGAGCCGTGCTGCCTTCGAGGTCGGTGATCAGGATGGTCGCCTCCACGACCTCCTCGAGGTCCAGCTCGAGTGTCGGATCCTGAAGCAGGATCCGCTCCTCGAGGCGACGCAACTCAGCGGACGGCTCGATCCCGAGCTCGGAGGCGAGAGTGCTTCGCGACCGGTCGTACGCTCGGAGGGCGTCAGCGTGGCGGCCTGACCGGTACAAAGCAACCATCAGCTGGGAAACCAGGCGTTCCCGCGTCGGGTGCTCCCCGGATAAGGACTCGAGCTCGCTGACCAGCTCCTCGGACTGTCCTCGCTTCAAGTCGGCTTCGATCCGGTATTCGACCGCCCCCAAACGCAGCTCTTCGAGTCGGGCGATCTCGGACTGTGTAAACGACTCGCGGGCGAAGTCCTCAAATGCGGAGCCTCGCCACAACTCCAAGGCTTTCAGGAGTGTTCCCGATGCCGCGTCGGGATCTCTGTCGACCAGTTCCCTGCCTTCCGTGGTCATCTGCTCGAACCGGAACGCGTCGATCTCCTCCGGATTGATCGACAGGAGATACCCGGACTCCCTCGTGAGCAGAATCGTGCTTTCGGCTTGTTCGGTGCGATCCGGCTCCAGCGCGGTCCGAAGGCGGGAGACGTGCGCGAACAGCGTGTCCCGCTTGCCTTCGGCTCCTTCTCCCCATAGCTCTTCGAGGACCCGTTCAGTGGATACGACCTGGTTGGCATGGATGAGCAAGAGGGCCAACAGTGCCCTCTGCTTTAGCGGTCCGAGATCGATCGAGCGGCCCTCGGCCGAGACCTCAAGTGGCCCGAGAACGCGAAAATCCAACTGGCGACCCTCTGTAGCCTCGCGCAAGGCTAGGAGCTACACGACCCCGCCGACTCCGAAATAGGTCCGCAGCGACTGCGTGACTCAGTGGTTCCTTCCCGTCGACAAATGCGCTGGCTGAGCGGTTCAGGTCTGTGCATCGGCGACGCTGACGTCTGTCTCGGCGGTTTCGTCGCCGACCGTGACGCTGACGGTGTAGGTGCCGTCGGCTAGGTAAAGGTTGTCGCCGAAGTGGGGTTCCCTTACCCGGTGATTGGTAAGCAGACATGCCGTCACATAGGGAATCTCGCCGCTGGCATGCGGCTCAGCGGCGAACTCTCTGAAGGTCCCGGTAGCAGGGTCGGTGATCCCCACAGTGGGCACCAGGTCCTTTATCTCGGCTCCGCTGCTCTTATCGAAGACATGGACTTCGAGATGATGATTGACCGGCTGTCCCTGATCCACGAAAGTCATGGTCGCCCCCTCCATCATCACCTCCAGCTCCACCGCAGGCCCAGTCCTCACCAGAATCCGATACGAGGCCGTCTCAGTGGTGTGATCCGCCCACTCCGTCAAGGCTTCTTCCACCATCGCCGCGGTTGTAACGGTGGGCTGTGCGGTGTCAGGGGCTCCGCCGCAGGCAGCTGCCACCAAGATCACCGCGGGGACTAAAGCCGCTTTGCGCATCGTCTCGCCCCCATGAGCTTGGCCATACAGGGACGCCGGCCCATTGTGTCACTACTCGGATCAGCTAGCCAGGATGATTCTCCCAGCTCGCCGGCGCCGATCGGCTAAGAACCACCCACGCTGAGATGGGCGCGCCTCGGGCGCACACGGCATGAGAAAGCGGTCCCACGTCAACACCTGAATCCCGCTCAGAGGTGATGCGACGAAACCCCGTCAGACGAAGCAGGTTGGGGAGATCGAGCACATGATTCCCAAGATCGGCACTCAGGCGGGAGTTTGAATTGCGACGAGACTGTGGAGGTAACGGGATTTGAACCCGTGGCCTCTTGCATGCCATGCAAGATCTGGG
>JBHICV010000127.1:0-7189 GCA_046759765.1 Acidimicrobiia bacterium
TCTTGGGCAGGGTTGCCTCCCCGCGATTCGCGACTGAGAATCCTGGTGACAGAGAGGAGGTGATTCATATGGCCACGGTGGTGTCTGTTCAGATTCCCCTGGGCGAGCCGCTGTCCTCTGAGGAAGCGAGGCGCCTGGCGGAAGAGACTGCCCCGAAGTACAAGGAGGCCCCGGGTCTGGTCCGCAAGTACTTTGTGCGCGGCGAGGACGGTTTGACCTGGGGAGGGATCTACCTATGGGAGACGCGTGCGCAGGCCGAGATGCTTTTCGATGAAGCGTGGCATAAGCGGGTCAGCGAGACGTACGGGAGTCCCCCCACGATGGTGTGGGTCGACTGTCCGTTGGTGTTGGACAACCGTCACGGTGAGGTAATCACCGACTGATCGCAGGCGAGAGCTCATAACACTCGGTCTTGTGTGATCGCTCCATTCCGTAGGTGCGCCGTAACGGCACATCCAGGATCGGTCTAGCGCCAGCTCTGCTGTCAGGTTATCCTGACATGCATGAAGGTGATCGATGTTGATTCGTTGCCGGCTAATCCGCTGGACGCGCTGCGCGAACTATCCCGTGCCGATGTCGAGCTCGAGGCGCTGCGACGTGAGCGAGTGGAAGTAGCGCGTCGCCAGGGCGCCACGTGGGAACAGATTGGAGAGAGCTTGGGGATGTCTCGCCAGTCAGCGTGGGAGTACTACACCCGCGATGTGCGACGTGCGCTCGACGAGACCGTCGTCGATTCCGATATCGATGAGACCGAAGCGATGCGGGTCGCCACCGAGGAGGTCAGCCGGGTTCGGCGCCGACGCCGGCCGGCCGCGTCTTGAGCGTCACCGATGCGGGTGGTGCTCGACGCCAACATCATGGTCTCTGCGGCCATCAGCGAGGGCCCTTCGCATCGGATCATGCAGGCCTGGCTGCGAGATCAGCGGTTCGAGTTGGTGATCTGCGACCGAATGATCCAGGAGGTTCAAAGCGTGCTTACTGAGCGACCACGACTTCGCAGGTGGATCTCCCTCGAGGCAGCAGCGCTGAATCACCAGGCTCACCACCACCGCCGACATCCAACCCGACCCGCCGCCGGGACCGGCGCTGACCCAAGATCCCGACGACGACTACGTGATCCATCTGGCGCGTGCACATCATGCAGATCTGATCGTCACCGGCGACACCGACCTCCTCCAGTGGCCTGACCAGAACCCACCCGCGATCACACCGGCCGACTTCGAAAAGAGGATGAGCGAACTGTGACGGTCCCAGCCATCCCCTGGCGCCGGTCGTATCCCGCACACCACGCCGATCACCAAATCCCGATCACGAACGAGCTCCGGAAGTTCCCGAGAGCGGCACGTCGTGATCGCTTTGTGGTGTGCTTTCTGTCAGGAAGCTCGGCGCTTGATGGTTGTCACTGGCGGTGGCCGTCTGTAGTCCTCGGAGATGCCGGATCCGAGCGCGGCCACCGAAAAGTGGCTACCCAGTATCGACCACGCCGCTCCCCAGGTCTGCTGAGAGGCGTCAGAATGGCTTCGGCACGCAGTCCGGGAAAGCCGAGGTGCTATCGAAGCCGTTGGGGATCCGACAGCCGTGCATCGATCCGAAGTGTGAGAGCCCAAGACGCTTGGGCCGCGGCTGGGCCGCGGGAGAACCGAAAACGCCGCAAAACGACGCAAACTGTTGCAAGCCAAAAGCCCAATAGCCACAAGGCCTTTTCGAGATTCCGCTAACAACGGCTAGACCCCCCGAGGGGACTTTTAATCCCAAGGTCGTGGGTTCGATTCCCACCCGGCCCACCGACTGAAAGCCCTGGCCAGGGGCCATACCACTGCCAGCCAAGGCTTGCGTTCGTTCTGACAGCTGCCCTTCTGATCACGGAATGCTCACAGAATCAACCGAACAACAGTTCGGCTACTCGGTCCGCGGCGTCCTCCTGAAGCGCGGGTATGACATGGCTATAGGTATCGAGGGTCAGCTGTACGGTGGCGTGACCGAGCCTCTCGGACACCACCTTGGGATGAATACCAGCCTGGAGCATCAGACTCGCGTGGGTGTGGCGAAGATCGTGGAGGCGAATCCGAGGCACATCCGCTTCGCTCTGTAACCGCTGGAAGAGCTTGGAGAACCGATCCGGGCGAACAGGTTGGCCGCCCTCGGTCGTAAACAGGTAACCGGTGTCCCGCCACTCCTGGCCCAGGGCCATCCTCTCCTCAAGCTGCCGTCGCCGGTGCTCCTTCAGGATCGCGACCGTGGTGGGATCAAGGCTGATCTGCCGACGACCACGAGCCGTCTTTGGTGCCTGCAACTCAACGTTATGACGCACGAGCACTCGGGACCGCCGTACAGAAACCCGTCGATTGTCGAGATCAACGTCCTCCCATCGGAGTCCTGCCAGTTCACCGCGTCGGAGGCCCGTTGTGGCCGCCAAAAGCCAAGCTGCGTATAGCCGGTGGTCTTCGACAGAGAGAAGAAAACGACGAAGTTCATCCGCCGTCCACACGGTCAACTCTCGGGAGCCACTCATGGCTGACTTCGGAGGGTCCGCGTAGTCCGCTGGGTTGCGAACCATCAGGTTCCAGCGGACGGCATCCCTGAACGCTTTACGGAGGATGGTGTGGATATACCGAACAGTCCTGGGGCTCAGCCCACCGCGCTCATCGACGCGTCCCTCTTTGAGCAATCCGTCATACATCGCGTTGAGCGTTCCCGGTGTAACAGCCTGCAGCCTCACCTTTCCGATCCTCGGGTTGATATGGGTCACGATCTTGCTGCGGTAGCTGTCCCAGGTGGAGGGTCGGAGCCGCGCTCCCATGGCTGAAAGCCACTCCTCAGTGAGGTAGGTCTCCACAGTGAGTCGCCGGGGTTCGACATACGACCTGCTGTCGATGTCGGCCTGGATCTTCGCCAGTTTCGAGACAGCCTCATCCTTGGTCCCGAAACCCGACTTGGACCGCTGCTTTCGTTTCGCGCCTTTGGGTGCCGTGTCGATGGTGTAGGCCCAGCTGAATCGATCCGATCCGCAGTTCTCGCATTTCCTGTCTGGGACTCGGCGGCCGCAGGATGTGCAGCGCCGGTAGATCGATCCTCTTCTCATAGCTGCTCTCCTTCCTGTTGCCGGTTCGCTGTGTCGATTTCGTTCTGGATCTGGGCGAGCTGTGATTCGGCTACGGCTCTCCGGCGTTCAAGATGGCTTATCCATAGGGCAGTGTTCTCTGGACCGGGGTCACGGTGATCGGCGCGTTTGGCTTGCGGCTGGTTGTCTCGCCAGACGAACAGGCGGTAGAGCGCTGGCTCGGGCTCGTCGGGAGGCGTGCGACTTCGGATCGCCCGCTCGGCTTCGTGGGGCGAGAGTGTCAGATCTCCCCCTAGATCCACGCCGCTTGCGTCCGGATCCCAGAGCAGTCCCATGGGACTAAGGAGGGCTGAGACCCTTGTCCGCAGGGCAAGGGCGAGGCCGAGCAGTTCATCAACTCCAACGGAGCGCCTTGCTGCCTCGACCTCCCCGACGGTCTGTCGCACCCACGTGCCGTGGTCGAGGGCTCTCATTCTCTCAGCCAAATCCTGCTGGCTGAGTCGGCTTAGGTCACGGAAGACCCGCAGGTTTGACCCAAGCACCTCGGCCATGAACCGGGTGCCAGGCGCTGGCTGGCGTTTCGATCGGCTGGGGGTGGCCGGGGCCATTCGATCCTCCTTAGTCAGACAATCGTGCCTTGTGTTTCTCTTGCCTTGCCTCTAGACTGGCAAGATGCACCGAACACAGCGCAAGAATAGCCAACCTGACCGGAACGGGCAACTGACGGAGTTGCAGCGGCTGCGTCTTAGCCGCGGGCTAACAGTCGAAGAAGTCGGATATCTAGCGGGAGTGAACCAGTCCACAGTTTCCCGGGTGGAGCGGGGCCTGGCCCGGCCCCGACCCAGGACTCTGGTCCGGTTAGCGAGGGCGTACGGGCTTGCGCCCGGGGAATTCGACCGGATCGTGACTGATCTGGTGGGACTCCTTCAGCAGTCACATCTAGGGGCGGATGCACCCCGCATACAGGAGCGGCCGTCCGTACAGCATGATCCGCCGAAAAGCCAATGAACGAAGAGATGGATATTGCAATAGCAATCGGCGACGCCGCCGTAAACGGATCGGTCGGCATCACCGCCGAGCCCCCTGAGGGAGAGCCAACGGATCGGGAAGGTGAGGCATACAAGGACATCGGCTATGTCCTCCACGTCCCCGGGTGTGACGCTGTTCAGCAGGCCCGGCGTCTCCTACCCGTTGATCGGCCCCCCGAAGGATACGACGGCCCGTGGTTGAGGGTGCCGAGAATTGGCCAATGGGGAGGCGTATCCGTCCACGGACACTCTCTCGCCCTCTCTTACCTGCGCCCGTGCGATAGGTGTTGGCTAGCCGCCTGGACTCAGCCCCAGCTGGCTACATGGACTGAGCCCCAGCTGGCGATCGAGTCACCTCTCTACATGGAACAAGAGGAAGGCCCCAAGATTGACGTCTCCGATCCTGGGCCTCCTGAAGCCGGGAATGGCCACATGCCTGGAGAGGGGACAGGTTTGGCTGACGAATGATTATTGACGAAGCGCCCGAGGTATTGACGGTTCCAGAGGTGGCTCAGGTCCTACGGATCGGGAGAAATGCCGCTTATCAGCTCGTCCGAGAGGGTGTGATCCCCCACGTCCGACTCGGCAAGACGATTCGAGTTCCCAAGGCTGCGCTTCTCCGTTATCTCGGATTGGACCCGCCCGAACAAGGGAACGGCCCCGGGCAGGGGGCCGCCCCTAGTCCTCCAGCTGTCTGAAGGAAACCATCCTGGACGCTAACAGCGACCCGTCCGATCCTTTGGCTTCGCCTGACGAGATAGGGCTGCCGTGGATATTGCCGACGATCGTCGTCACCAATCGCCACTTGCGTGATCTCAGCTATGAGGCGCTCCGGGCCCTGGTGCAGGCCAACGATCCCCCTGAGGTGTTCGTTCACGCCGGTGGCTTGGCCCGGCTACGAAGAGACGACGGAGGCTGCCGAGCCGAGCGGATGAGCACGGCGATGTTCAGGGGACGACTTGATCGAGTAGCCGACTTCGTTCGCATAACCGACACGGGTAACTCGGTCGCAGCGAGGCCTCCGTCAGATGTCGTATCCGACCTATTAGCGGCGGGGGGGTGGCCCGAGATGCCACCTCTCGATCGGATTGTTACGGCACCTGTCTTCGCTTCTGATGGCAGTCTCATGACCGACCCTGGTTATCACCGGCGTGCACGCGTCTACTACCACGCAGCGGGCGCCACCAAGAAGATCGATATGTCGTCCGAGCCGACGGAGGCGGAGCTCAGGCGATCTGTCGATCTGATAGTTGGTGACCTGCTGGTCGAGTTCCCTTTTGTCGAATCGGCTGACCGGGCAAACACCGTAGCCATGTTGCCACTCCCTTTTGCAAGGTCCCTTTTTGATGGACCGACTCCTCTCCATGTGGTCGAGGCGCCGACGCCGGGGAGCGGGAAGACGCTCTTGGTGCAAGCGGCTCTTCTCCCTTTCCTCGGGCGGATCGTTGAGGGTATGGCGGAGGGCCGGGATGAGGACGAGTGGCGGAAACGGCTCACATCGAAACTGGCAATGGCGCCGGAAGCCTTCTTCATTGACAACATCCAGAGCGAACTCAGGTCCAGCAGCCTCGCCTCGGCGATAACGGCCTCATTCTGGGAAGACCGCCGTCTGGGCAAGTCCGAGATCGTGCGCTATCCGGTCCGCTGCCTGTGGGTCGTTACGGGAAACAACCCGCAGCTATCCATTGAGCTTGCCCGGCGGGCCATCCCGATTCGCCTCGACGCCAATGAGCAACGGCCGTGGCAGCGGACCTCGTTCAAACACCCCCTACCGGAGTGGGCGATCGATCACCGAACCGAACTCGTGGAGGCTGCCCTAACGATCATCCACTATTGGCTAACAGAAGAAAGGCCTCCTGCCCAGCATGCCGTTCCCATGGGGATGTTTGATGGGTGGTCACGAACCATGGCCGGGATTCTTGAGACGGCAGGGATAGATGGGTTCATGGCCAACGCCGACCGGTTCTACGAAGCCGCCGATGTGGAAACGGCCGAACTCGGAGAGTTCATCGAGAGCTGGTGGGCTCAATACGGCGATCGGCACGTTGGAGTAGCTGACCTTTTCGCCATCGCCGACGATTGTGGTTTTTTTGACCTCGGTGAGGGAACGCCAAAAAGCCAGCGCACCAAGCTGGGTCAGCAGCTCAGGGGACTACGCGACAAGGTCGTCGGAGGTCACAAGATCATCGCCGGGGGCAAAGTGCAAAACGCCCTGAAGTGGAGGCTGGAGAGGTTTAAGCCTTAGAGTTGTCGCCCCAGACATCGCCGTAGCTACATCAGCAGTCCCTCCCGGGCACTGTTGACCCCGTCCCCGCCCCTAGCCGGACCTGGTGCGAGTTGAACCTCGTTAACTTCGTGAACCTTTTCCGTACGTGGAGTAGGGAACGAATGATCACCTGATGTGGATTCGGGTGGCACACAGGTTCACTAGGCCCCTTCCGTTCACAATCACTGTGGTCTCCCCTGTAGACAGCGCTCAAATCGTGCGACGGAGGGCCTGGTCCTGGTGGTCAGTGCCGCACCGGAGGATCAGATCGCTGTGGCACATCGCCGTTTAGGACGTGAAAAAGATCTGTCAGTGGCCGCCTACATCTAGTCATCGAAGCGTACGGTGGCTGTACCGGGGACCGCCTGTGATCCACCTCCCTCGTCCCCATTTACCTAGCGGGAGGTTGTCCCTGGGTTGCGGTCCTTTCGGCTACCCGACTGATCCATGCAGAGGCATCAGAGGGGCACCACTCTGATCCGCAGCGGTAGCGCATATTGCCTGCCGGCTCAAGGGGTGAACGCAACACCATGGCGAGTTGATGGCTGGTTGTGGAGGTTGCGATGCGAAGGTTCACGGAGGCGGAGATTGCGGAGGTTTGGGATAGGCGGCAGAGGGGTGAGGCCACCCGGTCGATAGCCCGTCGGCTGGGTCGGAACGGGTCGTCGATTCGGAGGCTGTTCGAGGACGCCGGCGGGGTTCGTCCTTCTCTGAGACGTCGGGCGGAGCGGCATCTGTCGCTGAGGGAGCGGGAGGAGATCTCCCGGGGAGTGGCTGCGGGCGAGTCGCTGCGGGCTATTGCTTCCCGGCTGGAGCGGTCACCTTCCACAGTGA
>JBHICV010000128.1:0-7165 GCA_046759765.1 Acidimicrobiia bacterium
GGCCGTGTCTCAGTCCCAGTGTGACTGGCCGTCCTCTCAGACCAGCTACCCGTCATAGCCTTGGTGGGCTGTTACCCACACCAACAAGCTGATAGGCCGCGAGGCCATCCCGAAGCGTCGGGGCCTTTCCTCACCAGGCCATGCGGCCCGGCGAGGGTATCCGGTATTAATCCGGGTTTCCCCGGGCTATCCCGGTCTTCGGGGCAGGTTCCTCACGTGTTACTCACCCGTTCGCCGCTCCGTCACCGGCTGTGCTTACGCACTGCCGGCGCGTCGCTCGACTTGCATGCATTAGGCACGCCGCCAGCGTTCGTCCTGAGCCAGGATCAAACTCTCCGACGTTACATCTCAAAGAGATGTCAGAGATTGCCGGTGCTGGCACACCGACAGGAGTACGCCTCCGGACGAGGTCCGAAGGCAAGGCATTCTGACTCGACACGCTGTTTAGTTGTCAAGGAGCCCCGATCTCGCGCGCGACAAGAAGCCGCCACGCGGCTTGAGGAGTGTAGCACGCTCCTCTGCCATTGTGAGGTGCGTTACCACTTGTCCAAACGCGGGCCAGACGTATTAACTTCCCGCCATGCTCGACCGGTTAACGACGAGGCGAAGACGGAGATTCTTCTCGGGTGGGTGGGGTCCGAGACCCGCTCTGGAACGCTATCTCGAGGTGCTTGGCGAGCCTCCTCCGAGTCAGGGAATCTCGGTCTCTTGGTCGCCTCCCTACGCCCAAGACAGCCTCTGGCAGCGCGACGGGACGTACAAAAGCCCGCACCAATATCTTCCTACGGAAGCGCGCCGCGGCCGGCTTCGGCTCGTGTGGCGGCACGCTGTGCCCGAGCGGGTCTGTGTTCTATTCGCCGCCACCAACGAGCATGGGTACAAGAGCCGGTTCCGGGTAGCTCTGCGGCTGATCGAGGCGGGTATCGCCGTCGCCATTCCGGAGAACCCCTTCTACGGATCGCGCCGGGTTCCCGGTGGTGGACCGCACACCGTCTACGAGTCCCTCGTGATGGGACGGGCATCGGTTGAGGAGGGACTAGCCCTCGTATCGGTTCTCAGCGACGACTTCGCGGTCGGCGTCTCCGGTTACAGCATGGGCGGCTCGATTGCGAGCCTCGTCAGCGCTACTTCACCAATTCCTGTCGCTACCGCCGCCATGGGAGCCTCCCACTCACCGGCGCCCGTCTTCACCGAAGGAGCTCTCGCTCACTACGTGGACTGGTCCGCACTTGGTGGCGAGAACGCGAGACGAGAGCTGGCAATGACATTGGGGCAAGCCTCGACCCTTCGCGCTCCGGCTCCTGCTCATACCGCCGGTGCAATCTTGGCGTTGGCCCGACAAGACCTGTATGTCCCTCCCCACTCGGTCATCGATCTTCATCGCCACTGGCCCGGCTCTGAACTCCGCTGGCTCAGAGGTGGGCATGCCTCGCTACATCTCCGCGGGCGGGCTCAGGCTCGCCTTATTAGGGACGCGTTCTCGCGGCTCTAACCCACCACCCGGACGAAGCGTCGCTTCCCTGCCTGGAGTACCCGGCCGACTAAAAGGCTGCGGGAAATCTCGTCTGAGGAGACCGCTTCCCCCTCGATCTTGACGGCTCCTTGTGCGATCAGACGCTTGCCCTCGGAGCTCGATGTGACCAAACCGGCCTCCCGCAGCAGGATCGGAAGATAAACCGGGTCTTCGACGCCCAGCGCATGCTCGGGCACGTCTTCCGGGACTTGATGCTCTTTGTGGACGCGGTCGAATGCTCCCTCGGCCTTTTCTGCTGCGTCGGGATCCCAGTACATACCAACAACTTCCCTGCCCAAACGCCGCTTGGCCTCGCCTGGGTGCACCGTCTGGTTCTCGAGGCCGGCCAAGAGATCTTCGCGCTCAGAGGCCTCCAGGTCCGTCGCCAGGCGGTAGTAGTCACCCATGGCTTCGTCCGGAAGGCTCATGATCTTGCCAAACATCTCTAACGGATCGTCGTCGATTGCTATGTAGTTGCCGAACGACTGTGACATCTTCTGCACCCCATCGGTCCCAACCAGGAGCGGCACTGTGATGACCACCTGAGGCGTCTTCCCATAACGCTGCTGAATGTCACGCCCGGTCAGGAGATTCCAAAGCTGATCGCTGCCTCCGAGCTCGACGTCCGCTTCGATTGCGACCGAATCCATGGCCTGCAGAAGCGGATAGAGGAACTCCATGAGCGAAATCGGACGCTCTTCTTCGAACCGCGTCCGGAAATCGTCTCTTTCCAGCAGCTGCGCCACGGTCACCTTCGATGTGAGCTCCAGTACCGCGTTCATATCGAGCTTGGACAGCCACTCGGAGTTGTACCGAATCTCCAACGGCTCCGGAAGCAGGATCCTTCGAAACCCCTCCAGCAGCCGATCGGCGTTAGCGCCGACCTCTTCGGCCGACAGGCGCCGTCGGGTTTCGCTCATCTCTGACGGATCACCCACTTGCGCAGTGAAGTCGCCCACGATCAGGACCGCGGTGTGCCCGTGCTCCTGAAACTGCCTGAGCTTGCGAAGAACCACAGCCCATCCCAGCGTGACGTTGGGAGCAGTCGGATCCATTCCCAGCTTCACCCGGAGCGAGCGACTCTCGGAGAGGCGCTTGGCAAGCTCGCCCGTGGGTATGGCTTGGTCGACTCCCTGCAGAAGGGAATCAAGCGGTTCCGGCACGGCCGCGAGGTTAGCCATAGCTTTCGGGCCGTCTTCGGCGAAATACCAGGAAGCCGACAGAGCCACCGTTACGCTCCCGCGCGTGCGGGGGATGACTCGCTGGTTTGTCGCGGCTGCAGCCATCGGCATCCTGGCCGGAGCGTGCACCGTTGATCCGATCGACGACCCAGGGCTCGGAAGCCGGGGCCTGACCACGGTTGTCTTCGCCGCTGATGGCTCGGTTCTCGCCCAGTGGCATGCCCAGGAGGACCGCGCGCTGGTCAGCTACGGGGAGATTCCTCGGCATCTGGTGGACGCGGTGGTCGCGATCGAAGACGAGCGGTTCTGGGCCCATCCCGGCATCGACATTCGGGCAGTGGCCCGAGCCCTGGTTGCCAATCTCCAGGAGGGCGGTGTAGTTCAGGGCGGCTCGACCATCACCCAGCAGTACCTAAAGAACGTAGTGCTGACCCCGGAACTGACCCTCGATCGGAAGCTGACTGAGGCCGCCTTGGCGCTTCGTCTCGAGGAAGGTCTCAGCAAGGAGCAGATCCTCGAGCGCTATCTCAACACTGTCTACTTCGGGGACGGCGCTTACGGGGTTGGCGCCGCCTCCGCGCACTACTTCGGCAAGTCGGTGTCTCTTCTCAGCCTGGACCAGTCGGCTCTTCTGGCGGGCCTGATCCGATCACCTGCGACCTACGACCCGTTCGTGGATCCCGATGCGGCGTTGGGGCGTCGACGTGTCGTTCTCGACAAGATGGTCGCGCTTGGCTACCTCACTGAGAGCGACGCGCGCAGCGCGGACAGGGAGCCTCTTCGGTTGGCCGAGAGGACGCCGCCGAGCCGATCTCGCTTCCCTTACTTCACGGAAGAGGTGAAGCGGCAACTCCTAGCAGACCCGGCGCTGGGCGAGACGGTGACCGATCGCTATCAAGCGCTCTTCGAAGGCGGGCTGCGCATCTATACCACTCTCGACCCCGTCGCTCAGGAGGCGGCCCGAGCTGCCATCGACACCGTTGTGGACGGTGAAGACCTTCCGTATGTGGCCCTGGCGTCGATTGACCCGCGCACCGGCTACGTCCGCGCCCTGATCGGAGGACGCGATTTCTACGCACCCGATGATCCGGTCGCGCAGTTCAACCTGGCCACTCAAGGCGAGCGACAGCCAGGATCGGCTTTCAAGCCGTTTGCGCTGGCGGCGGCTCTCGAGACTGGCGTGCCTTTGACCCAGGTGATAGAGGCCGGACGGCAAGTCGTAGTCGAGACCGACTCGCGGCCATGGGTGGTCGACAACTACAACGGGGCCAGCTTCCCCGACCTGACGCTCTTGGAAGCAACGGTGTTCTCGGTCAACGTCGTGTATGCGCGATTGGTCGACCGGATCGGCCCCGAGGGCGTGGCTGACGTGGCGGAGGCTGCCGGCATCACGAAGAAGCTGGACCGGTACCACGCGGTGGCGCTTGGAAGCGAAGAGGTATCAGTGCTGGATATGGCGTCCGCGTTTGGGACCTTCGCGGCCGACGGAACCCATATCACGCCGTCACTTGTCACGAGCATCGACACGCATGAGGGCGTGAACATCTACAAGAACGTGCCGGTGGTCACCCATGCGTTCGATCGGGAGGTTGCTCAGCAAGTCACTGCGGCCTTAACCGAGGTCGTACGGAGAGGGACGGGTCAGCAAGCCCGCATCGGCCGTCCCGTGGCAGGTAAGACGGGTACGTCCCAGAACCACCGCGACGCCTGGTTCGTCGGCTACACGCCCGAGCTGGCCACAGCGGTCTGGGTCGGTTACCCACAGCCGACGCCGATGGTGCCTCCCCAGACCCCGTTTCGTATCACTGGAGGCACCTGGCCGGCTCAGATCTGGTCGAGATACTCGGCCGCAGCCCTAGCGTCTACCGTTCCGAGTCAGCTGGCGTTAGCGGAAGGACTCGGCGAGGTGACGGTCGAGGTCGACCTTTCCACTGGCTTCGTCGCCGGGCCTTACTGCCCGCGGGAGCATGTCCAATCGATTCAGATGCCGGCCGATGCGGTCCCAACGGTCGTGTGTCCGATTCATAACCCGTCCGGAGTGGTGGCGGCGGGTTCCGGCGACGTCCCTGATGTAATCGGCATGAACATCGAGGATGCGGTCGGAGTCATACAAGACGCCGGATTTCAGACTCGTGTGCAGTGGTCGGGCGGTGGCAACTTGGCCCCGGGGACGGTCTTCAATCAGGATCCGTCGCCCGGCTTCCCCGCGCAAACCGGCACCGCAATTCGCCTCACCTTGGCGGGTCCCGAACCAGGATCTGTCATTCCCTCCATCCTGGGCTTCCAAGTGGACCACGCGCTCTCGGAGTTGGACCAGATCGGGGTCCAGGCGCACGTCGTGATCGAGTCCGAGTCGGATCCTGCTGACGCGGCCCGACGGACCGGGATGGTGTGGAAACAGGAGCCAGCCCCGGGTAGTCCCGCGGAAGGAGCGGTAACTCTGTGGGCTAACCCTTGAAAACAGCCATCAGTTACGGATAGCTGAATGCTGACAGCTAATAGCTAACTGAGCACGAACCGCCAGGGTCGCTCCTTCGCTACCGAGATGCCGACGCGAGGAGTGGTTGTGATCTCGGCCTGGGTTTGGCCGGGAAGAAGCTGAACCCGCCCTCTCGCCAAGAGATCGATGCCGTCATCTTTCCCCGTGATCCCGAGCGCCTGGGTGAGCTTCCCGGGTCCGTCAGACAGATGATCGTCTCGACCGCGCCGAGCGCGCATCAGATCGAGGCCGGCTGCTGGCACGCCGCCCCGCAGCAGAACCGCCTGCCCCACGCCTTCCGGTCCAGTGGCAACGTTGGCACACCAGTGGACGCCGTGTGACCGGTAGACGTAAAGGGTGCCGGCCGGACGAAACATCGACGCGTTACGTGTCTTCGGACCTCGGTAGGCGTGACTGGCCGGATCATCTACGCCTCCGTACGCCTCGACCTCCACGAGCTCTATCTCGGTCACACCGGCCTGCTGCTCGGTCCGCAACCGCATCCCTAGCAGCGCAGGCGCGACCTGAAGCAGAGGCCTGTTGAGTAGCTCCCGCAGCTTCTTGGTCACTCGGTCAGATGAAGAAGGAGCGCCTTGAAGGAATGCAGCCGGTTCTCCGCTTGGTCGAACACACGGGAACGAGCGTGGTCAATCACCCCGTCACTGACCTCTTCCCCACGGTGAGCGGGCAGACAGTGTAGGAAGATGGCCTCATCGCTCGCGTTTTCGAACAGCGCCTCGTCCACCCGGAAGCCTGAAAACTGCGCCACGCGCGCCTGCTGCTCCTCCTCTTGTCCCATAGAAGTCCAGGCATCTGTGTAGACGACGTCCGCACCTTCGACAGCCGCTTCCGGGTCAGGGCTCACCTCGACCGTTCCGAATCGGGACGCCTCCGAGACGTAGACAGGATCTGGTTGGAACGACGGAGGGGCCGCGACCCGCACCTCCATCCCTGCCATGGCAGCCGCCACCATGAGTGAGTGGCAAACGTTGTTGCCGTCGCCCACATAAGCCAGCCGGCTACCAGTCAGCGGAAAGTTCTCGGCGACGGTCTGTAGATCTGCCAGCACCTGACATGGGTGTTCCAGGTCGGATAGCAAGTTGATGACCGGAGCTTGGGCTGCGTCTGCCACTTCCACCAAGGTCCCATGCTCGAACACCCTCAGCGCCAGCACATCGAGATAGCGGTCGAGCGTACAGGCGACGTCGCGGACACTCTCACGACTGCCGAGTCCTACCTCATCCTGTCGGAGCACGACGGGATGTCCGCCGAGATCTACCGTTGCCACCTCCGACGAGACACGGGTCCGTGTCGACGGCTTCATGAAGAACAGCCCGACCCGCAAGCCTGAGCGGGTTCCTGCCACACCCGCGGGATCCTTCTTGACCTCCGCCCCCAGAGCCAGAACCTCTGCTAGACCGTCCGGCCCAAGGTCGGCTATGCCGATGAAGTCGCTCACAGGTCACCCCGTAGCTTCGCATCCAATTGACTCGATACCGCAGCAACGATTCGCTGACGAATCGGTCCAATCTCTTCTTGGGTGAGGGTCCGATCTGGCGCGCGGAGAACCACTCGGAACGCCAATGACTTACTTCCCTCGGCCAGCGGCGGCCCCGAAAACTCATCGAACAGATCCACCGACTCGAGCTCCGGTCGCGCCGCTTCTCCAATCGCGGATTGGAGCCGGCTACTGGGTAGGTCGTCGTCCACCTCAAAGGCGAGGTCGAAGTAGACCGGCGGGAACATGCTCGGCTCTTTGAAGGTCCATATCTCAGCGTCGGCCAGAAAGCGCGACAGCCGCAACTCCCCCACTGCCACCCGGCCGGGCAACTCGAATTCCCGTGTTGCGGCCGGGTGCAGCTCGCTCAGGAACCCGACCTCGACGTCTGAGATCGAGGCGACTGCACTCCGGCCCGGATGAAGTCCGGACACTGGCTCTCCCCGCAGCGACCCGTCGACTCTCATCGCGGCGGTCAGAAGCTCCCAGGTTCC
>JBHICV010000129.1:0-7165 GCA_046759765.1 Acidimicrobiia bacterium
CCCGGGACGGAGGCAGCAGATTCCGCGCACGATCAGGTCGATGGGCGTGTGCGTCTGTGAGGCCTCGTACAGCGCTTCAATCATCCGCTCATCCACGAGGCTGTTCATCTTCATGACGATGGTGCCGTCCTCCTTGCGGGCCTCGCGCTGGATCTTGCGTAGGATCCTCCGCCGGAGCGCTCGCGGGCTCACCAGGAGCTTTCGGTACTTCCTTTCATGGCCATACCCCGTGAGCGAGTTGAACAGGTCGCCCATATCCGCCCCGAGCGCCTGCCCTGCCGAGAAAATGCCTACGTCTTCGTACATACGGGCCGTCTTCTCGTTGTAGTTACCCGTGCCGACGTGTGAGTAGTACCTGATTCGATCACCTTCTCGACGGACAACGAGCGCGGTCTTGGTGTGCGTCTTGAGACCAACGACGCCATAGACGACGTGCACGCCGGCTTCCTCCAGTGCGCGGGCCCAGCCGATATTGCGCTCCTCGTCGCCCCGCGCTTTGAGCTCTACGAGGGCCACCACCTGCTTGCCCGAAGTGGCCGCTCTTATCAGAGCACGAATAATGGCGCTGTCTGGTGATGTCCGGTAAAGCGTCTGCTTAATAGCGAGCACATTGGGATCGTCGGCGGCCTGGGATATGAAGGACTCGACGGACGTGGTGAAAGAGTCGTAGGGATGATGAACCAGGAGGTCACCTTTGCGGACCACCTCGAAGATGTCCTTCTCCTCACCTTCGACGGCGGCAAGTCTTGGTCCGGTCAGCCAATTGAACGGTCTCATCCGGAGATCTGGCCGGTCGAGCTCGTCGAGCGCAGTCAAGCCGGCTAGCCCCAGAGGCCCTTCCAGCACGTAGATGTCCTCCTCGCCTATGGCGAGCTCCCGCTGGAGTAGATCGAGCGCCTCGGCGGAGATCGCAGGCTCCACCTCGAGGCGCACGACCCGGCCGAACCGCTGCCTGGTCAGCTCGCTCTCGATAGCTCGAAGCAAGTCCTCGGCCGCATCCTCCTCTATCTCCAGGTCAGCGTTGCGTGTAACTCGGAAGGCATGAAACGACATGATCTCCATGCCGGGGAACAGCTCGCCCAGGTGTGCGCCGATCACCTGCTCCAGTGGCACGAAACGACGGCCCAGCGGTCCCGTGACGAAGCGGGGCAGGATCGGGGGCACCTTGACTCGGGCAAAGTGAGAGCGATGATCCTTCGGATCTGCTACGAACACCGCCAGGTTCAGTGACAAATCCGATATGTAGGGAAACGGATGGGCCGGGTCGACCGCCAGCGGCGTCAGAACCGGGAAGAGCTTCTCACGAAACTGCTTCTGGAGGTATAGCTCCGCCTCGTCGTCGAGGTCGTGCCAGTTACTCAGCTGGATGCCTTCGGCGGCAAGACCGGGGGCAAGGTCGCCGGTGAAGATCTTCGACTGCCGATCGTAAAGATCCACGACCCTTTGACGGATCTCGGCTAGCTGGGTCCGCGGGGGTAGGCCGTCCGGAGGAGCCACATCTACACCGTGGGCGACCTGTTCCTTGAGCCCGGCTACTCGAACCTGGAAGAACTCGTCCAGACCGTCGGCGAAGATGGCCAGCAATCGGGTGCGCTCGAGCAGCGGCAGGGTCGGATCGCCTGCGAGGGCCAGGACGCGCTCGGCAAACGAGAGCCACGAGAGCTCTCGGTTCAAGTAGCGGTCGGAACCTTCGACTGGGACGGTTGTTGTCATCAGCGGTTTCTCGGCATCCTGGCTCGCGACGTTAGTTGCCGGCGGGATGGCTCGAAAGGGGTCGTCTTGGCCTAAGAGCGTTTGAAGAGACCCTTGATCCAGGACCAGAGGCTGGCGAAGAAGAGTGATACTCCTTTGACCTCGCCGGCGCGGACCTCCGCCGCGGCCTCAGGGGTTGGTGCAGCCAGCTTGGCCTCCAAGCAGTCCACGAACTCGACCATGAGGCGGCTCGAGATCTCATTGACCAAGCCCGTGCGCCCGAATTGGGCGATCGCTCCCGCCAGCGTCACATCGGCGTCGATCGCAACACTGGTATGTCCGCCGTCTGTCTCAGTCACCCGGTAGTCGACCTTGACGTTGCCGCGACTGCCGCCCCTCTTGTCGACGCCCTTGCCCTCGAGTCGTCCTGTCCACGCCTCAGGATCGGGCATCACCAAGCAGGCTCCCTCGAACGTGGCCGTCATCGGCCCCAGCTTCACCGTAACCCGCCCCTCGTAATTGCCGTCTCCCTGCTCGTCTAGGAGTTCGGCTCCCGGTAGGCAGGTAGCTACGGCGGGCACATCCTGGAAGAACTCCCACACGGTCGGTGCCGGGCGGGCCACCTCGAACTGCTGGTTTATCTCCATGGGACTCTTTTGGCTGCCGGAACTTTAGAGGAAGCGCTCGTCTCCCCGTCGTAGGCGGTTGCGGTTTGCTAGCGTCGCCGACAGGCGTACGGGAGAGGGCGGACCATGGTTCTAAGTCGCTGTCCTCGGATGGACGCTGAGGCGCGCTCCGAGCGGCTCCACACCACCCCGGGAGGTTCAGATGTACACAGCCCAATTTGACTACCGAGCACCGACGTCGGTCGAAGAGGTGATTGCCGCGCTGGGCGAGCTGGGAGACGAAGGCCGGATCCTGGCTGGAGGACAGAGCCTGATCCCGCTGATGAAGCTGCGGCTCGCTACGCCCGGGGTTCTCATCGACATCAACCGAGTCGAAGGACTCGATTTCATCGAGGCGTCGAACGGGAGCCTTCGAATCGGGCCCCTTGTCCGGCACAACGACATGGTCCGTTCGGAGCTGGCGAACACGAACCACACGGTGGCGTCAGCCGCTCCCTGGATCTCGGATCCGCTCGTCAGAAACCTGGGGACAGTGTGCGGCTCCGTTGCCTACTGCGATCCGCGGGGCGATTGGAACTCGGTCATGCTGGCCCTGCGCGGCGAGGTCGTTGGCCGCAGCTCGCAGGGTGAGCGGGTGATCGCGATCGACGACTTCATCGTGGACTTCTTCACCAACTCCCTCCAGCCGGACGAGATGATCACCGAGGTGCGCATACCCCACACCGACGGGTCGTCCGGAGGCGACTACATCAAGCTGGAGCGCAAAATCAACGACTACGCGACGGTGGCGGTAGCGACCCACCTGGGGCTCGACGCCGGAGGCCGGATAGAGCAGGCGGGCATCGCACTTACTGCCGTAAACCCCATCAACACCCGAGCTACCGCGGCCGAGGAGGTACTGATCGGAGAGACGCCCTCCGACGAGCTCTTCTCGGAGGCGGCCGAGCTGGCTGCCCGAGCCGCCGAGCCCGAGGACTCGATCAGGGGATCGGCCAAGTGGAAGACGGCCGTGACACGCACGTTCACGAAGCGGGGGCTGGACAAGGCCCTCGACCTGGCGCGGAGCTGAGGAGGGAACTATGGAAATCACCGTAACGGTCAACGGCACCGCCTCGACCGCCGATGTCGAGCCCAGATTGCTGCTGGTCGATTTCATCCGCAGCACCCTGGAACTGACCGGAACCCACATCGGATGTGTCACCACACACTGCGGCGCCTGTACCGTTCTCCTCGACGGTACGCCGGTCAAGTCGTGCACGCTGTTCGCTGTCCAAGCCGACGGCCGCTCGATACAAACGGTCGAGGGCCTTCGCTCGAACGGGCAGCTGGACCCGATTCAGCTGGGGTTCAAGGAGAACCATGGCCTGCAATGCGGCTTCTGCACGCCGGGAATGATGCTGGTCGGTAAGGCTTTGCTGGACGAAAACGAGGACCCATCGGAGGACGAGATCCGTTGGGCGATCTCGGGCAACATCTGCCGGTGCACCGGCTACGTCAACATCGTGAAGTCGATCCAGTGGGCAGGCGCGGAGAAGCGCGGCGAACACGTAGGGAGCTGAGATGACAACCAAGACCCATCATGAACCCGCCACCTCCCCGGAGATAGGGGGAGTCGGCCACTCGGTCCGCCGCAAGGAGGACGATCGCTTGATCCAAGGTCGCGGCAACTACGTCGACGATCTCGTGCTGCCCGGGATGCTGCACATGGCCATCCTGAGAAGCCCGATCGCTCATGGAAAGATCCTGTCGATCGACACAGAGGCGGCACAGGCCACCGACGGTGTCGTCGCAGTCGTCACCGGCGACCTACTGGGCGAGCACAACCTGGCGTGGATGCCGACTCTGTCAGGAGACACGCAGGCGGTCCTGGCGACCGACAAGGTCCGGTTCCAAGGCCAAGAGGTGGCGGCCGTCATCGCCGAGACCCGCTACATCGCCGAGGACGCCATCAAGCTGATTGACGTCGATTACGAAGAGCTGCCGGCGATAACCAGTCCGCAGCAGTCGATGGAAGACGGAGCTCCCCTGATACGGGACGACAAGGAGGATCAGACCGACAACTTGGTCTACGAATGGGAAGCGGGCGACGCCGAGGCGACCCATGAGGCGTTCGCCAAGGCGGACAAGATCGTTCACCTCGACACCCACTATCCGCGCTCGCATTCTTCGCCACTGGAGACCTGCGGCATCGTCGCCGACGTGAACCCCGCGACCGGTGAGGCCACGCTCTACATGACCTCACAGGCACCCCACGCACACCGCACCGTGTTCGCTCTCGTTGCGGGTCTGCCAGAGCAGAACATCAGGATCATCTCGCCTGACATCGGAGGCGGGTTCGGCAACAAGGTGCCGGTCTATCCAGGCTACGTGATTGCCACGGCGGCCTCGCTTCTGATCGGGCGTCCCGTGAAGTGGATCGAGACGCGCCGGGAAAACCTGATGTCAACTGCGTTCGCCCGCGACTTCCACATGCATGGAAAGCTGGCCCTGACTAACGAAGGCCGCATTCTGGGCATGCGAGCGGAGATCTGGTCGGACCAAGGGGCGTTCTTTGCCGATGCACAGCCCACCGCGTTCAAGGCGGGGCTGTTCCACGTCTGCACCGGCTCGTACGACTATCCGGCCGCCCACGTGGTGGCACGAGGGGCCTACACCAATAAGGCACCGGGTGGGGTCGCGTACCGTTGCTCATTCCGGGTGACAGAGGCGTCCTACTTCATCGAGCGGCTCGTGCAAACAGCGGCCTATGAGCTGGAGATGGACCCGGCCGAGTTCAGAAGAGTGAACTTCATCCAGCCGGACCAGTTTCCATACCACTCGCCCACAGGGTTCGTCTACGACTCGGGCGACTACGAGGCCGCGCTCCAGTTGGCGCTCGACACTGTCGACTACGAGTCGCTGCGCAAGGAGCAGCTACAGGCTCGCGAGGAAGGCCGACTTCTCGGGATTGGCGTCGCCAGCTTCACCGAGGTGGTCGGGGCCGGCAACAGTCGTCAGTACGACATCCTGGGACTCAAGATGTTCGACTCGGCGGAGTTGCGGATCCATCCCACCGGCAAGGCGATTCTCAAGCTAGGCGTTCGCGCGCAAGGGCAGGGCCACGAGACCACCTTCGCGCAGATCGTCGCCGAGGAGCTGGGCATCCCAGTCTCGGACATCGCGGTCCGTGAGGGTGATACCGACAACACCCCCTATGGCCTGGGTACCTATGCGTCCCGCAGCACGCCCGTTGCCGGCGCAGCCACGGCCGTGGTGTCACGCAAGATCCGCGAAAAGGCTCGCCAGATTGCGGCCCATCTCCTGGAGGCATCCGAAGAGGACCTCGATTGGGAGCCGGGCCGGTTCTTCGTGAAGGGCTCGCCGGACAAGGGGTCCACGATCCAGGAGATCGCCTTTGCGGCGTACACGAACTTTCCGGAAGGTATGGAGGGTGGTCTCGAGGGTGTTCACTACTACGACCCGCCGGAGATGACCTATCCGTTCGGAACGTACGTCGTAGTCGTCGAGGTCGATCCCGAGACCGGGGTCTGGGAAGTGAATCGGATGGTGGCAGTCGACGACTGCGGCGTCCGGATCAACCCGATGATCGTCGAGGGTCAGATCCATGGAGGCCTGGCCGAGGGGTTCGCCAAGGCGAACATGCAGTGGATCACGTTCGACGAAGACGGCAACGACCTCTGCTCGGACTTCCTCGACTACCTGATACCGACGGCGTGGGAGACCCCGCACTTCGAGACCCTCGAGACCGTGACCCCTTCGCCTCACCACCCTCTGGGTGCCAAAGGTGTGGGCGAGTCCGCCACCGTGGGATCTCCGGCGGCGTTCGTCAACGCGGTGATCGACGCCATCGCCCACCTGGGAGTGCGGAACATCGACATGCCCGTGCTGCCCGATCGCGTCTGGGCGGCCATACACGGCGAAGACGGCTAGGAGCCGAAGCTGGACGTTTTGGCGGCGGCAGCCGCGGCGCGTGCCCGGGGAGAGGCGTTCGTGTTGGCCACGGTCGTGTGGAGCCGGGGACCCTCCTCCGGCAAACAGAGCTCCAAGGCGTTGATATATCCCGACGGTCGCGTTGAGGGCTGGCTGGGAGGAGCCTGCGCGGAGCCGACCCTGGTTCTCGAGGCACGAGAAGCTCTCACCGATGGACGATCCCGACTGCTGGCGCTAGGTCTGGAGGGAGACCTCCCCCCAGGGCTTCGCGATGACGTGACTACGGTGTCGATGGCCTGCGAGAGCGAGGGTGCCATGGCCGTCTTCTTGGAACCAGTGTTACCCGCCCCCCGTCTGCTGGCAGTCGGAAGATCGCCGGCCGTGGATACCCTGGTCAGACTCGCCGCGGAACTCGGATGGCAGGCGTCCGTGGTGGATGACGAAGGCTCGCCTGACGCGCATCCGGGCGTGGAATCCGTCTTCGGGGACCTAAGCAAGCTGTCCGAGGCAGACCGGGGAACGTTTGTTGTCGTAGCGACGCAAGGCCACTATGACGAGGCAGCCCTCGAGCGAGCTCTCTCCTCGGAAGCCGGCTACGTAGGACTGGTTGCGTCCAGGAAGCGTGCCGACTCGGTTCTCGAGCTGCTGCGAGGGAGGGGAGTCTCAGAAGAGCAGCTCGCCAGGGTTCGCGCGCCGGCGGGCCTCGACCTCGGGAAAGTAGCGCACGAAGAGATGGCGGTGGCGATCCTGGCCGAGCTGGTGGCTCTCCGGGCGACGGGCGAGGTCACCACCGCGGTTCCTGCCCGCGAGCAGCCCGAGACTGCCCTGGATCCTGTGTGCGGTATGACGGTGGAGGTAGCAACGGCTCGCCGTTCGTCGGTGTATGGGGGCCAGACCTACTACTTCTGCTCGGCCGG
>JBHICV010000130.1:0-7142 GCA_046759765.1 Acidimicrobiia bacterium
GAGCCCCGAGACGTAGAGACGTGCGCGCCGGAACTCCACGCCGTCCACGAAGTCTCGCCGGACACGGTGGTGATCATGGACGCAGTACGGGGCGCGGTCGACCGAGCCGTCTACTTGTGGACGTTCGAGGGAACCAACACAGGTCCGGGTGGTACCGGCCACAAGGTGAGATTCAACGGCTGGGAGGAGTGGACGTTCTCCCCTGACGGTCTAGTGGCCGCTTCGATTGGAACCTTCGACTCCGACGAGTACGAACGCCAATTGGCCGAAGGGATCTAAGCAGGCCCCACCCACACG
This sequence comes from Acidimicrobiia bacterium, assembly GCA_046759765.1. Classification (GTDB taxonomy): domain Bacteria; phylum Actinomycetota; class Acidimicrobiia; order Spongiisociales; family CAZKJJ01; genus JBHICV01. Next base: position 298 of record JBHICV010000130.1, read on the forward strand.
GAGCCACGCCTTCGACTCGGCAGATATCCCATCATCCATTTCGAAAGTGCCGTCAACCAGTGGGCCACCCATGCCGGGAACCCTACGCCAGACAAGCCATCCGCAGACAACGATCTGGCCAGGGCACCCTCAACCGACAGAATGGCAGTTGGGTGTTCTGCGGGACAAAAAGCAACCGAGGGGAACGACCGTCTCAGGTCGGGTGCGAACCCCTCGGAACTTGTTGCCTTGCAGCATTTCGAGGCAACAGTCCAGGTTCTCGGCTCCTGACAGCCAGCCCTTAACAGAGTTACGTGAAGAGCCTGGTTGCGGTCCCGGTGGCCACCGTGAGTGAATGAGACGTCCGACCCATTTTCCGTCGCCCTGCTGCCGGTACGTTGAGTGCCTGGCCCGTCTATGGGCCTAACTGGACAGGGGATCGCAACGGAAGGTAGCGGTCCCCTGTTCTGTAGGTAGCGAATGCGTGTCGATATGCGCGGTTTCTGCCCCGGTCACAGGTCGGTTCACAGCGTGCGTCCTTGCGGGATGTTGAGTGTTCCCTGAGGCAGACACAACGATGTGGTGCCCGCCTGCAGCGCGGATACAGGCGGAGCGAAGCTCGGCGTTGCTGTCTGGAGCGGAACATTAGGGTCGGGTTGGGGAGTTGATAGCTGCGAGATGACCCGAACCAGTCCCGAAGCGCGGATAGGCATCCTCTACGAGCATCCGCTCTGGTTCGAGCCGCTGTTCACGGAGCTGGACCGGCGAGGTATCCCGTTCGAACGGATCGACGCGGCCACGGTGTCCTACGACCCGGAGGTGACGTCTCTGCCATACAGCGTAGTTGTGAACCGGATGAGCCCTTCGGCGTGGCTCCGCGGCAGGGAGTCTTCGGTGTTCTCCACTCGGAACTACTTGGCTTACCTCGAAGACATCGGGATGCCGGTGATCAACGGCCTCCGAGCTTTCAGCTACGAGATCTCCAAGGCGCGCCAGATCACGCTTGCTTCCGAGCTCGGGATTCGGCATCCGCGAGCGCGGGTCATCACCGATCCTGAGGAAGCTGTCGCGGCAGCCGACGGCCTGGAGTGGCCCGTGCTGGTGAAGCCGAACATCGGCGGAAGCGGAGCAGGCATGATGTCGTTCGAAAGTCCGACTGAACTAGGTGAGGCGGCTGATGCAGGCAAACTCGAATTCGGGCCGGATCACACGGCGCTCGTCCAGGAGCATCTTCCTGCTGAAGGTGATGCAATCGTCCGTATCGAATTCCTAGACGGCGATTTCCTCTACGCGATTCGGCTCCTGCTCGTGCCTGGATCGTTCAACCTTTGCCCAGCCGACTATTGCGAGCTGCCCGGCATAGCCGACGGCGTTTCAGGTCGGGGGCTCCCCATTGAGGCCTACCAGCCACCGGGCGACGCAGTCCGTGATGCCCACCGGCTACTTACCGCAACGGGCGCCGACATCGGAGGCGTCGAGTACCTGATCAACGCACGCGACGGAAAGCCGTACTTCTACGACGTGAACGCCCTCTCGAACTTTGTGGCCGATGCGCCAGATGTCATCGGGTTCGACCCCTTCGTCAACTTCGTAGACTTCATCGAACAGAAGGCAAGTGCTCCAGTTAAGCTCCGCAACCTCGCCTGAGACCATTAGTTGACTGCCTTTCGAGCGGCTGAGCCCGCAGAACAAACGGATAGGAGGCACCGTTTATGCAGTTCACCCAACACATCGTTTTCTACGCGGCCGATGAGGAGCGAGTCACGTCCCTTATCAAGGATTGGCAACCAGATGGGTCAGGGGCACCGGCCGGCTTTCCTGGTGGTCGGCTGCTCCGGTTCCGAGACAAGCCTGGACGTTATGTGCTGCAGACAGATTTCGACTCTTGGGAGTCTTCTGAAGCGAGTAGCGGACGGCCGGAGACGGCCGAGTCGATGAAGAAGCTCCTCGAGCTCACCGACGGCGAGCCCAAATACGAGAATCTGGACGTTCTGCTCGACTTCTAACCAGTCCACCTGGCCTTGTCGGGAGCGCATGTGTGCCTTTATGGGCGGGCCAGTTAGGTGTCTTTGGATATGGGAGCGGTCGGATGTGGCGGAGTCCTTCCCCGGGAGGCCTTCCAGATACGCCAGTCGAGGTCAAACGCCTTCAGGCCCAACCGGCGAGCCGCTTCGCTCACAACAGCTACAACCTCCTCGTCGTTAAGTGACCGGCCAACAGCAGCCTCTGCGAAGCGTCGGACGTGAACGTCCGGCTTGACCGTATCGACGCCCTGGCGCATGACTAGCCACTGGTACACCGCAATACCAAGTCCCTTCACTCGGCCCTCGAAGTCACGTTTGAACTCGCTTCGCTCTGCCCATCTCCGAAGCTGCTCCTCGTCAGAGACACCAATCCTCCCGAAGTACTGAGCGAGTTCTCGAAGCTGATGGGCGCGGGTCCACAGGTCATAGCCCCAAAGATATTGAGCAAGCCCAGTGTTGCCTTCCTTATCGTCAGGAAACCGCGTGAACACATCCTCCAGGTCGTCGAGGGTCCGCACTTCGTCCCACCGTTCATCTCTGAAATGATCTAAGGCACGGGCGACAGCGAGGGTGTTCATCCGGTAGTCGAGGACGGTTTCGAGGAGGCTCATCACGAAGTCATCGTCTAGATAAGTCTCCTCAGTGGGTGGCAAGGAGCGGGCCGCTCTGACGACTCGAGTCACATCCTGGGCACTGATCACCCAGCCGACCGTAGTAGCGGCGCAATCTCCTAGCCGGGCGAGCGCATGGGCAGCTGGTAGGCCGGAGTGGACTGCTTTCAGGCCTGGAGCGCGTATAGCTGCCACTCACCGTCGACCCCTTTAAGTGAGCGGCGGCCGCGATCAATGAAACCGATGCCAGATCCGGTAACGAGATCCCTAACAGTGCTCGTGACCATGATCTCTTGCGGCGCGGCAGTGGCCATTACACGCGCCGCGACATGGACGGCAATGCCGGCGAGGTCGTCCTCCCTGAACTCGATCTCGCCGGTGTGGATGCCGGTTCTGATCTGTAGACCAACCCGATGGAGCTCGTCTCGTAAATCCCGGCCAGCTCTTATGGCACGCCCGGGCCCGTCGAAGATCGCCAGAATCCCATCGCCGGTGCTCTTGACTATCCGGCCACCGTAGCCCTCTACGACTCTGCCGGCGGTTTCGTCGTGGAGGTTAAGCAGACTATGCCAGTCGCGATCACCGATGGCTTCGGCCTGTTTGGTCGAGTCAACGATGTCGGTAAACAGGATGGAAGCTAGAGCCCGACGAGGAAGGGCCCCGGGCTGCTTCCCGGTGAGCAGCTCTTCCACGGCCGTCAAGGTCTCCTCTGGATATTCCCAATAGGGCATTGAGTCCTGACCTGGCAGCTCGACCAGGCGAGCTCCGGTGATGTGATCAGCGAGATACCGGCCGTGGTCCGCTGAGAGCACCGGCGACGAGGCGCGCTGTAGGACCAGCGTGGGCACCTGAACAGAGGAAAGGAGCGAGCGACCGTCGGCTTGTATCGATGCGGCGGCATACCGTTGTACTGCCTCCGGACTGGAGATGGTTCGCTGCAGCTTGGCTGCCCATCTCACAAAGCGCGGATCGGTCGCCCGGCTCGGCAGAAATAGTTGCACTCCCGCCAGGCCCTCCGTGCCCCAGGCCTCTCCCAGGGTCGGGCCCAGCAATGTCTCGTATTGCTCAGAGGAAAGCCCAATGGGATAGTCGTCAGCCGCCAGGAAGCGAGCAGTTGAATTGAACAGAACCAGGGCCGTGGACCGCTCAGGCCTGCTCGCCGCGAAAAGCATCGCTGCTGGCCCGGCATCGGACATTGCGAAAAGCGCCGCGTCGTTTGAACCTGCGGCATCGAGGACGCACTCGATCTCCTCAGCAAACGCCTCCCAAGGCGGTAAGGCGTCAAGTGACAACGGATCGGAGGCCCCTGTGCCGCGACGATCGAATCGAATCACGCGGGAGAACACTGCAAGACGTTCGTGGAAGAGCCGAATCATCGGATCCTCCCACTCGACGTCGATCGATCCCCAATAACCGTTCGTGATCAGCAGATCGATAGGACCTTCACCCACCACCTGATAGGCGATCCGTTGATCATCGAGGCTGGCGTAGCGAGTGACAGGCTCGACCGTCACACGGCCAGACTAGGGAGAGCCCCCAAACCTCGGTCAGACAATCTTCGAGGCGATTGCCTATGTGGATGAAAATCGGGCGGCTTGAAGTCTCAACCGGACCACCGAACTTTGTACACCACTGCGCCATCGACTGCGCGGCCAGATCCTCAACGCCCAGCCGCGTTGTACACGCAGACATGAACCGTTCGCGCCGGCCACTCAGCTAGCCCATATGTGCCTGATGGAGCGGGCGGGGTGAGTCTGTCGAGTGGGTGGCGTGGTCCGGTGAGGGATCGTGTCCCAATCGTTATTGACCGTCGATAGGGTTTGCGGAATGGACAATCTTCGGCAGGGCCTTGAGGCGGCTGTCGATCTGGTTGTGCGCTATCGAGAGTCCCTTGCGACTACTCGGGTTGGGCCGATCGCGAGCAGGTCTGACGTTGCGGGGGCGCTTCAATCGATACTCCCGGATGAACCTGCGTCCCTTGATGACGTTGTGAGCGAGCTTGTCTCGGCCGCCGAGCCGGGGTTGATGTCATCCGCTGGTCCCCGGTATTTCGGGTTCGTGGTTGGCGGTTCGCTCGACGCAGCGTTGATCGCCGATTTCCTTGTATCCGGCTGGGACCAGATCGCATTCAACGAAGCGACTTCACCGTCTGCCCTCGCCTTCGAGGACGTCGCCGGTTTGTGGCTTAAGCAGCTCCTGGGTATCCCCGAGTCAGCCTCGACCGGATTTGTTACGGGCGCGCAGGCCGCGAATACGGTCGGTTTAGCAGCAGCCCGCTGGAGGGTGCTTCAGGATCATGGGTGGGATGTGGGGCGCGACGGGCTCAGCGGTGCGCCCCATGTGAGGGTTGTGGTCGGGGCTGAGCGTCATGCCACGATTGACCGCTCAATCCGTCTGCTTGGGCTGGGTGAGAGTGCGATCGAGGAGGTCCCGGCACGACCTGACGGAGCGATGGACGCCCATGCACTCCCAGGTGTGCTCGCATCGAACCCACCCGGGCCTGTGATCGTCTGTGCTCAGGCGGGCAACGTCAACACGGGTGCGTTTGATGATTTGTTGAGTATCGCCGGATACGCGCGAGAGCATGGAGCATGGGTGCACGTCGATGGCGCCTTTGGGCTCTGGGCAGCTGCCAGCGCCCGCAGGCGGCATCTGGTCGATGGGATCGAACTAGCGGACTCTTGGGGTTGTGACGGCCACAAGTGGCTCAATGTGCCATACGACTCGGGATACGCGTTCTGTTCGCAACCCGACGTCCACGCCACCGCGATGGGTTACACAGCGTCCTATCTGACGGGCCAGGTCGCGGGAAGGGTTTTCGGGGGTGGAGACTTTGTGCCTGAGTCATCTCGCCGCGCTAGGGGGTTCGTAACCTGGGCAGCAATCCGCTCGCTGGGCCGATCGGGAGTCGAAAACCTCGTGGACCGGTGCTGCGAGCTGGCTCGTCGCTTTGCCGCAGGGCTTGATGACATCGAGGGCATCGAAGTCGTCAACGATGTGATCCTCAATCAGGTGTTAGTGCGTGTCGGAGATGCTGAGACCACCGATCATGTGGCCCAGCGGATACAACAAGCTGGGATCACTTGGATGGGCGCCACAACATGGCGAGGCGAGCGGCTCTTGCGCATTTCGGTGTCCAATTGGTCCACAACCGAACACGACGTCGACCTATCGATTGGGGCGATCGTCAAGGCCCGGGCTGACGTGGCTCAGTCGAGCTGATAGGGCTGAGAGGATCTGCCCAAGGGCCTCCTCACTTCAGGCGAGCGCGCAGCCAGCACCACCCAGTCTCGTATCCAAAACGCTGAAGCCGACCATGTAAGACCAACGTGAGTCATCGGCCTCCGGCCCACGAGATGGCCTAGCGCATACGCAACTTGCACGCTATCCCTCCTTCTCAGACAGCTCATATGTGCGACGATTATGAGGCGGGTAAAAGCGGTGCGGGTCGTCTACTCCTGCGTGGTCTGAGGTTTGGATACGGTGACCTGGCCAAGTCTCCAGGTGGCTGCACCAAGAGCCGCGGTCCCCAAGAAGACCAGCCCCGGGATGGCGGCACCCGCTATTGCCAGCAGAATGCCCAGACCTCCCACGACTACAAAGACCAATCCGCTCTCTCTTGCTGTCTCGGTTCGAGTCAGAGCAATCCCGTAGAAGCTGAGGGAACCGAACCCAAGGAGGTAGAACCACCTGCTGAGGCCTTCTTCGAAGCGCTCGAACGCCTCAAATACAACAACGGCTGTCTCGGAGTCCTGAGAAGCGGCCCAAGTCTCCACCTCCATGGCCAGAATCCGATCGAGGGCCAAGAACACTGCCGCAAACGCAAACGCGACCATACCCATCCACGCCCAAGTGCGGCCCGGTTCCTGAAATCGGAGACTGAGCACGACGAGCCCAAGGGTCGTCAGGACGCCGGCTGCCAGGATCAGGCCATTGGCCCAGAAGTGTGCCGTTGGGTTCCCGGCGATGGCACTCAGGTCACCTTCCCAAGGAGCATCTCGGAGCGACGGCGCAACGAACCCGATCATGGCTCCAGTCGCCATGATTACCAGCGCGCCTACGAGCAGCCCCCCTGCCAGCCTGCCCGCATTCCCGGTTGGCTTCCCCGCTTCCATCATGGTTCTCCTTACGCGTTTCGAGCCGTCCCCACCGCGGCGGGCGCTCACATAGAAGAGTCGTGAAACGCCGTTACGCAACCGTTACGAACACCCTCCAAAACCCACCATCGAGG
>JBHICV010000131.1:0-7129 GCA_046759765.1 Acidimicrobiia bacterium
CTGAGGTATGCCTCCATCACCCGCTGGTAGCGATCGAGCGAAAAGATGAGCGTTATGTTGATCGAGATGCCTTCCGCAATGAGCGAGGCAACCGCAGGCACTCCCTCCTGGGTGGCCGGCACCTTGACGAGCAGGTTCGGACGATCGATCCGCTTCACCCACTCCCGCACCTCGGCCACAGTGCCCTCGGTATCGTGCGCCAGATCGGGCGAGACTTCCACCGACACGAGCCCGTCTCTTTGCCCAGAACGATCCCAGACCGGCCGGAGGACATCACAGGCTCCTTGGATGTCTTTGGTAATGAGCGCGGCGTAGATCTCGGGCGTCGACGCACCCTGACGGGCCTCCCGGTCAAGCTGATCCGCGTACTCGTTCGAACCGAGGATCGCAGCCGCGAAGATGGTCGGATTGGACGTTACGCCGGTGACGTTCTGCGAGGCGACGCGGTCCGCCAGCTCACCCGAGACCAACAAATCCCGACCCAGATCATCGATCCAGATGCTTTGGCCGACGGCAGCCAGCGCGGCTAGTCGTGACATTTCCCTAACTCAACCATATCCGTTCTCCGACCGTTCCGCCCGCGGGTAGGAAGGTCGAGGGGCCTTAGTAGGCTCCAAGAAATGCCACGCCGGATTCTGATCGCCAAGCCCGGCCTCGACGGACACGATCGCGGAGCCAAGGTCATCGCCCGGGCCTTGCGTGATGCCGGCAACGAGGTGATCTACTCCGGGCTTCACCAGACCCCCGAGCAGATCGTCGACACGGCTCTCCAAGAGGACGTTGTGGCAATCGGCCTCTCGGTCCTTTCGGGTGCTCACATGACTCTCTTCCCGAGGGTGGTAGAGCTACTACGAGAACGCGACGCCGCCGAGATCATCGTCTTCGGTGGGGGGATCATCCCTGACGAGGACATCGGGACTCTGCAAGAAGCCGGCCTTGCCGCCATCTTCACTCCCGGCGCGTCACTCACCGAGATCACGGACTGGGTGGCGAACAACATTCCGGAGCGCTGAGTCTGAGTGGACCTACTTGAGTATCAGGGAAAGACCCTGCTCGCCCGCGCCGGCGTCCCCACCCCCGAAGGACGCGTGGCGCAGACCCCGGATGAGGTTTGGATGGCCGCAGAGGAGATCGGCGGACGCGTCGTCGTCAAAGCCCAGGTCCTGATTGGAGGCAGGGGTAAGGCAGGTGGGATCCAACTGGCGGAAGGGCCCGCCGAGGCCAAGTCACACGCGCAGACGATCCTGGGGATGGATATCTCGGGACACACGGTTCACCGCGTATGGGTGGAGCCGGCGTCGGAAATCCGGGCGGAGTATTACGCCTCTTTCATGCTCGACCGGTCCGCGCGCCGTCACTTGGGAATAGTCAGCGCCCGTGGAGGCGTGGACATCGAGGAAGTGGCCGCTTCCGATCCCGATGCGGTCGTGAAAGTGGGAATCGATCCGGTTCTCGGTCTCGCCGCCTGGCAGGCAACCGAGCTCGTCTATCGGGCCGGTCTCGCCTCCGAAGCAGTGGCCGAGGCGGCTCAGACCTTGCACCGACTGTACGAGGCCTTCGTGACATTCGACTGTGACCTGGTCGAGATCAATCCCCTCATACTCACCGGCGACGCAAGGATCGTGGCCCTCGATGCCAAGGTCACCCTCGACGACAGCGCTTTCTTCCGGCACCCTGATTTCGCTGAATTCTCCCTCGCCCACGAAGTCGATCCGATCGAGCGAATGGCTCGGGAGCGAGGGCTCAACTTCATCGCGCTGGATGGAGATATAGGCATCGTCGGCAACGGCGCCGGTTTGGTGATGTCGACGCTCGACGTTGTGTCCCTGGTCGGGGGCCGCGCCTCAAATTTCCTGGATGTAGGCGGCGGCGCCGGGGCGGACACGATCAGCAACGCCCTGGAGGTCCTGACCCAAGACAGCTCAGTAAAGGTGGTATTGGTGAACATCTTCGGGGGGATCACCCGCGGCGACCTTGTTGCACAGGGCATATTGGATGCCGTCGGGCGCATAGAGCTTCCCTGGCCGATAGTGGTACGGCTGGACGGAACAAATGCGGAGGAGGGTCGGGAAATCTTGGCCGATTCGGAGATCTCATCGCTGGTGAGCGCGGCCACCATGCGAGAGGCGGCCTCGGAGGCGGTCCGGATCGCAGCCGGGGAGTCGGACTGATGGCCATCCTCGTCGACGAGACGTCGCGGGTGGTGGTCCAGGGGCTAACCGGCCGGGAGGGCCGCTTTCACGCTCTCCGCAACCGGGAGTACGGCACTCACGTCGTGGCCGGCACTCGGCCCGGCAAGGGCGGATCGCAGGTGGAGGATATCCCCATCTTCGACACGGTGGCAGAGGCCGTCTCGGAAACAGACGCCAACACGTCATTAGTGTTCGTCCCGCCGGCGGCCGGCGCGGACGCCATCCTCGAAGCGGGAGCTTCAGGGGTTCGCCTCATCGTCGTCATCACCGAGGGGATCCCCGCTCATGATGAAGCGAGAGTGTTCAACTATCTACGCCACACGTCGGATGCCGTTCTGATCGGACCCAACTGTCCCGGCTTGATCTCTCCCGGCCGCTCCAACGTTGGGATAATGCCGCCCGAGATCACGTTGCCGGGCTCGGTCGGAGTGGTGTCCCGCTCGGGCACGCTCACCTATCAGGCCGTGCACGAGCTGACCGTCCGGGGAATAGGCCAGTCGACATGCGTCGGGATAGGAGGCGACCCGGTGCCCGGCACCAATTTTGTAGATACCCTCGAAATGTTCGAGGCCGACTCCGACACCGAGGCCGTGGTTCTCATTGGCGAGATCGGTGGAGACGCCGAGGAGCAGGCCGCCTCCTACATGACCGGGAACGTCACCAAACCGGTGGTTGCCTACATCGCGGGAGTGACAGCCCCGCCCGGCAGGAGGATGGGTCATGCCGGTGCCATTGTCTCCGGGTCCCAGGGCACTGCCCAGGGCAAGATGGACGCTCTCCGTGAGGCCGGGGCGATCGTTTTGGAGGATCCCACCCAGATCGGCGAGGCGATGGCCTCGCTGCTCTGATTTTGGTGACGCCTACCCACCTATATTGTGAACCGCCGTCACCAAAACCTGTCGTCTTAGTTTTGGTGACGCCTATCGACCCACACGGTGAACTACCGTCACCAAAACCTCGTGCGCCGTGTCAGACCTGATCATCCAGTCGCAGCGGGTGGTGCTCCCTGACGGGGTGCAGCCGGCCCGGCTGACCGTCCGGGATGGCCGCATCGCCGCGGTTGAGCCTTGGTCGCCTCCAAGGAAAACGGTTACCGACGTTGGCGACCGGGTCGTCATGGCCGGGCTTGTCGACTCGCATGTGCACATCAACGAACCGGGTCGAGCTGACTGGGAGGGCTTCGAAACTGCCACTCAAGCGGCGGCGGCCGGGGGCGTAACGACGATCGTTGACATGCCGCTCAACTGCGTACCGCCGACACTCAGCGCGGCGGCATTGGCGGAAAAGTCAGCAGTGGCTACGAGCTCGGCATGGGTCGATATTGGTTTCTGGGGCGGAGTAGTTCCGGGCAATGCGAGCGACCTTCAGGGCCTGGTGGAAGCCGGCGTCCTCGGCTTCAAGTGTTTCCTCGTTGACAGCGCAGTGCCCGAGTTTCCTCCGATAAGCCTCGCCGAGTTGGCGGAGGTAATGCCGCGGTTGGCGCGCTGGGACACGCCTCTGCTGGTTCATGCCGAAGCTCCTGAGGTGATCGAGCGAGCGAACCGGCAGTTTCGTTCTCTGAGCTCGCAGGAAAGACGGAGCTACGCCGCCTACGCCGCCTCCCGGCCGGCCGAGGCAGAGGACCAGGCCGTGGAGCAACTTGTCGAGCTGGCCCGGAAGTATCAGGCACCCGTCCATGTGCTGCACGTGAGCTCGGCCGGCGTACTCCAAGCCGTGCGGGAAGCGAAAGCCGCTGGCCTGACCTTGACAGCGGAGACCTGCCCCCACTACCTCACATTTGCAGCGGAGGAGATCACAGATGGCGCCACCGAGTTCAAATGTGCTCCTCCCATCCGCGACGCCGAGAATCGCGAGCGGCTCTGGGACGGGTTGCGCAGGGGAGATCTCGATCTCGTAGTTTCCGATCACTCGCCCTGCCCTGCCCACCTCAAGGAGGGCGACTTCGACCAAGCCTGGGGTGGCATCTCTTCGCTCCAGCTGAGACTGGCTGCCACCTGGACCGAAGCGCGGGCTCGCGGCGCGGGCATCGAGGACCTCGCCGACTGGCTTGCCGCCGGGCCCGCCCGGCTCGCCGGCCTGGCGCACAAGGGAGCGATCTCCGCAGGAAAGGATGCCGACCTGGTCATCTGGGATCCGGACGAAGTCTTCGTCGTAACAGAGGAGTCGCTTCTTCATCGTCATCCCCCTTGCCCGTATCTTGGACGTAGGCTCTACGGAGTCGTGGAGACCACCTTCGTTGGCGGAAATCTGGTTTGGGACGGAGAGCTCCGTAGCCGCCCCGCCGGCCGGCTAATTGCGGGGCGATCGTGAGGGACTTTTCAGGCCTGCCCGACCTCGCCTCGTCGCGGTTGGGGGGTGCGGTGGTCGGTGTCAACGACGAATTCTTCGCGCCCGCTGCCAATCTTCTCCAGCCGACCGCTCCCGAATTCAGGGAGGGTGAGTACACAGATCGCGGCAAGTGGATGGACGGGTGGGAGACGCGCCGCCGACGGGAACCCGGCCATGACTGGTGTGTCATCCGACTCGGCCTGCCGGGAGTGGTGAGAGCCATAACGGTGGACACCACTCACTTCGAAGGCAACTATCCGGACTCCTACTCGCTCGAGGGTTGCTTTCTCTCCGACGAGGAAGGAGAGACCGAGTCCTGGCCCTGGTTCGAACTGAGCCCCAAAACTTCGCTGGAGGGAGACACACCCAACGAGTTTGACATCGGACCTACCCCGCTCGTCAGCCACATACGTCTGAACATCCATCCGGACGGGGGCGTTGCCCGGCTCAGGGTCCACGGCTACCCAATACCGGACTGGGCGCACGCCGGCGCTGATCAAATCGATCTGGCCTCACACGCAGCAGGTGGCCTGGTCGTCGATTGCAGCGACAAGTTCTTCAGCTCGCCCTCCAATCTCCTCCTGCCCTCCGAAGCCCGGGGAATGTGGGACGGCTGGGAGACGCGTCGGCGTCGGGGCGAAGGCCATGACTGGGTCGTCGTGAAGCTCGGTGCTCACTCCAAGCTGTCGCACCTGACGGTCGATACCTCGTTCTTCAAAGGCAACGCTCCGGGGTCATGCTCGGTTGAGGGAGCCCTAGCCGTCGAAGGCGAGGAGGTGCCCTGGGTGGCGATCCTGTCCGAGAGCGCCCTGAAGGCTGACTCGGTGAACGAATTTGCCCTCTCCGACGAGCCCGGGCCCTTCAGCCACGTCCGACTGAATATCATGCCCGACGGCGGGGTCGCCCGGTTCCGGGTCCTCGGCTCTATCGATGACGCCGAGCTTGAACGCAGGTCCGTGCAGCGGTTCAATCTGCTCCCGCTGGAAGCCGCTACCTCGGAGCTCTTGGCTTGCTGCGAGTCGGGGGTCTGGGCGGCTCGTGTTGCAGGCGAACGGCCGATGGCTTCGCTGGAGGAGCTGATCAAGGTGTCGGATGAGGCCTGGGAAGAGGCCGGCCCCGAGGAGTGGCTAGCGGCGGCCGACTCCCATCCACGGATCGGCGAGCGCTTCGAGGATGCCAAGACGTCGCGCTTTCGACTCTTCTCGGCTCGAGAGCAGGCGGCCGCCGGGGACGGGGACACCGAGACCATACGCCGGCTGTTGGACGGTCAGCAGGCCTATGAACACCAGTTCGGTCACCGCTTCATCGTGTTCGCCAGCGGCAAGTCTGCATCTGAGATCCTCGAGATCCTCGAAGAGAGGCTCTCGAACGACGCCGAAGCGGAGACCCTGATCACGGGCGAGGAACTCGCCAAGATCACCCGCCTGCGGCTCAATCGATTGATAGTCGCCGAGGCGGCGTGAGCGGAATCAGCACCCACGTACTGGACGTGGCGGCCGGAAGCCCGGCTGCCGGTATCCGCGTCATTTTGGAAAAGAGGTCAGGGGACCATTGGCGACAGGTGGGTTCGGGAGTGACCAACGGGGACGGCCGCATCGAGTCTCTGCTAGAGGGTGAGCTCGACGACAGGACGTACAGACTCTCCTTCCTGACTAGCAAATACCACGAGTCGCAAGGCCTCGATGCCTTCTTCCCGGAAGTGACGGTTACGTTCGAAGTCCGTGATTCGGGATCACATCATCACGTGCCCGTGCTGTTGAGCCCTCACGGCTACACGACCTATCGGGGAAGCTGAAGGGGCCCTCGTAGAGCGGGGGCTTGCTAGCCAGCACCTCGGCCGCGGGCGCGGGCCTGAACCGGTAACGGTGGGAGCATCCGTCGGAACGCGGCGGGTGCCAGGACGGTCGTCGTTATCGCCAGGAGGATGATGCTCGCCTGGAGACTGCTGTCGAGGACTCCGATCCGTACACCCAACTCAGCGACTGCGATGATGAGGCTGAGTCGAGCCGAGAGAAGAACTCCGCCGGCCAGGACCTGCCTGAGTCGAAGCCGGTGAAGCAGGAACGTCAAGGAAGGGACGACCTTCACGACGATCGCAAACCCGATGAGTGCGAGAGTGGCGCCCAGGGCTCCTGGTTCCTGCATCGCTTCCAGGTCGAAGCGGATGCCGACGTTGATAAAGAACACGGGAATAAAGAATCCGTAGGAAAAACCAGCCAGCTTTTGGTCGAGTGCCCCGCGATTGCGAAATACGAGGCTGAAGACCGAACCCGCCAGGAACGCTCCGAGGATCGGTTCGATCCCGAACACAACCGACAGACCCACGAAAACGAGCATCAAGGCAAGCGATGCCCGTATTCCGAGCTCATCCGGGTCGTCGATGTCGAACAGTCGCTCGAAACGAGCGGGATACCACCACGCGGCCTGTCTGAGGGCGAGCAGCACCAAGGCGACGAGAATGAAGAAGGAAGGGATGAGCAGGATGTTCAGGCCTCCTCCGCTTTCCTCGATCAAGGCGAAGACGGTGACGCCAAGCAAGGTCAGAAAGTCGGCGACGAGGGCACTGATCAGAATTGCCTGCCCCAGAGTCGTGGCGATTCGTCTGGTGG
>JBHICV010000132.1:0-7008 GCA_046759765.1 Acidimicrobiia bacterium
GCGTACACCGCCTCCGACTCTGGTACGACCCTGACAGCGTCCAGCAACTCAACTCTTGTCGGGCGAACTGCTGCAGCAGCGGGTCCGTTTCGATGACGGCGCCTCGCTGTTGAGCTATCATATGCCTATGGCGCGTAGACAGCTTCACCGCAGCAGGGTCCTGCTTGTCGGTCTGTCTCGTGCCGGAGGCCCTCTGACCCTCCTCATCCTTGCGGCCGGAACGCTGCTCGCCCAGGGAGTGGCCACTCGAGGCGTCAAGCCGGTGCCGCGCGGCAAGCCCTCCGGGCTTCCATTCCACGCTCGATTCGTCGATGTCGCACTGCAGGCGGGGATTCGCGCACCCGTTATCTACGGCGAAGACGATCGTAAGGACTACATTCTGGAAACCATAGGGGGCGGCGCGGCCTGGTTCGATTTCGACAGCAATGGCTGGCTGGACTTATTGGTGCTCACGGGCACGCGCTTCAAGAACCCTCAGAAAGAGATTTCGAACCGTCTCTATCGAAACCTGGGCAACGGTACTTTCGAGGATGTCACCCACAGGACCGGTCTGATTCGAAGCGGATGGGCTTCGAGCGTGACCGTAGGAGATTATGACAACGACGGCGACGAGGACCTGTTTCTCACGTACTGGGGCCAAAACGTGATGTATCGAAATAACGGAGACGGCACATTCTCAGACGTAACCAGGGATGCGGGGCTGCGAGGAGAGAAGGCTCGCTGGGGGGCGGGATCCACATTCGTCGACTACGACCGCGACGGCTGGCTGGACCTGTTTGTGTCCAACTATCTGCAGTTCGATTTGGAACGGACGCCGAGCAAGGGCAGCGGAGTGACATGCTATTGGAAGGGAGTGCCGGTGAACTGCGGCCCGCGCGGCCTGCCGATGGGAGAGCATTCACTCTACCGCAACCAGGGCGACGGGACCTTCCACGACGTCACGGAGGAGAGCGGCGTCGCTGGAGCCGGCCCGGGGTATGGGATGACCGCCGTAGCTGCCGACTTTGACCGCGACGGCTGGGTGGACATCTACGTGGCCTGCGACAGCACCCCCAGCCTCTTTTTCCGCAATAAACGGGACGGCACCTTCCAGGAAGAGGGTCTGGAACGCGGTGCCGCGTTGAGCGAAGACGGCATGGAGCAGGCTGGAATGGGAGTCGGAGTCGGAGACTACGACCTCGACGGCGATCTGGACCTGTTCAAGACGCACTTTTCCGACGACACGAATGTGCTGTACCGCAATGACGGCAAGGGAAACTTCGAGGATGCGACGATGCAGGCGGGGCTTGGAGTGGAAACGCGGTTTGTCGGTTGGGGTGCGGCGATTGCGGACCTCGACAACGACGGGTTCCCGGATCTCTTCTATGTGACAGGCAGCGTATACCCCGAGGTCGAAAGGGAGCTGCCCCACTATCCGTACAAGACCCCGAACGTCGTCTTCCGCAACCTCGGCAATGGACAGTTCGAAGAGTTGATCGAAGAGGCCGGCCCGGGGGTGGCAGCGGCCCATTCCAGTCGGGGGGCGGCCTTCGGCGATTACGACAACGATGGCGACATCGATGTGCTGGTTATAAACCTAAATGAACCGCCGTCGCTACTGCGAAATGAATTCTCCGGAAAGGGCCATTGGGTTAAAGTCGCGTTAGTGGGGGCTCAGGGTCGGTCCAATCGGAGCGCTATCGGCGCGCAGGTGACGGTAAAGTACGGTGACCACATACAGACACGAGCGGTGCTGGCTCAATCGAGTTTCTACTCTGTCGACGACCGGCGGCTACATTTCGGCTTGGGCCGGGTCGATCGCGTAGATCTGGAGGTGCGCTGGCCTTCGGGCGCTCAGGAGGCCTACAGCGGCCTGGATGTGGATCGGTTGATCGAGATACACGAGGGTAGGGGCATAGCCGGAAGCCAGCGCCCGCGCCGGAGTGCACATCCGAGCTCTGCACGACAAGGTCAAGGACGAAGATGAGAGGCTGGTGTCAGATCCTATGCCTGAGCGCTCTCACCCTCACGATCGCTGCACAGCAGCCCAGTCCCGGAGAAGCTGAGGCAATTCAGGCGCTGCGCGCACAGCGGTACGAGGAGGCCCTGGCGTCGCTGGAAGGGCTGTTGCAGCGGCATCCGAACGACCCCCGCCTGTGGACCCTGCGTGGGATGGCCCTGTCCGGCCTCGGCCGGCCCGCGCAGAGTATCGCGTCCTACGAAGAGGCACTGAAGCGGCAGTCAGACTATCTGCCAGCCCTACAGGGAGCCGCGGACGTCGAGTTTCGAACCGGCCGGCCGCAAGCGCGGGAGCGACTCGAGAGGATCGTGTTGCTGGAACCGGACAATCGGACAGCCCAGGCCATGCTCGGTGAATTGGCGTACCGCCGTCGGGACTGCCCTGTGGCTGTCCGATACTTCGACAAGAGCGGCGACGCAGTTGAAGCCGACCCCGTAGTGCTTCGGCACTACGCTCATTGCCTCTTTGTTGTTCGTCGCCCGGCCGAGGCGGCACCAGCGTTCCGGCGACTTGTATCGCTACGGCCCGACGACGACGCCTTGCGATACAACCTGGGATTGTCCCTTTTCGAGGCAGGTAGGCACACCGAGGCTGCTGAGACTTTGCTGCCGCTGGTCAGTGAGAGCCAACCTGAACCCGATGTGCTGAGTCTGCTGGCGGATGCCCAACGGGCCGCCCTCGACACCCCGGGAGCCGTTGCCACCTTGCAGAAGTCCATCCGTCTCTATCCGCGCGGAGAGAGGTTCTACCTTCAGCTCGCGGAGCTCTGCATGGAGCACAGTTCCTACGACCTTGGCCTGGAGGTGACGGAGATCGGGGTAAAGAATCTGCCGGATTCCTCCAGCATCCTGACCATGCACGGGATCCTTCTGGCTCAGCTCGGTTTTTATGAAAAGGCCGAGGCCGCCTTCGAGCAGGCGGCCTTTCTGGACCCGGGGGAACAGGCAGCCACCCTGAGTCTTTCATTGACCCTCCAGCGTACGGGTCGCGTTGAGGAATCGATTGATGTCCTGCGGGATCGTGTGCGAAATAGCCCTGAGGACGAGGTGGCCGCCTTCTTCTTAGGGCAGGCCCTGATCCGCAAGGGTATTACCCCGAAGGATGAAGAATTCGTGGAAGCACGATCTGCCCTGGAGCGCTCGGCGGCTGCTCTGCCCAACGAGGCCTCTCCCCGCGTGGAGTTGGGGAAACTCTACTTAAAGGAAGGGCAGGTTCAGCGAGCGATCGAAGTTCTAGGCGAGGCGGTCGAGCTGGCCCCCTCGAACCGGCGGGCAACGTATCAGTTGATGATCGCACTGCGTCGGGCAGGTCGGAACAAGGAGGCGGCCGACTTGGCCAGCCAAGTCCGACAGCAACTCCAACGGGACAAGCAAGACGAAGTCCGGCGAAACCGTTATCGGCTCGTCAAGTCCGAGCCCTGATTCATGGATTCAAGGACGATTTCCTAGAAAAACAGCGGGTCTTCCCGGCGCTCCCGAGAGACAGGACCTTGCCTCCCAAGCGCCAAGATAGGGCGCTCGTTGCAGCATTCTGGCATGCTCTATCTCTTGAAAAGACTTTGTGAAGTCTGCACGAGTACATGGAGGCGACCAACGCAACTTTTTTGCCTGAGCCCGGGATGATCATTTGTTTGACAGGCCCCCCACGATCTAGTAGTTTGGATGTCGCAGAGGAGGGCAGCCATGAGATTTACCAACAAATGCCTTTGTATCATCGTTGTTTTTCTGTTGGGCGCAGGGACAAGTCTCGCTCAGTTCAGTAGCAATGTCCAGGGGATTGTCTTCGACGAGAGCGAGGCAGTGATCCCGGGTGCAACGGTCGTGCTCACAGAAAACGCCACCGCGATTGAACGAACAGCCATAACCGGTCCAAGCGGTATTTATCGCTTCACAGGCCTGGCCCCCGGAGACTATCAATTGAGGTTCGAGCTGCCGGGCTTTCAAGTGACTGTGATCCCGGTAAGGCTCCTGACCAAGCAGACGGTGGAGGTAAACGCGACGCTGGTAGTTCGAGGCACGGCCGATCTTGTATTGGTCACGGGCGAGTCACCGACTCTGGATACGGCGGATTCGCGCCTGCAGTCGACAGTCGAGGAGGAGATCCTGGATGATCTCCCGCTCCAGGGCCGTAATATGCTGGGCCTTGCCGCCGTCGCACCCGGTGTAACCGGCTACGGCAACGTGGCCGGCGGAGCGCCCGGCAACGCCCCGGACAACTACTCGACCGAGGTCGTCATCGACGCCAGTGGGAACGGCCGCAACTCCAGCGGCAATCTGTACACGGTGGATGGGCTCAACATCACCAGCAATATCATCCAGGGTGTAGCCAACCTCGCACCCAACCCGGACTCGATCCAGGAATTCTCAATTCAGACCAACACGTTTAGTGTCGAGCAGACCAACGCAAGCTCGATTCAAGTCGCTATCACCACCAAGGGTGGCACCAACGAGTTTCACGGTAGCGGGAGCTATTACTTCACGAACCAGGATCTCTGGGCACGCACCGTCTTTACCGGCGAGCGGCGCCCTTTCAAGAAGCAGCTGTTCAACGGAACCCTGGGCGGACCGATCGTTAAAAACAAGACCTTTTTCTTTGCCTCGTTGGAAGGTTTGAGATCCGAGATTTCGCAGGCGGACAGCGTTCGCACTTTCGAGTCTGAAGAGTTTGTCAACTGGGCAAGGCAAAATTTCCCCGACACGCTGGGCACGAACGTGCTCTCGGAGCGGCGGCCAAGCGATGCCTTGATCGCCGGCGTGGCCCGGACGGCCGAAGACGTATTCGGAAGCGGGCCGGAGGGCTGCGGGACAGCGAGCACGTCGTTCATTCCGTGCAGCCTTGCCATGATCAACGAGGGCCGCTTCACCAGGAGCCCTTTCCGGAACGGACTGCAGTACAACGTCCGCGTGGATCAGTACCTAAACGACTCGGCTGACCGCCTGTACTTCAACCTCTACCGAACGGAGCTTGACATCGAAACCCAACGCAACCGCAGGGGGTTCAGCACGACCGATGACAACTTCTCTACCGCGATCCAGTCGAGTTGGACCCGCACCTTCTCGCCGGCCGTGATCAACGAGTTCAGCTTCGGCTGGATCAGGGTACAGGGCAACCGCGGTTTTAACGAGTCGACCGAGGGTGGACCGATTCCCTTCAATATCCCGAACATCAACGTTCAAGGTCAGAGCCTAGGGATTTCCCCCGCCTGGGGTCCCGCGACGTTCATCCAGAACAACTTCAACTGGCGAAACGTTGTGAGCGTGCTGAAGGGCTCTCACTCCCTGAGGTTCGGCGTCAGCGGTTGGTGGGGCGACGACGACGCACGCTTCAACGACGTCTTTGGTCGGACGACTCTGGGTTTCAACAACCTGCTCGACCTGGTCAGCGACAGCCCATTCACGCAGGGCGGTCCTCTCATCGATCCTCTCACAGGTCTGGAGGGGCCGGGAGGTTACGAGCATCTGCTGAATACTTTCGGCTGGTTCATCCAGGACGAATGGAAGGTGACGCCGCGACTGACCTTGACCCTGGGAATCCGGTGGGATGATTTCGGCAATATCACTCGCAATGAGGACAAGGGCGTGATACTTGGCAACGTCTTCCTTCCGCAGCAGTTTTCCACACTGGGCTCGCCCGCCGAGATCGACGCTGCGTTCGCCGACGCGTCCGTGCGCTTTACGGACGAAGGCATCTATGGCGGTCGCATCACCAACAACTGGGCTCCACGAGCCGGAATCGCTTGGGATCCCACTGGCGATGGTACGTGGGTGGTTCGCGGCGGTTTCGGCCTCTATCACGATTGGATCCCGCTTGGCGAAGCGAACCGGATCCGCGGCAACCCCCCGGGTCTGGTCGGGCTCAGCTCGCGCCGGGGCGATCCCAGCTCTCCCGAGCCGATCTTCTCCATCGGTACGAGCACGAGCTTCCCGTTCGGTTGGGTCCTGCCGCAGTTCGCGACTCTGGAGTTGGACGAGCGGGGTGGTATCCTGGGCGCACGCTCGAGCGTTGGTGGCATCGACCGCCACATCGAACCCTCCGACACCTATAACTTCATGATCGGCGTCGAACGGCGGCTGCCCCGAGACTTGGTGCTCGGAGTCATGTACAGCGGCTCCCGCACCCGCAACGGTATCGTCGGGAACGACATGAATCGCTTCGAGGGCGACTTGCTGGACGGCGTGTTGGATCGTTTGAACCCGAGCTTCGGCCGAGTGTTCTACGAGTTCAATGGCAACGAGATCGATTACAATGCTGTGATTGCGTCGTTCCGCGGGCGTTTTAGGCGCGGCGGCAGCTTCCAGGCGTCTTACACCTTGTCGAAGACCGAAGATTTCGGGCAGGCCGGTTCGCGCGTCAACCGTGATCCGGGTTTCGCGACACCGTCCCAGCACAACCTCGAGCGTTTCAAGGGTCCAGCCGACTGGGACTTTCGGAACCGGTTTTCGCTGTCGGGACTCTACCAGTTGCCCACTCCGGATACCGGCGGCTTTGCCCGGCGTGTTCTGGGCGGTTGGGAATTTGGCACCGTGGCGGTTCTGCAGAGCGGACCTCCCTTCACCGTCGTCAGCACCGCCAGCTTCCAGCCTCAGCTGGATGCGGACGGAAATGTTGTGGGCTTCCTGCCCGGCAGCGGCGACTTCAACGCAGACGGCGTCAACTTTGACTTCCCGAACGCGCCTGCCACGGACTTCACTGGCTCACACTCGCGCCAGGACTTCATCAACGGATTGTTCACCGCTGCGGACTTCCCGCTGCCGACTCCAGGAACCCTGGGGAATCTGGAGCGGCAGCCCTTCCGCGGGCCCGGACTTGCCAATGTGGACTTCACGGTGATCAAGAACAACCAAATCAGCGAGGACGTGAATCTGCAGTTGCGGTTTGAGTTCTTCAACATCCTGAACCGGGTGAATTTAAGTAATGTCGAGGGAAGAATGGACCGTTCGACGTTCGGTCGATCCACCTCGACCTTCAACCCTCGGATCATCCAGCTGGGGGTTCGGCTCACCTTCTAG
>JBHICV010000133.1:0-6908 GCA_046759765.1 Acidimicrobiia bacterium
GTTCCTCCGCCGCGGGAGCCGGCTCCTCCTCCGCCGGGGCCGGCGGTGGGGCGCCGCCCGCCCACGCGGCGAGAATGTCTTCGATGCTCGTCCCTTCGGCTGAGGCCCGGGCCTCCGCCGACCGCATGACGATCTCCGGTGGCGCTCCAAGCGCGGTGGCGGCAGCAGCTAGGAGGTCGTCAGTCATAGGGTCCCGGCACGAGTTCTTCCTTCAGGCCCGCCTGCCCTGAAGTGACAGTTCGGTAGATGTTGTAGGCGTAGATCGAGACCCCGACCAGGATCAGGATCGAAGCCAGCGCGATCAGCAGATAGAGCGGCTGGAGAGCGTCGGTTATCTGGTTAGCGAATCCCGCGCCCGTGTTCTGATAGGCGCCACTCTGTGCGCCTCCGATCCAGGTGTAGCCGGAGTACAGAGCCGTGCTCAGCTGAGTGGCGGCCACCACCGACACTCCCACAAC
This sequence comes from Acidimicrobiia bacterium, assembly GCA_046759765.1. Lineage (GTDB taxonomy): Bacteria > Actinomycetota > Acidimicrobiia > Spongiisociales > CAZKJJ01 > JBHICV01. The sequence goes on from JBHICV010000133.1 coordinate 459, forward strand.
GAGGTAGCGGAGCTGGCGACGAGCAAGATCCTGCGAGAACAGCCGTCGACCGAGCATGCGAGGCAGGGCATGCATCGAGAAGGCTCCGATCCACAGTGTGGCGGCGCCAAAGAGGATCGCGGTGAGCAGGCCGTCCCAAATGGGCGTGAGCCCGACGACCGTGGAAGTAGGGCGAAACGGCGCTAGCGCTTCCAGCACGGCTGCCACCAGGTAGATGACCGACCCGATCAGCGCCAGGCGAAGCGGCGGAGACTCCGACAGCAGCTCCCAACGAGGTCGCAGGGTTCCGACGAAGTTGGTGATCACCGCGGCGGCGGGAAGGACCAGCGCCAGCGACATCACGGCAGCGATCTCCTGCGACCAATCGGGGATAGGTCCCCAGATCCAGCGTCCCGGCCCGATCCAGACCGCTGCAAATGCGAGAGACCAGAATCCGATGAGCGCGATCGGACGGCTGTAGAGCGGGCTCTCGGTGATCTTGGGTATCAGGTAATAGGTCGCTGCCAGACCCATTCCCACTATCCACAGCCCCCGGAGGCCGCTGTCGAGGAAAGAAGTTTGGAGCATGTCGGTAACCCCACCGATGGGGGCGTTGCCCACTACATACAGGCCCAGGAGCCACCAGAGCCCGGCTAGTACGTACCACAAGGACACGTACATCCCCTCCTCGGTGCTGCGCCTCACGGTCATGGTCACCACGACTGTGGGAACTGCCAACGTCCCCAACACAAAGACGTCTAGCCAGAGCGGAAACTCCGCCATGTTCCGACCCTCGGACAGCCCCAGCGCGAGGGCGACGATTCCAGCGCCGTAGACAAAAATCGAGAACCACAGGTTGGCGTTGGCGATGCGCTCGCCCCACAGCCTGGCGCCCGTGAGCCGGGGCGTCAGGTAGTAGGCCACCCCGACAAACCCCATAGTGACCCAGCCCCAAATCGCCGCGTTGAAAGCCACCGGCCGCAGGCGGCCGTAGGCGAACAGCGGATTGGTCTCCCAGAGTCCGGGGAATGGAACCTTGATCTGAAGAACCAAAAACAAAAACGCGGAGAGGACCAGAAACGGAATCGCCAAGAGCAGATGTCGCGTGGCAGCGGAATCCGGTCTCTCAGGAGCCAAAAGAGCCAGAGGCCCACGCCGCTGATCGGTTGTAGTGGCTGCGGCCAATGCCCGCTCCTTCGTTGTCCCGGGCGGCCGCGAGCTTACCCAGCCACCAGCCGGGATTGGCCGACTTGGCCACCTCGAGCCGCTTCATTGTGCCGGGTCCCGGGACACCGAGTCAAAGGCGGACGCGCTTTAGGCTGGGAGTGGCACTTGTGCCACAATGCAGCCGCCGTTCGGGCCCGGCTCCGCTCGGCGGGAGGTCACCAAAGACAAGCGAGAGATGGACGAGGCACGACGAAACATCATCGGCATCCTCGGGCTCATCCTGGGGGCCGGGCTTGTATTCGCAGGGGTCATTTGGACCCATTTCTCGGCTCTCCCGGAGACGGAGGTGATCGACGGAGTCGAGGTTGTCGTCTCCGAAGGCATCTTCGATCTGATCCCTCGGGGCTTCATCATCGGCGACGAGACGGGTGGCCTACCGTGGTTCACGCTGGGACACCTGGTAGCGATCACAGGATCCCAGTTGATGATCGTTGGCGCGCTGTTCCTCTGGGTAGTCGGGCGTGAAATGACATGGCCGCGGGCGGCTTTCGCCGCCTTCATTGCTTGGTTCGAGCTCGTACTGATCTTCGGGACCGTTCCGTCCGAGTGGCTGAACTTGGCGCAAGGTCCTCTCGGCTGGACCTCCCAGAGGATCGCCGTCACGGTTCCATCGTGGTTGGTGCTGGGCCAGGACGTATCGATCAGCTTCGCCGCCCTCAAGGACCTGATCTCGATTGGGTACAGCCAGTCGATGCTCGTCGCCGCGGTCGTGTTCGCCTACTTCATCCAGGGCTTTGGTCATCCCAAGCCGCCGAAGGAAGGACCCGTTGGGACGTCACAGTACGGGCGTCCCCTGGTGAGGGGGAGCTGATGGCGAGAGCCGATGTCTGGTTCGAGACCCCACCCTTCCGGGATGACTATCAGCTGGTGCTCGTCGAGGACGACTACGTCAAGTCTTCGGTCAAACCCAAGCAGTTCCTCCACATCGATCAGTCGGAGTGCATCCTCTGTGAGGGCTGTGTCGATATCTGCCCGTGGAAGTGCATCCACTACCTCTCGCTCGATGCCATTACGGATGCCAAGGATGTGGCGAACCCTGCGGTCGATGACCCTGAAGCCCAGGGTTTCTTCGTCGTAGACGAGGACGAGTGCACCCGCTGCGCGCTGTGCATCGACCGGTGCCCGACCAACGTAATCACCCTTGGAAAGTTCGAAGGATCTCTCGCGGAGCAGGCGCTCGAGCGGGATGTGGAGATGCCCTGGTCCGTAGATACGGGTCAGAGAGACTTCAAGAACGGTTACACGTACGGGATGAGGTGGTGAGTTGACGACCGAGCAGAAGGAGCGCACAGGCCTCGTCCATCGGGCCAGGGAGTGGCTCGGACAGGCTTGGGATTGGTTCCAGGGGAGTCAGTTCTGGCAGAGCGTCTTCCGGCCCGGCTCCCCGTTCAAGGCCGGGTATGCCGACAGCCCCCGCAACCGCTCCTACGTGATCATGAACAACGTCCTCTATCACCTGCATCCGGTCAAGGTGAAGCGGCACGGCGTACGCCTCTCATACACCCTGTGTCTCGGTGGGCTGAGCTTCTTCCTGTTCATCCTTCTGACGATCACCGGGATCTTCCTGATGTTCTATTACCGGCCGACCGTCGAGGCCGCCTACATCGACACTGAGGCACTATCCACCAGCGTTGCCTTCGGCTCGCTGGTCAGGAACATGCACCGATGGGGAGCGCACCTAATGGTGCTGACCGTCTTCCTTCACATGTCGAGGGTCTTCTACCACGGCGCCTACAAACCGCCGCGGGAGTTCAACTGGGTGGTCGGTGTCGTGTTGCTCCTGCTGACACTGCTTCTTTCATTTACCGGATACCTGCTGCCCTGGGATCAGCTCGCTCTTTGGGCCGTGACCGTGGGAACCAACATGGGGAGCTTCGTCCCCGTCTTCGGCGAGCAAGTCAAGTTCGTGTTACTGGGCGCGTTCACCGTCTCCGGTCCCACGCTGCTCAGGTTCTACGTGGGTCACGTCCTCTTCTTCCCGTTCATCCTCGTGATCTTCTTGTCCGTCCACTTCTGGCGAGTCCGTAAGGACGGCGGCCTGTCGGGGCCCCTCTGATGTCGGAAGTACCTGACGAGCTCCTCCGTCGTTCGGCCGAGGCCAAAGCCGTAGCCCTCGGGTTGCCGGTCGAGGAGGTCTTGGCGGAAATGCGCGCTGAGACCACAGAAAAGGTTTCCTCCGAGGAGGACGGTGGAGGGGATTCCGGGGGAGACGGCAAGGTGGCTACCTCGGTCCGTCCGACCGAGCCGCCGGTCGCGCTTCCGGAGGGGGTGCGTACTCAGCGTCTGCTGACCGTTGTCCGAGCCAAGGCGATCCAGCAGGTCAAAGCGGAGCCCACGGACAAGGTGAACGTCTGGCCTCATCTGTTGCTCGCCGAATTCACGGCACTGATGATCATCACCGCTTTCCTTCTTGTTCTATCGGTGATTCTGCAGGCGCCGCTGCTGGAGCTGGCCGACCCCAACAACACGCCCAACCCGGCCAAAGCTCCGTGGTACTTCCTCGGGCTCCAGGAGCTCCTCTCCTATTACGACCCTCAGATCGCCGGTGTCATCATCCCAGGGATCATCGGGCTGCTTGGCTTGATGACAGTTCCGTACGTGGACCGAAACCCGTCCACGCGTCCCTCCGACCGCAAGTTCGCCATCCTCTTCTTCACGTTTTTCCTGGTCGGAGCAGGCACGCTGACGATGATCGGAGTCCTCTTCCGAGGTCCCGGATTCACCTTCACGATTCCCTGGGAGGACGGGATCTGGTTCGACGATCTGAAGGATTGGGTCGAATTCTGATGGAAGCTTCCCAGATCCTCCTGATTGGTGTTGCGGCCGTCGCCGTGTTGGGCGCCGTGGCTGTCTTCGCAATCGCCTACCGCAGAGAGGGCGGAACCAAGCCCTGGAGGAGCAGGGTCGAGCGGAAGGCTGTCCGTGAGGACAAATCGGCGCCGCCCGAGCCGGTTGTGACCGTTGCCCCGGAAGCGGAAGAGACAATAGAGATCGCGGTGGAAGTCCGTGAGGAACCTCCGGCTGCGGTCACCACTGCTATCGCGGTGCGAGAGGTCACCTACGAGGAGGTTCCTGCTGATGAGATGGGCGTCACCCGGCGCCAGTTCTTCAACCGGGCGCTCCTGGCCACATTCGGCGCCTACTCGGTTGGCCTTCTCATCGCGATGGTCGGGTTCCTTTGGCCGCGGCTTAGAGGCGGCTTTGGAGGTGACATCGACGCAGGTGACGTGCAGGCATTGCGGACCTCCGTTTTCAATCAGGACGGCTCGATCCAGCCCTTGTTCATCCCGGAGGCGCGGGCATACGTTGTTCCGTTTCCCACTTCGGAGATTGCGACGTCACAGTTCGATCCTCCCAAGATCCAAGGGAAGACCGTGGTGGCGGAGGGTTTGTCCGCGCTCTTTCAGACGTGCGTCCATCTGGGTTGCCGCGTCCCGTGGTGTTCGACCTCCCAGGGTTTCGAGTGCCCATGCCACGGATCGCGATACAACTCCACCGGAGAGTATGAGGGCGGCCCCGCGCCGCGGAACCTCGACCGTTTCGAGGTCGAGGTGAATGCCTCCAATCGCTTCATTATCAGGACAGGGTCGCGTGTCGGGACCAGCAGAGCGCCCAGCAAGAGCGTTCCCTACCCGCTGGGCCGCTCGTGCATCACTATCGGGTTAGGAGAAGGCGAGGACGGCGGGGAGCGCGGCTAGGCGTGGAGAACATCATCATCCTGGTGGCCCTGGGCGCGATCGCCTGGCTGGCATTCATCGTGGCGACGTCGGTTGGTGGTCCGGGTCGTGAAGGCATACCCAGGAACCTGTCCATCTATCGGACGGACGAAGAGCTCGAGAGCCGTCGCCTAGAAAGAACGATGGCAACCGCGGTCGTCTTCTCCGCCTTCCTCGCCCTGGCGATCCCTCTCTACTACCTGAGTGAGGAGGATCGGCAAGCCGGGTTCGACGAGGAGTTCCTGGCGGCGTCAATCGCCCGCGGCGAGATCTTCTTCGGTTCCACCGATCCCACCAGAGCATTTCGGTGCGACTCATGCCACGGTCCGGAAGGCGTGGGTGGCAGTGCTCAATTCGTCGAGCCGCGCTCCGGTATTGCCGTGCTGTGGACGGCACCTTCCCTCAACGATGTCTTCTACCGGTACACGGAAGACGAAATCAGATTCTGGATCACGTTCGGAAGGGCCAATACGCCCATGCCTGCCTGGGGTCTCGAAGGAGGAGGCCCTCTCGGCGAGCAGTCGATCCAGGATCTCATCAACTACATCCGCACCTTCCAGATCAGCCAAGAGCAAGCCTTGGCCAAGATCGAGCCGGCGGTCACTCTGGAGCTGAGCAAGATCGACCGCGGCGACGAGATCCTGGCACAGGCACTCGCCGAGCAGGAGCTCCAGAAGAGCGTTCTAGAGAAATCCGAGGACGCCTTGACGGTCGTCGCGTCCGTGGCACAGGAGGCACAGGACGTCCTGGACCACGCCGGCGAGGGTCGGGACACCGACCAGGACGGGTTGTCGGACACCTCCGAGGTGCGGCTCACCGAGCTGACCAACTCCCTCTATGTCGTCGAGGTCGAGGTCGACGAAGACACCGGCGAAGAAACCGTGACCATCAGCGGATCGCTCTCGCAGCTTCTCACTCCCGAGGAGGCCGAAGCCCTGGAGATGAGCGGGATAGGTGTGACACTCGATCCGCTCAACCCGGAAACCACCGCCGGGACCGCCGATCTAAGGGCGGCCAGGACATCGGTGGCCAACCTGCAGGCGTTAGAGAGAAACCTGCGGGTTGGGGTCGAAAACTTTCAGGGGCTGATTGTCGGGATGGAGGCCGGCATCACTTTCCTCAACGCCTCGGCGGCGGAAAGGCTGTGGCAGCCCGACTTCGAGGCCATTGCCGAAGCAAGCTTCGATGGACAGATCGACGATGCGAGGCGGGCCGTTGGTCTCTTTAAGGCCTACTGTGCCCGCTGCCACAACTCGAACTGGTCGGCAGGGCTCCCATATACGTTGGAGCTGGCCTCGGGAGGTATCGGCCCGGCTCTCTTCGAGGGGCGAGTCAATATTCAGTTTCAGCGGCCCGCTGACGAGCTAGACGCCGCCGATCCGCTGGTGGAGTTCATCAAGACGGGTACGTCCTCGGCAAAGCGTTACGGCGTCAACGGGATGGGAACCGGACGTATGCCCGCCTTCGGGGCGGTACTCTCCCAGGACGACCTAGAAATGATTGCCGCCATGTTGAGGGGACTCGGCCG
>JBHICV010000134.1:0-6690 GCA_046759765.1 Acidimicrobiia bacterium
GCCGACCGAGTGTCTGCCAGGAATCAGTGAGTTCGACAAAAGCGTTAGCCGCGCCCGTCATATCTCCCGCTAAAGCTCCCAGCACAGCTTGGGCGTAGTTCTCATAGCCGGTCACAACACGGCCCTTAGACCTGTGGGATGCCAAATGAGCGATCGCCCGGCGAACAACCTCTTCATTGCGCGCCCATGCCCCTGCCTCACAGGCGATCGCAAGGGATTCGTGTTCGGGCGTATCACTCGTTTCGTAGTTCATTATGGCGAATCCAGCAGCCTCATCCGGTCGACCCACACTCCGATAGGCGAGAGCCTTCCAGTCGTTGATCAGACGCCGCGACTGCGGGTCATCCATTTCGGCAGCTTGGCTGGCAATTCGGTCGACGGATTCGACGGCTTGGCCCGGATCATGTCTGAGCGCATCGATATAGGCCACTAAAGCTTCGAACGACAGCCCCAGCGCGGACCCACGAGTCGGTATGTGTTCTCTGACGACCTCGAGCGCCGTATCGAGATCAGCTATCCACGCCGAATGGGCCGCCCACCAGTTGGCGAAAAAAAACTCTTGCGACCGATCTCCAATCGCACCCGCCTTCTCCAGAGCCTGAGGGATCATCTCTTGAATGATCGATGGATCGTCGTTCGATGCGAGGTTGGAGAGGTTGGCGCGCGCACGAAGCTCGGCACCGCTGAGGTCGTGCTCCAACGCGAACTCTAGGCCACCTCTGAGCAACGCAGTACCTTCGCGTCGTCGCTCCATGTAGCCGAGCGCCGACCCCCTAGTAATCAAGGCATGCGTGATCTCGGGAATCATGTCAAGGCGCTCAGCGGCGACGAGCCCCCGCTCAGCTTCGGACGCCGCCTCCTCTGGGCGCCCTGTCAGAAGATGGGCCCGGGCGAGCTCGACAGTTGCTGACACAAGGGCGGGATCGGAGTCAGGATCCACCTTCGGCCCGACAGCCTTCTCTAAAACGGACACTGCCTGGCCAGGAAGCTGCACTTCCAAGAGAGCCTTGCCATATCGCCAAGCGGCGCGTGCACTATCCGAGCGGCTTCCTTTCTCCGCCCAGTCAACCAAACGCTCGCCGTACTCTTGGACGTGGGATTCCTCAGCAGCGGCCGCAGCCGACGTGACCGCCAGCTCCAAAATGCTGCCCTGGTCGGCCTCGGACGGAAGCACCTCGAGCGCCTGGCGACATAACACGAGCGTCTGCTCGTGAGCGTGGAGGGCCGCGGCCCGCTCGGCGGCGCCCACCAGAGCTGTGACAGCGAGGTCGGCGAGTCGATCGGCATCCTCGCCGGGCGGCGCCAGCTCGTAGGCGGAGAGGTAGTGGCTGGCGACCACGGCCGCCAATTCGTCGTCGGCAAGACCTTCGATGTACTGAGCCGTGGCTACATGCCGGCCATGCCGGTCTTGCCGCGAGAGACGTCCGTAGGCGACTTCTCTGATCAACGCCTGTACGAATCCGTATTGGCCGCGTTCGGGTGAAGCTGGATCGCGCTGAATCTCCAACAGCTCCTTGCGCACCAGCGACGTCAGCAGCGGTTCTAGTTCGGACTGAGAAGTGCTCGTCAGGGCAGCCAGCCCGTCCACGGTGAACGTCTGCCCCAAGACGGCGGCCTGTTGCAGGAGCTCCCGCTCCTCGGGATCGAGCCGATCGAGCCGGGCCCCGATCACGGCATGGAGTGAGTCTGGGACTGCTAGCCCCGACAGATCACCTATTAGCTGATAGGCGCCATCGGCCTCCGCCAGCGTTCCGTCGTTGACCAACATCCGAACCAGCTCGACGGCGTAGAGAGGCACGCCCGCTGAGCGTTCGGTCACCTGCTCGACCACCGCGTCCGGCACCCCCGGTGCAATGCCGGCGATCAACTCTCCGATCTCGTCGACATGGAGAGGGCCCAAGTGAATGGAGGCAAAGTCCCGTCTACCCGAGCCCCAGCCCGGGCGCCGTTCGAGCAACTCGGGGCGGGAGAGAGTGACGATGAAAATCGGGCTAGTCCGCGACCAGTCAGGCAGCTCTTCGATGAAGTCCAGGAGGCCCGTGTCGGCCCAATGGAGATCCTCGAAGACGAGAACCGTCGTGCCGTGATCGGCGACGCGCTCGAAGAACGTCCGGAAAGCGGAGAACAGCTCACCTTTCTCACCGGGTGGCACGTCCTGCAGTCCGAGTAGGCCGGCCAGCCGAGGCTCGAGCCGCGCCCGCTCATCCGGATCCGGCACATACTCCTCGAGCATCTCCGAAAACTTCCGGGTTGACTCCCCGTGGTCGTCCAGCTCAGCGATTCCGGCTCGGCGGCGAACCATCTCCCCCAGCGCCCAGAAGGTGACTCCCTCGCCGTAGGAGGGAGATCGACCCTCGTGCCAGTAGACGTCCTCGACCAGCCCATCGACGTACTTCTTGAACTCCCACGCCAGCCGGGACTTGCCGACCCCCACGATTCCGGCGATCGACAGCAGGCGTGGACGGCTCTCGCGGCCCGTGGCATGCAGCAGATCCTTCATCAAGCGAAGCTCTTCCACGCGACCGACAAAGGGAGGCTCCAGCACCTCCCCCCGTCCCTCCCCGCCCCGGAGGCCCAGGAGCCGGAGGGCCTTATAGGCCGGAACAGGGGCTGTCTTGCCTTTGACGGTCTGCTCACCGATCGGCTCGAACTCGATCGCCCGAGCTGTGACTTGAAAGGTGGCCTCACCGACGAGGACGGTTCCCGGTTCTGCCAGCGACTCGAGCCGCGACGCTGTGTTCACCAGATCCCCGATAATCAAGCCCGCTCTGTTGCCGCCCGGGCCCACCGCCGTCTCCCCGGTCATGACCCCCACCCGAAGAGCCATTTCGGGTTCGCCGGCCTCGGCGCCGAGCTTGCCCACCAGGTCAGTGAGCTCCATCCCTGCCCGGACGGCGTGCTCGGCGTCGTCTTCTTCCGCGGCTACAGCCCCCCATACAGCCATAAGCGCGTCGCCGATGTACTTGTCGATGGTTCCGCCGAACCGCTCGACGATCTGCCCGGCCTTCTCGAAGTAGCCGGAGAGGAAGTCACGAACCTCTTCGGGATCTCGCGCCTCCGAGAACGGCGTGAAGCCGACCAGGTCCGCAAACAGGACCGAGACAAACCGGCGTTCCTGAGAAGGCTCGAATGCATCAGCTGGGGGGCCGTCAGCCGCGGCCGCCGGCTCGGAGACGACCTCCGTCAACGAGGTTCCACACTCGCCGCAGAACTTGTCTCCGGGGAGATTCTCCTGGCCGCAGTTGGCGCACACCAGGCTCAGCGACCCTCCACACTCGCGACAGAACTTTCTACCGGCAGGGTTTTCGGTGCCGCAGCTGGCACAGATCAATGTCACCTCCAGTGACCGGCGGTCAGGCTACTCCTCGGTCGCGCGACGTCCCCATGGAAGAATGGCCGCTAGTGCCCGTCAAGGTGATCACGGACAGCTCGGCGGGGATCCCGCCTCCGTTGGTGGACGAACTCGACATTGGTGTCGTGCCGATCTGGCTCCACCTGGGCGAGGAGTCTTATCGGGACGGCATAGAGCTCGAGCTGGATGACTTCTACCAACGTCTCGAAGGGGGTGAGACACCAACGACGTCCTCGCCTTCACCGGGCGAGTTCGCACAAGAACTGAAGAAAGCCGCTGCTGATGAATACCAATCGGTCCTGATCATCACGCCGAGCGCCGATTTCTCAGGGAGCTTCAACGCCGCGATGGCAGCCCGAAATGAGGTCGAGGACCTCGAGGTGGGCATTCTGGACTCCCGGACTGCGATCTCTGCCCAGGCTCTCGTGACCATCGAGGCAGCCCGAGCTGCGTATTCGGGAAGCGACCTCGAGGCGGTGCGTAACCGGGGTGTGGAGATCTCCGAGAAGGTGCAGCTGATCGCGACCATTGACACTCTTCGCTACTTGCGTCGCTCCGGCCGGGTAAACGTGGCTCAGTTCATGCTCGGCGAGACACTGCGAGTGAAGCCGATGTTTCGCCTGCACGGTGGTGAAGTCAGCGCCATTTCGCCCGCCCTGTCAGAGCGCTCCGCGCTGACCAGAATCCTCGAGGACGTAGAAGGCTCCCTGGGCACTCTGCATGCGGGCGTGTTCCACGGCAACGTCGGCGATCGGGCGGAGTTCCTGCGGGCGCGGATCGTCGAGGCTCGTCCAGATGCCGAAGTGTTCGTGACTCGATTCTCACCGGCGATGGGCTCCCACACCGGTCCCGGTGTCGTAGGAGTGGCTTTCTGGAGTTCCTAGGCGCGTTCCTTCTCGGGTATTTGGCCGGATCGATTCCCTTCGCTTGGTTGGTTGGGAAGGCCCACGGCATTGACCTCCGAGATGAGGGATCGGGCAACGTCGGGACAGGAAATGTGGCCGAACTCACGAACTGGTGGTGGGGGCTGGCCGTTTTTGTGCTCGACGTAAGCAAGGCCGCAGTCGCCATCCTGCTCGCGGAAGGGCTGGGGGAAACTGCTCAAGTGGTCACGGCTTGGGGTGTCATCACAGGCCACGCCTGGCCAGTGTGGCTCAGATTCATTGGAGGCCGCGGGCAGCTCGTGGCGCTGGTAGGGGGTGGACTCCTGGCTCCGTTCGCCACCGCAGGTCTGCTTCCCATCCTGGGCGTGGGTGCGTTCTGGAAGACCCCGGATACACGTCCGGGCCATAGAAGCCACCTTCCACAGGCTTGGCTGGTCGCGGTGCTCGTCTACCCGCTCCTCGCCATCTGGCTCGATAATCAGCCGGCGGGTCTCTATGCGATTGGCGTTACTGTCCTCACCATCGTCCGCCGTCTGACCGGCAGCCCACGGCTGGCCCACAAGCCTTTCCGCCAAGCGTGGCGAACCCGCCTGATTTGGGATGCCGAGCCGTGAGCATTGAAGGGCTACTCATCGACATCGACGGCGTATTGGTTGTCTCCTGGCAACCCTTGCCCGGTGCGTTCGACGCCCTGACCTGGTTGCGATCCTCTGGTCTGGCGTTCCGATTCGCGACGAACACGACCACAAGAAGCCGAGGGCGCCTGGCCAAGGACCTGGAGGACGCCGGCTTCGACATTGCGGCGAACGAGATCATGACCGCACCAGTCGCCACCGCCGAATACCTCCGCCGGAACCACCAGGACAAGACCTGCTTCCTAATTGCGAAAGGAGATGTCGACCTGGACTTCGATGGCATTGATCTCGTCGAGGACAACGCCGACGTAGTGGTTGTCGGAGGGGCGGAAGAGAGGTTCACTTATGAGGCACTGGATAAGGCGTTTCGCATGCTCCACAGCGGAGCAGCACTGGTAGCCATGCATCGCAACCTCTGGTGGATGACCAAGGAAGGTCCTCGGCTCGATGCGGGTGCCTTCATCGCCGGGCTCGAGGCAGCCACGGGCGTTACGGCCGAAGTGACGGGCAAGCCTTCGAGGGCCTTCTTCGATACCGGCGTCGCTGCCCTGGGCACCCGCACGGACAGGACCGCCATGGTCGGCGACGATCTCGTAACCGATGTCGAGGGGGCTCAGACGGCGGGACTGCTCGGTGTCCTGGTCCAGACGGGCAAGTTCGAGCCGGAGCAGCTCCGGGAGTCCTTTCGTAAGCCGGACCACGTCATCTCGTCCATCGGCGAGCTTCCCGGACTGATCGCCTGAGGCTCCTCAACCCTGGGCGCGACCCTCTTGCGAAGCGGTAGCCTCGACGGATGCCTGACGCGGAGAAAGCCGGCGAGGACCAGCGGCGGCAGCTCGACGGCGAACCATCTTCGGTCGATGTCTGGATAACCGCGCCGCGGTCCGAAGCATCGAGTGGAAGTGCCACAGTTACAACCCACCCACGTGCCAAACGGCGGCGCGATGTTCGCATCGGCAATCAGGAGCCCCTGGCTGTTGCCCTGCAACGTGTCTGTTTGGAGCAGTTGGATCGTGCTCGGCTGGCGCTAACGGAGGCGGACCTCGACGAGGGGATCCACACGGCCCGCAAGGCAATGAAGCGAATCCGAGCCATCCTGAGACTGAGCCGTGACGAGGTAGGCGAACGCGTCTACAAGACCGAGAACGTGATCCTGCGGGACGCGGCTCGCGTCATTTCCCCCGTTCGCGACGCGGCGGTGGCGATCGAGACCCTCGACATTCTGGCCAATCGCTATGGGAATCATCTAGCCGCGGAGCTTTTCGACGAGCTTCGCTCCGAGCTGGTAGCTCGGCACTCAGCCCAGCACGAGATCGTTCTCAGTGAGGGGTCTCTACGCGCGGTGATCGCCGTGATCGAGGCTGCCCGGATTCGCTTCGCCGACTGGCCGACTGGGCCCAATGATCCGTGGGGACGAACAGCGATCAGGAACGAGTTCGGAGCGATCGCCCCCGGAGTCCGCCGTACTTACCGGAGGGGACGCCGGGCAATGCACCGAACCGAGCGCGACGGTTCAATTGCGAATTATCACGAATGGCGCAAACGCGCGAAGTATCTGCGCTACCAGCTGGAGACTCTGGTGCAACTGTGGCCGACGGCGTTGTCAGGCACCGTTCGAACCATCGATGATCTGGGTGAGCTGCTCGGCACGGAGCACGACCTGGCCCTATTGGCGCATATGGTGCAGTCCCGTGAGTTGAAGTGCGATCCTGAGACACGACGGCTAGTGCTCGCCTTGACCTCAGACGAGAGAACGGAACTCCAACAACGGGCGGCTCCTCTGGGCGCCCGAATCTACGCGGAGTCACCGGATCGCTTC
>JBHICV010000135.1:0-6676 GCA_046759765.1 Acidimicrobiia bacterium
GGAAGGCTTGCCGAAGTTCGGGATCGGACATCTCGGCAGAGATCTCATCGGCGATCGCAAAACCCTTAGCCCGGGCGGCTTCGGCCTGCTCTGCTTCGCCGACGGCTTCAAAAGAACCTGCCTGAGCGGCATTGATATCGAGGAGCATCCGCTTCAGCCCCGCCATCGTGGCGATCGTTTCGGCGAGCTCGAGCTGCTCCAGGGCAGACATGTGCTCGCCCTGGGCGGCCTGGAGCTGGGCATTGAGGAACGGCACGAATATCCCGTAGTCCTGCATCTGGCGGGAGAGTACGTACTCGGAGAACTCCCCATACCAACTCACCGCGTCGTTGATCCTTCCCCGGGCTAGTGCGACTTCGAACTTGCCCATAAGCGCAAGCGGTCGCATCAAATGCATAGGACTGGTCGGCTCCGTCAGTGCCCGGTCAAACAGGGAATCGGCCTCGTCGACTTTTCCGGCTGCCAACATGCACAGGCCGATCTCCGACCAGAGCCATGCCCCGTAGCTGCCTCCGGGAGACTCCATTAGCTCCAGCGTCTCGCGGTGATATTCCAGCGCCCGCTCGATCATCGGCCCCCCGATCTGCAAGTAGCACGTGCCCGTTACGCATTTGCCAAGGGCCTTCAATCTCGGCATCGCGACCGCCTCCGCCGCGTCCCTGACCCTTTGAAACAAACGCAACGCGTGGTCGAAGTCTCCCGCCAGCATGGCGAACTTGCCTTGCATGGTGGCGCCGAAGACCTCTGATTCTCGATCGCCGATTCGAAGCGCGATCTCCATGCCTCGCTCGAGGGCCGCGAGTGCTCCTTCCACGTCGCCGGTATGGAGGCGACAGATAGGTAGGGCGAAGGTCAGCAGCTCCGCCTGATACTTGAGGTTGCCGGTCTCCTCGGCTTTGGCAAAGGCCTTCTCTGCTTCCACCTGCCCTTCATCGAATTTCGTCAAGAAGATGAGCGTGTTGGCGAAGTGAGTCATGCCGAACAAGGTCGGTTCCTCCTGGCCGTACTGCTCGCCGAGCCGAGTGATCTCTTTCATGTAGGACTCGACCTCGTCAAACTCGGCGTGGGTGGTGCGCAGGTAGCACTGGAACATGCAGGATTCGATGAGACCATCGCCGTCGTTCGTTTTGCGGGCCATCGCCTCGGCCTCTGCCAGCTCTGTGAGGGCCTGCTCGCGATCGTTCAAGAAGAATCCAGTGACCAGGGCCTTCTTGTTCATCCCGGAGATCCTCATTGGATCGATTTCAGCTCGCTCGCCTTCCGCTTGTAGGCGCGCGTAGACCGAGGCGGCGCCTTCCAAGTCGAAGCTCAGCTCCTTGGCCGTCCCAAGTGCTTCGAGGGCTCGACGGAGCAGATCCGGGTCCCCTCCTTCTGCCATGTAGTCCAACGCGTTCTCCAAGTGTGCTATCGCCTCTGGGAGCACATAGGAGCGAACGGCCCGCTCGCCCGCCGCCAGCAGGAAGGGAATCGCCTGTTGCTCTTGGCGGGACCTCAGGTAGTGCTCGGCAATGTCCTCGACCCGCTCGGGCTGTGTCCTCACTAGAAGTGCCGCTACTGCCCCGTGAAGCTGGACGCGCCGTTTGAGGAGCAACGTCTCATAGGCGGACTCCTGAACCAGGGCATGCTTGAAGCGGTATACGCGCTTCGGCACTCGGCTCACCTCACGCAGGAGCTCCCTGCGTTGGAGATCGAGAAGCCCTGAGTCCAGCTCCTTGACGTCCTCGAGCACGCTGGCGATCTCGTCGTACCGAAACTCGCGGCCTAAGACGCTGGCCGCTTGGGCGATGTCTTTTGAGGTGGAATCGAGCCGATCCAGCCGAGTCGTTAGCACAGCCGACAGGCTGTCCGGGATTGCCACATCGGAGACAGCCTTCGTTGCGATCCATCGGCTGCCTTCGGCGACGATCACCTCCTGATCGATCATCGAGGCGATGATCTCTTCAACAAAGAAGGGGTTGCCTTCCGATTTCGTCAGGATCAGGTTCCTGACCGAATCGGGCAGAGCATCGATGTCAAGAAGCGCACCGACCAAATCCCGGGTGTCGGTCTCGGTCAGCGGTCCCAGGTTGATCGGGGAGTAGACGTGGGAGTAGTCGCGATCGGCTGCCTCGTGCACTCGCCAGGAGGGATCTTGGCGGGCCGGCCGGAAGGCAAACAGCAGCAACAGCGATTCCCGCTCGGCCACGGAGAGGAGATCGAGGACCAGATCTATCGAGGCCGAATCTGCCCAGTGGAGGTCCTCAAAAGACAAGACGACGGGCTGATGGGCAGCCAGGCCTGCGACCAGCTCTACCGTCGATCGGTGAATCTCCCCCCGAAGCTGTGGCGGCTCCAGATAGTCGACCCTCGACGAGTGTTCGGCGGGAATCGTCGCTTCGAGCAGCTGAGCCAAGAACGGCGCTACTTCCGAGACCCGCCCGGGCACGGCGCGGGCGACGAACTGCTCCACGTGGGACCAGATCTCGGGCGGAGACTCGTTCCCACGGAGGCCGAGCATCGAAGCGAGAATTCCTCTGATCGGGGTGTACGGAGTGCCGGTCTCATAGGAGAGTGAGCGACCCTGATACCAGGCCAGTTGCTCGAGGCCCTCTCGAGAGAGGACATCCTCCTGCATCTCAATGACGAGACGTGACTTGCCGATGCCGGCCTCTCCGATCACCGATACGATCCGGCCCTGACCTTTCTCCAGGCCTGCGAAGATCTCGCGGAACGCCTGTACTTCGGGCTCGCGCCCGATCAGCGGAGCGCGATGCCCCTCTACGCCCCGGGTGATGGCCGGGCGTTCCAGGACTCCTAGCACCTGGTAGGCACGGACCGGAGCCATTCGGCCCTTGACCTCGAAGTCACCGAGGTCTTCGAACGCGAATAGCTGGTCGACGAGCCGGTGGGTGTTCTCGGAGATCTGAACGGTGCTGGCCTGTGCGGTTTGCTCCATTCGCGCGGCCACGTTCACCGCATCTCCCAGCGCGGAGTACTCGAGGTGGAGGTCGGACCCGACCGCCCCCACGACCACCAGCCCGGTGTTGATACCCACCCGCACCGCTAGCTCGATACCCCACTTCTCCAAGACTTCGTCGCGGTAGCCCTCGATCTCCTCGAGGATCTCGAGACCGGCCATCACGGCACGCTCCGGGTCGTCTTCGTGGGCGATCGGTGCACCGAAGAAAGCGAGGATCGCGTCGCCCATCAGCCGGGCGAGGGTTCCCTCGTAGCGATAAACGGGCGCGATGAGGTGCTCGTAAGCGCCATTCATGATGTCGGTCCACTCTTCGGGGTCGAGCTTCTCGGCCGCGGTCGTAGAGCCGCGCACGTCGCAGAACAACATGGTCACTCGGCGTCGCTCGCCCTCCATCGCGCCGCCTTCGGTGGCGAGCTTGGTCTGGAGGTCGTCGGGCATGTAGTGACGGGCGCGCTCATCCGGCTCTTCGGCTTGGGTGGCCACCGCTTCTGCCGCCGGCTCGCCGACCTTGTGGCCGCATCTCATGCAGAAAACGGCCTCGTCGGGAAGCTCTGCTCCGCAGTTGGCACAGGCTGTCCGGAGCGAGTGTCCGCAGTTCATGCAGAACGCGGCCTCAGGAGGATTCTCCGTTCCGCAGTTCGTGCAGTTCATCGGCTCCCCGGCTCGACGGTCGAAAGTTACCAGTTACGCCTGCTCAATCCGTGGGGTCCAGCCTCAGCCAGTAGGGTCCCCGCCATGGAGACTTGGGAAGCAATCAGAAGCAGGCGCAACGTACGTGAATATGACGATCGTCCAATTACGGACCACGAGATGGATCGGATTCTGGAAGCCGGATGGCGCACTCCGTCTTCGCGGAACGAGCAGCGGTGGGACTTTGTCGTGTCCACCGATCGTCAACAGCTGACGGAGTTGGCCAAGGTGTGGCGAGGTGCTGGACACGTTGCACGCTCGCAAGCAACGATCGCCCTGATTGCTCCGAAGGCCGACAATGCCAGTACCCGGGACTCAATCCACTACGACCTCGGCCAGGTGACGATGAGCATGATGCTGGCCGCCGCTGACCTGGGCATCGGGTCCTGCCATTCCAGCGTCGTCGATCAGGAGCTGGCCCAACGCCTCTTGGGCTTTCCCGACAGCCACTACTGCGCGTGGTTAATCGGGTTTGGCTATCCCTCCGACCGTCCGCTCGTCTCGATCCGGCGGCCCAGACGGAAGCCGCTCGCCGGAGTGGTCCACCACGGAGGGTGGTAGCTCCGCAGGTTTTGGTGACGTTTACTCACCTATATGGTGGTCCACCGTCACCAGAACGGTGCCGCAGGTTTTGGTGACGTCTACTCACCTATACGGTGGATCAGCGTCACCAGAACGGGGGGGAACTACGAGAAGTAGTCGGGCTCGTTGCCCGGCTTCCACTTGATCGAGCAGCCCAGCGAGGGCAATTGTTCCACGGTGACCGGATGGTCCGAAAGCACCGCCTCGATCGCGGCTCGTAGGTCGGCACCGGTGACCCTGGCGATGGTGTTGGGCCGAGCATCGTCGAAGCGGCCGCGGTAGACCAAGGTGCGGTCGGGCCCGAACAAGAAGAAGTCGGGCGTGCACATCGCCGTGTACGCCGTGGCTACCTCCTGGCTCTCGTCGTATAGGTAAGGAAAGCGGTAGTCGAATTCCTTGGCCTCCCTGGCCATGTCGTCGGGTGAATCGGTCGGATAAGCGGCGGGGTCGTTCGCCGAGATCGCCACAATGCCCAGCTCGCTGTCCTCGTAGTCACGACCGAGTTCGACGAGGCCGTGCCGCACATGTTGCACGTACGGGCAGTGGTTGCAGATGAACATCACTAGCAGCGCCTTCTTGTCGGCGAAGTCGGTGATGGATGCGTCGGCGCCGGAAATGGTGTCGGGAAGGTCGAAGCTGGGAGCGGGAGTGCCCAGCGCCAGCATCGTCGAAGCAACGGCCATTTGTTCTCCTCTCGCAAGGAAGTGAGTTTATGAGATCTCAGGACAGCCGCAGTCTTCGGGTCAAACCCCGAGGAACTCGATCAATTCGTCCAGGCTCATGGCGGCGCCCTGAGCGAGTAGGCGCTCGTGTTCGGCGTCCCCCAGCTGCTGCCGAGCCTTGGCCATAGCGGCCTCGATCAACATGGCCGCTTCCCACCAGATCGCCACTCCGAGTCGGTCCCAGATCTGCTGACAGGCTCCGTGGATGAGCGTCGCCTCCTCGAGCCGTCCTTGGGCAGCTTCGGCCACCGCCACCAAATCTCCGCTCGAAGCGATCATCTCTTGAGACCGGATCTCGATAGCCACATCGAGCACATACCGGTTGTGATCGACCGCCTCTTCGAGCCGGTCGAGATTGAACAGCAAAAGGGCGAGGGTCCAATGCGTCCAAGCGGTGAGCTCCGGGAGAATGGGAGTAGCTATCGCTTCCGCGACGAGTTTTTGGCGGAGCTCCAGGGCGGCTTCCAGGTCGCCGGCCCGCACCAGGTTGACGCTCTTGAAGATCCGAGCCGCGTAAGTCGCGATGGTGCGGCCGCGCTTTCGAAAAGTGAGGAGGGCGGACTCCTGCATCGCTATCCCCTCGGCGGGGTCATCGGTGACATTGCCCAGAAAGAGCAGCGAAAAGGCCACTCCCTCGGGGTCACCTTCGGCCGTGAAACGATCCATGGCGTTGGAGAGCCTCTCGGCCGCTACCTCGAACTCACCTCACCCGTCTGGAATGCCACAAAACCAATAGACCAGTCCATCTTCGGAGAGTCGACGATCTCCTCGGCTCGAGCCAACCAGTCAGCCACTCCGGCCACCATGTCGCCGTCGAACAGAACGGGCCATACGTCGTACAAAGCGTCGACCATGTCCTCGGCCCTGCCGGACAGACTCCAGTCAATTGCCGAGATCAGGTTGGGAAGCTCGACCTGCAGCTCTCGGAGAGGCGCTTCCTCTTTGTCCAACTGGACTCCGAGCGCCGGAAACGTGGCAACGTATTGATCGACTAGGCGAGACATCGTTTGGTCCATCTCGCCTGCGTCTCTGACACGCTCGATTCCGAATTCGCGCAACACCTTCAACTCCTGGAAGCGGTTACCCGCGGGGAGACCCGATACGACGTTCACGAGCGAGTTATCCACCAGCAGCGAGAGCGTCTCCAGGATGTCGCCCTCCAGGTCAATGCCGCATACCGCTTCAGCCACTTCGAATGTGGCCCCCGCTGGCAACACGGCGAGCCGTCTGAAGACGGCCTGCTCGGCGTCGCCGAGCGTGTCCAGGCTCCACTCGATCGTCCTTTGAATGGTCTGCTGCCGCTCGGGCAGGTCAGAAGCTCCCGAACCGAGAATCGACAACGAAGTGGCGAGCCTCCGATCGAGCTCTTCGACGGCCAACAGACGCACGCGGGAGGCGACCAGCTCGATCGCCAGCGGGAGCCCGTCCAGCCGCGTGCAGATCGACCGTATCGAAGCTCCGTCCGGGCCCGATAGGTCGAGATCAACGCCGTGCTCCGCAGCTCGATCTACAAACAGCTGCACGGCAGCGGGGTCGTGGCCGTTGCCTTTGACCGCCAAGGGGTCGATTCGGCGGGTGTTTTCTCCTCGGATATGGAGAGGTGTCCTGCTGGTGACCAGAAAGGTGAGCTCGTGACATTCGGCTATCAAAGCCGCCACGTCTGTGCCGGCCTCGGCGACGTGCTCGAAGTTGTCGACGAGCAGCAGGGTCGGAGCCGCGATCA